>CAYMJU010000032.1:0-158806 GCA_964390555.1 uncultured Acidimicrobiales bacterium | reverse complement strand
CCTTTCGCTTCGACGCTCCCGCGCACGTAGCACCGACGCTCAGCGACGTCCGCCTCGACGCCGCGACCGTCGCCCTCGACGGCGGCGCATTGCTCGGCGAGGTGGCGCTGGCGTTCCTCGCCGTCGCCGACAGGAGCGATGCACCGGCGTCGGAGGTGCAAGGGTCGCTCCGCCTCGATCCGGTCGGGGTGCTCGCTCGCCACGGCGCGTTGCGGGTCGACCTCGATCGCGCGATGACGGGCGCGGCGGCTACGGCGGCCGACGTGCACCAGCGGTTGCCGCTCGTCCGCACCATGGCGGTCGACGGCACCGTGTGGACCGACGCCGGGGCCACCGACGTCGATGAGTTGGCAGCCACGGTGTCGACCGGCGTCGCCTACCTGCGAGCCCTCACGGCCGCTGGGCTCGACATCGATACCGCGCTCGGCCAGATCGAGTTCACCCTCACCGCGACCGCCGACCAGTTCGCCACGATCGCCAAGCTCCGCGCCGCCCGCCGGTTGTGGGGTCGGGTGGCCGAGGCGAGCGGCGCGTCGCTCGCCACGCGCGGCCAGTATCAACATGTCGTCACGTCGGCCGCCATGTACACCCAGCGAGACCCGTGGGTGAACATGCTGCGGGCGACGGTCGCCTGCCTCGCCGCCGGAGTGGGGGGAGCCGACGCCATCACCGTGTCGCCGTTCGACTCCGCGCTGGGTGCCACCGACGACAGCGCCCGTCGGGTGGCGCGCAACGTTCAGCTGCTCGCCATCGAGGAGTCCCATCTGGCCTCGGTGATCGATCCGGCGGGCGGCTCGCACTACGTCGAGTCGCTGACCGACGAGATGGCCGAACGGGCCTGGTCGCGGTTCCAGGACCTCGAGCGAGGTGGGGGTATCGGAGCGCGTCTCGTTGCCGGCGAGGTGCACACCTACCTCCGCGAGCGGTGGAAGACGCGACTGGAGGGCCTGGCGCGGCGGAAGGAGGCGATCACTGGCGTCAGCGAGTTCCCCGATGTGCACGCCGCGCCGCTCGTCCGTTCCCCGCGACCGCTGCGGCCCACGCTGGAGACTCCGGGTTCGACCGTCGAGCTGCTGCCGTTGCGCCGGCTCGCGGCGCCGTTCGAGCAGCTCCGCGACGCCGCCGATGCCGCTCCCGGTGGAAGGCCGAGCATCTTTCTCGCCAACCTCGGGCCGGTCGCGGTGCACACCGCGAGGGCGACCTGGGCGAAGAACTGCTTCGAGGTCGCCGGCATCGAGGCCATCGGCAACGACGGGTTCGCCGACTCCGCTTCGGCGGCAGCGGCGTTCGTGGCCTCCGGTGCACGTCTGGCTGTGCTCTGCTCGTCCGACGATGGCTACCGCGAGTCGGGTGTCGCCGCCGCGGCCGCGCTCACGGCGGCGGGTGCCGAACGGGTCTACCTCGCCGGCCGACCGCCCGACGGCCTCGAAGCCGACCTCACCGCCGCGGGCGTCGACGAGTTCGTCTTCGCCGGCGGAGACGTCCTCGACGCGCTGCGCCGGGCCCTCGGCGTGCTCGGGCTGATGGAGGCCCGATGATCCCCGACTTCACGACCGTCGAGTTGGGGGCCTCGGCGGTGCCGAGCGATCCCGCCGCATGGCGGCGTCAGGTCGTCGCCGACACCGGCAAGGACCTCGACGCCCTCACCTGGGACACGCCCGAAGGCATCGCCGTGTCGCCGCTGTACACCGCCGCCGACACAGCATCGCTCGACTTCCTCGACACGTATCCCGGGATCGCCCCATTCCTCCGGGGCCCATACCCGACGATGTACGTGAACCAGCCGTGGACGATCCGTCAGTACGCCGGCTTCTCGACCGCCGAGGACTCCAACGCCTTCTACCGCCGCAACCTCGCGGCCGGTCAGAAGGGCCTGTCGATCGCTTTCGACCTGGCCACGCACCGGGGATACGACTCCGATCATCCGCGGGTGGCCGGCGACGTGGGTATGGCGGGCGTCGCCGTCGACTCGATCCTCGACATGCGCCAGCTGTTCGACGGCATCCCGCTCGACCAGATGACGGTGTCGATGACGATGAACGGGGCCGTTCTGCCGGTGCTGGCCCTCTACATCGTCGCCGCCGAGGAGCAGGGTGTGCCCATCCACAGGCTGGGCGGGACGATCCAGAACGACATCCTCAAGGAGTTCATGGTTCGCAACACGTACATCTACCCGCCGGCGGCGTCGATGCGGATCATCTCGGACATCTTTGCCTTCACGTCCGAGAAGATGCCGAAGTTCAATTCGATCTCGATCTCGGGCTATCACATCCAGGAGGCCGGAGCGACGGCCGATCTGGAGCTGGCCTACACGCTGGCCGACGGGGTCGAGTACATCCGGGCCGGCCTGGCTGCCGGCCTCGACATCGACGCCTTCGCACCGCGCCTCAGCTTCTTCTGGGGCATCGGCATGAACTACTTCATGGAGATCGCCAAGTTGCGCGCCGGGCGACTCCTGTGGGCCAAGCTGGTGAAGCAGTTCGGTCCGACGAACCCCAAGTCGCTGGCGTTGCGCACCCACAGCCAGACCTCGGGCTGGTCGCTCACCGCCCAGGACGTCTACAACAACGTGGCCCGCACGTGCATCGAGGCGATGGCGGCGACCCAGGGCCACACCCAGTCGCTGCACACCAACGCCCTCGACGAGGCCCTCGCCCTGCCGACGGACTTCTCGGCTCGGATCGCGCGCAACACCCAGCTGTTCCTGCAACACGAGAGCGGAACCTGCCGCGTCGTCGACCCCTGGGGCGGGAGCTTCTACGTCGAGCGGCTCACCGCCGAACTCGCGGCGCGGGCGTGGGATCACATCGCCGAGGTCGAGGCGTCCGGCGGCATGACCGCGGCGATCGAGGCGGGGTTGCCGAAGTTGCGGATCGAAGAGGCCGCAGCTCGCACGCAGGCCCGGATCGACTCGGGAGATCAGTCGGTGGTCGGCGTGAACCGCTATCGGGTCGAGACCGATGTGGCCATCGACGTGTTGAAGGTCGACCACGCGTCGGTACGGGTCACCCAGCTCGCCAAGCTCGAGCGTTTGCGGGCCGAGCGCGACGCCGACGCGTGCCGATCGGCGCTCGACGCCCTCACGCGGTGTGCCGACTCCGGGCAGGGCAACCTCCTCGAGCTCGCGGTCGACGCCGCCCGAAAGCACGCCACCGTCGGCGAGATCAGCGACTCTCTCGAGAAGGTGTACGGCCGCCACGTCGCCGAGGTCCGTACGATCTCGGGCGTGTACAGCCGCGAAGTGGGCGACGCCGACAACGTGCGTATCGCTCGCGCCAAGGTTGGCGAGTTCGCGGTGCGCGAGGGCCGGCGGCCTCGCATCCTTGTGGCCAAGATGGGCCAGGACGGGCACGACCGCGGGCAGAAGGTGATCGCCACCGCGTTCGCCGACCTGGGGTTCGACGTCGACATCGGCCCGTTGTTCCAGACGCCGGCCGAGGTGGCTCGCCAGGCCGTCGAGAACGACGTTCACGTGGTCGGCGTCTCCTCGTTGGCGGCCGGCCATCTCACGCTCGTGCCCGAGCTCAAAGCCGAGTTGACCGCGCAGGGTCGCGCCGACATCTCGATCGTCGTCGGCGGCGTGATCCCGGCCCAGGACTTCGACGAGCTCTACGCCGCCGGCGCGGCGGCGATCTTCCCGCCGGGCACGGTGATCGCCGACGCCGCCATCGACCTTCTCGAGACGTTGGGCTGATGGAGCAACAACCGGCGCCCGATTTCCTCGCGATCTATGCCCAGTTGACGCCCGACAAGGTGGCTCTGGTCGACGACCGACCCGACGGCTCCTACCGCGAGATCACGTTCGCGGACCTGAACCGCTCGGTCAACCAGCTGGCCAACGCCTTGGTCGACTACGGGTTGACGCCGGGCGAGCGGGTGGCATGGTGCGGCAAGAACTCCATCGAGGTGATGGTCTGGCTCGACGCGTGCCGCAAGGCCAAAGTGATCGCGGTCCCGATCGGCTATCGGCTGACCGCCGACGAGGCCGGTTACGTGGTCGACGACTGCGATGCCCGGGTGGCGCTCGTCGACGCCGAGCAGTCCGCTCTGTTCGCCAGCTTCGGTGCGGTCACGTCCAAGCTCGAACGCGTCGTCGTGTTCGCTGGCGCGGCGCTCGACGGGCAGATCGCGGCCGCGGACTTCGCCCGAGCCGCGACCGACGACGAGCCGATCGTCGACTCCGACGTTGCGGGCTCGATGATCTACACCTCGGGCACCACCGGGAAGCCCAAGGGTGCGGTGCGCCGCAAGGGGACCGACCCGGCGCTCGCGGGTGCGCTCGTGCAGGCGTGGGGGTGCTCGTCCGACGACGTACACGTCACCTGCGGGCCGCTGTACCACTCGGGCCCGATGATGCTCGCCAGCCTCGGACACGCGCTCGGGTCCACGCTGGTGCTCCAGCGGAACTTCGACCCCGAGGACTGGCTGCGGCTCATCGACCGCCACCGGGTGACCGCGACGTTCTCGGCCCCAACGCCCATTCGCATGGTCGTGAACCTGCCCGAAGAGGTGAAGGCGCGCTACGAGCGCTCGACCGTGCGCCTGATGTTGGCCAACGCCGCGCCGTGGCCGTTCGCGCTCAAGCAGGCCTATCTCCGCGACTTCCCAAGCGATTCGCTGTGGGAGATCTACGGGGCCACCGAGATCGGTGTCTGCACGATGCTGCGACCCGAGGACCAGCTTCGAAAGCCGGGGTCGTGCGGTCAGGTCGCGCCTCTGGTCGAGATCATGCTCGTCGACGACGACGGCAACGAGGTCAGCGAACCCGGGGCGCCGGGCGAGCTGTTCGCCCGCAACGCCAACGTCCTCGACGAGTACCACAAGGCGCTCGACAAGTGGCAGGCCGAACACCGCGACGGTGGGTGGCACACCGTCGGCGACGTGGCCTACCGCGACGATGAGGGCTACGTCTACATCTGCGACCGTAAGAAGGACATGATCATCAGTGGCGGGATGAACATCTACCCCGCCGAGATCGAAGCCGTGCTCGAAGCCGACGATCGCATCTACGAGGCCGCAGTGATCGGCGTACCTGACGAACAGTGGGGTGAGTCCGTGCACGCGGTCGTCGTGGCCCGGGACCCCTCGTTGACGGCGGCTGAGGTCATCGCCTCGGCGCGAGCGACCCTCGCCAGCTACAAGATCCCGCGAGGTGTCACGTTCGTCGCCGAGATCCCCAAGACCGGCACCGGGAAGATCCTCAAGCGTGAGCTGCGCGACTCGCTGACCGGGTGACCGGGTGACCGACCGCATCTCCAACCGAGCTTGGGCCATTGGACCTACGCTCTGGGTCCGACGGCCCACCTCGAGCGACACCGTTCAGGTCTGGTACTAAACCGGGGGGCAGATCGGCCGATTGATGACAGTGATGCCGCCTCGTTGGCGGGTCACCTGATCGCCAGGAGGTCGTGGTGCGAACGAGCACCCAACGCGATGACACAGTGACGGTGCGAGCCGGGCGGAGCATCGCCGCCAAGCTCGCGCGCCGTCTGCTGGTCGCTGTCCTTCTGCCACTGCTGACGCTCGGTGGTGTGGCCCTGATCGCCGTCCGGTCGATCGGCTCCGACACCGAGTCCCAGGTCGACGCGTCGCGAGCCTCGCTCGCCGACGACGTCGTGGCCGGCGCACTCCGGGACCAAGGTGATCGACTGATCGCCGACGTCGAGACGTTCGTGGGCGAGCGGATCAACGAGGCGGCGAGTCTGGCCGAGCACGAGACCTTGGTGCGTGCCGCTCAGGATGGAGCCGCCGAGGCGGCGACGTTGGGATTGGCCGAGCTCGACGCGGCCGAGCTCGAGGATCGATTCGCCGACGGGCAGACCTTGGGTGCGTCACCCGACGCCGACGAGCTGCTCGCGCATCGAGTCGACGACTCGGCGTTCGTCTCGGCGCTCGTCGCCACCGACACCGCGGGCCACACGGTCGCGTCGTCTGCGCCTCCTGCTCGATTCTTCCTCGGTGGTGACGCCACCTGGACCGAAGCCTCCGAAGGTGGCGTCGGCGTGTCGCCGATCGCGTTCGACGCCACGTCAAATCGCTTCACCATCGACGTCGATGTTCCGCTCCTCGATGCAACCCATGAGACGGTCGGGGTGCTACGGGCCTCGATAGACGTGTCCTACCTGCAGGACCTGGCCGACTCGGTGGCCGCGTCGACCGGGACTCAGGTGACGATCGCCAACGGGTCGGGGTTGCTGCTCGCCGAGACCGCCACCGGGCACGACCTCGCCCGCATCATGAACGCCGAGCTGGTGATCGATCCGGCGATCGAGGGCGCTCTGGTACAGGCCTTGGCCGAGACCCGATCGTCGGGTGCGTTCCGCACCAGCGGCCAGGTGACCGGCTTCTCCCGCTCGACCGAGTCCCAAGTCGGCGCCGCGCTCGGGCTGGTCGCCGTGGTCGGGCAGGACGAGGCGACGGCACTCGCTCCGCTGTTGGGGCTCGAATCGCTGAGGACCGACGTCGAGGAGACGGCGAGCCAGCTGTCGATCCTGCTCATCGCGATCCTCCTGATCACGGTCGTGGCCACCGTCGTGTTACCCCGGGCGCTCGTGCGCGGCATCGTGCACCCCATCGAGGTCCTTCGTGATCATGCCCGGTACGTCGCTCAAGTCGAGCTCCCGCGCGTGGTGGCCGAGATCGATCGCCTCGACGACGGCGACCCGCTGCCCGAGCTGGCTCGCGTCTCGGTGGACACCGGCGACGAGGTCCAGGAGCTGGCCGAGGCGTTCTCGTCGGTCCAGAACACCGCCGTTCGACTCGCCGCCGAGCAGGCCATCGCGCGGCGTCGCAATGTGGCGGCGGCGTTCGTCTCGATGGGTCGGCGTAACCAGAACCTCATCGGTCGCCAGCTCAAGTTCATCGAGGAGCTGGAGCAGAACGAGTCCGACCCGCGGGCCCTGGCCAACCTGTTCAAGCTCGACCATCTTGCGACCCGGCTTCGCCGAAACGCCGAGAGTCTGCTCGTGCTCGCCGGCGAGGAGCCGCCCCGACGCTGGAGCCAACCGGTCTCGATCATCGACGTCGTGCGCTCGGCGGCGGCCGAGATCGAGGAGTTCGAACGGGTCGAGCTGAGTCGGATGGACGAGCAGCCGGTCCACGGCGCGGTGGTGTCGGAGCTGGCGCACCTGCTCGCCGAGCTGGTCGAGAACGCGCTGATCTTCTCGCCACCACAAACTCGAGTGCTCGTGGCCGGCCGGGCTCGGCCCGAGGGTTACGAGCTGGCGATAGTCGACCAGGGCATCGGTATGACGGCCGAGGAGCTCCAGGAGGTCAACGAGCGACTGGCCAGCCCCGTCGACTTCGACCGCGCTCCTAGCCAGCGAGTGGGGCTCTTCGTCGTCGGCCGGTTGGCCAGCCGCCACGGTGTCCGCGTCCGGCTGCTCCCGAGCACGAGCGGCGAGGGGATCACGGCCCTGCTGTTGCTCCCTGCGCCGTTGCTCGCGGCACCCGATCCGAACCTCGAGAACCGGACGTTCGATCCCGCGCCGGTTGCGGCGACTAGCGTTCTGTCGGCGTCGCCCACGCACACCGAGGGACCGACTGCCGCGGCGCCGCTCGCTGAGCCGGTCCTCGAACGCCACGAGACGCGGCCACCCGCGCCAATGTCCCCCATGGCCGGGCCCGGACCTTCGGACGCTCCGACGAGCGTCCCGCCCGTGCTCCTCCGCCGGGACGGACCGACGCCGGATGGGCCGACGGGCGTCACCGAGCCGGTCAGGCCTTCTCCGGCCGAGCGAGTCGTGCCGGCCGACTCCGAGGCCGGACGAATGGTGCCCGCGCCGCCAGACCTTCCGAGACGCGACGGCCCCGGCGTTGCGTCGGGCGGGGCGAACGCGTTTGCGCCCACCGGCCTACCGAACCGAGAAGCTACCTCGGCACATGCCGCTCAACCGGCACCGCAACCTCAACGTCAACTTCAACCGACAGAGGCCCCGGCCGACGCGATGGCACCACTGCCGAGCGGTATAGCCGCGCGGCCATCGGAGGGAACGGCATCGTCAACGCCGGCGCGGCCGACGATCCCGACAGGCCTTCCCGCCTCGGCACTCGAACCGTCCGTGACGCCCTCGGGTCTGCGCCGCCGCCAGCCCGTCGGCGCGGCCCCGGTCACCGCAGGATCGATGCGTGCCAACGACGCTGGGGCCAGCCCCGACCCCGACGAAGTACGTGCGACCCTTCGTCGCTTCATGACCGGAGTGTCGCACGGGCGTCGCCTGGTCACCGACGCTACGACGCCCGGAAACACCGTCGACGACGACGCCCCACTCGGAGGAGGCCAGAATGAGTGATGTCTCGATGGAAGCGGAGAACTTCAGCTGGCTGCTGCGCAACTTCGCCAGCAATACCCTCGGAGTCGCAGAGGCCATCGCGGTGTCCTCTGACGGGCTGCTGCTCGCCTGCTCGGACGAGTCGCTTCGCGATCAGGCGGAGCAGTTCGCCGCCATCGCGTCGGGTCTGAACAGCCTCAGCCGGGGGGCGTCGCACTGCTTCAACTACGACGGAGTCGAGCAGATCGTGGTCGAGATGGGCCGAGGGTTCCTGTTCGTCATGGCGATCAGCGACGGGTCAGTACTCGCCGTGCTCGCCGACAAGGGGTGCGACGTCGGTCTCGTCGGGTACGAGATGGCGTTGCTCGTCGACCGCGCCGGCCGGGTGCTCACCCCCGCGCTCGTCGCCGAACTCCAGAACTCGGTCGTGGCATGAGCGCAGCGAGCTGGGAGGCGATGGGGTCCGGGGGCGCAGCCCCCGTGGAGGTACTGGCATGAGCGCAGCGAGATGCCAGGCCGGGCGGCGAGCGCCAGCGAGCCGGGCGGCGATGGGGTCCGGGGGCGCAGCCCCCGTGGAGGTACTGGCATGAGCGCAGCGAGATGCCAGGCCGGGCGGCGAGCGCCAGCGAGCTGTGCGGCGATGGGGTCCGGGGGCGCAGCCCCCGTGGAGGTACGAGCATGAGCGAAGTGACCGATGACGCGGACGGCGCCGGGGCGGTGATCCGGCCCTACTTCTTGACCGGCGGACGGACCACGTCCATCGGCGAGGACCTGCCGATGGAGTCGCTCGTCGTCGCGTCCAACCCGGTCCGGTCGTCGCTCACATCCGAGACCCGGTTGATCATCGATCTCTGCTCCGAGCCCGTCGCCATCGCGGAGATAGCCGCTCGGGCGAGCATCCCCCTAGGCGTGGCGCGAGTTCTCGTATCCGACCTGGCCGCCATGGGTTCGGTGCAGGTGTACGAAACCGTCGTCGAGGGTGACTTCGACTTGATCAGGAGGTTGATGGCCGGTGTCCGTGCCCTCTGACGTCACCACAGTGACGCAACGCAAGCGCCCGGTGTCGGCCAAATTCGTCATCGCCGGCGGTTTCGGGGTCGGAAAGACCACGTTCGTCGGCTCGATCTCCGAGGTTCCGCCGTTGCGCACCGAGGCCGTGATGACCACCGCTGGTAGCGATTTCGACGACCGGTCGCTGGTCCCGACCAAGGCGACCACGACCGTCGCCATGGACTTCGGCCGTATCACCATCGATCAGTCTCTCGTGCTCTACCTGTTCGGAACGCCCGGCCAGGACCGATTCGGGTTCATGTGGGACGACCTGATCCGCGGGGCGCTCGGCGCCGTCGTCATCGTGGACACGCGCCGCCTCGACGACTCGTACCCTGCGATCGACTACTTCGAGCGGCGCCAGATGCCCTTCGTCGTGGCCGTGAACCACTTCGAAGGAGCGCCGGTGTATCCCGTGGAGGAGGTTCGGTACGCGCTGAACGTCGCGGACGGGATCCCGCTGCTCGATTGCGATGCACGCGACCGCGAATCGGTGAAGGTCTGCTTGATCTCACTTCTCGATGTGTTGTTGCACCGCCTCGAAGCCGGCCGGCGCGCCCCGGTGCACTCGTGAGTCCAACGGCCTAGGCGGCCAGGTACCAGCGCCTCATGTCCGGGCTCGCTCGGCCCGTCATCATCTGGGGAGTGCAGACGCAAACCGCGCCAGCACCGGTCTCACAAGAGTCCGACAATCCACATTGCACCCCTGCACGGGCCGGCGATCTTCGGATTGCCGGCCCGTAGCCGTTGCTGCCGGCGGTCTTGGGCGGGTGCCCCTACATGTGTTCGCCGGCGTTGATGAGCAGGGCCTGGCCGGTGATCATGCGGGCCCGGCTCGAGGCGAGGAAGATCACCGCCTCGGCGACGTCGTCGTCGGCCGGGATCTCGCCGAGGGGCATGTTCGCGGCGATCCCAGCCTTGACCTCGTCGGTGGTGATGCTCTGGGTCTGGGCGGTGTAGTTGACGTAGCGATCGACTGGCGGACCCCACATCCACGTCGGCACGACCGTGTTGACGCGGATCTTCTTCGGTCCGAGGTCGCGGGCCAGGTACTTCATCGACGTCATCAGCGCCCCCTTCGACGCGCCGTAGGCCATCTGGGGCATCTGGGGCAGCTCGGAGGACTGCGAGCCGATGATGATCACCGACCCGCCGCCGGAACGTTCCAATGCCGGCACCGCGGCCTTGACGAGATGAATGGTGCCGACGACGTTGACCTCGAACATGCGGGCCCACTCGATGTCGGGCGTATCGGCATAGCCCCCCATCAGGCGGTCGTAAGCCGCGACCTGAGCAACCGCGTCGAGCCGGCCGAACCGTTCCTCGGCCAAGGCCACGAGGGAGACGCAAGTCGACTCGTCGGTGATGTCGAGGGGACCGTGGGCAACCCGGGTTCCGGTGGGGTCGAGGTCGCGAGCGATCGCCGACAGCCGATCGGCCTTGCGGGCGCCCAACACGACGTTGGCTCCGTCGCGGAGGGCGCAGCGGGCGATCTCTCGGCCGAGGCCGGGGCCGACACCAGAGACGAGCAGGGTGGTTCCTTCGAGGATCATCCGAGCATCTTTGACCAGGTCGGCGAGGCGCTCAAAGTGGGCCCGGGGGCCGACACCTCGTCGGTAGCCTGTGTCCTCATGAACGAGCCGGTGCCGGAGTCGTACCCCCACGTCGAGCGCCCCGACTTTCCGGCCATCGAGCACCGGATCCTCGATGTGTGGAAGGCCGCACACTCCTTCCGCCGGTCGGTGGAGGAGCTGGCGGATCGGTCCGAGTACGTGTTCTACGACGGTCCCCCGTTCGCCAACGGACTCCCGCACCACGGCCACCTCCTGACCGGCTACGTCAAAGATGTCGTGCCCCGCTACCAGACCATGCGGGGCCGAATGGTCGAGCGCCGGTTCGGCTGGGACTGCCACGGCCTGCCGGCCGAGATGGAGACCGAGAAAGAGCTCGGCGTGAGCGGCCGAGCCGCGATCACCGAGTTCGGCATCGAAGCGTTCAACGCCCGGTGCCGCACGTCGGTGTTGCGCTACACGGCGGAGTGGGAGAAGACCGTCACCCGACAGGCCCGATGGGTCGACTTCGATCACGACTACAAGACCATGGACCTGTCGTACATGGAGTCGGTCATGTGGGCGTTCAAGACCCTGTACGACAAGGGGCTGGTGTACGAGGCGTTTCGGGTGGTGCCGTACTCGTGGGCGGCCGAGACGCCGCTGTCGAACTTCGAGATCCGCCTCGACGATGCCACCCGGCCTCGTCAGGACCCGGCGATCACGGTGGCGTTCGACCTCGACCCGCGGCCCGGCGACCCCGGACCGATGCAGCTGCTGGCCTGGACCACCACACCTTGGACGCTGCCGTCGAACCTGGCGCTCACCGTGGGCCCCGACGTCGAGTACGCGGTCGTCGAGCTCGACGGTCGCTACGTGGTGCTCGGCGACGCTGTGCTCGCCAATTACGCCGCCGAGCTGGGATCGGCGCGCCGTTACGGAACGGTCACCGGTCGTGAGCTGATCGGGCGGACCTATGCACCGCTGTTCGGGTATTTCAGGCACCGGACCGACGCGTTTCGAGTGCTCGGCGCCGCCTACGTCGACACGAGCGAAGGCACCGGGGTGGTGCACACAGCTCCCGGCTTCGGCGAGGACGACCAAGTCACCGGAGAGGCCAACGGCATCCCCATCGGCGACGCCGTTCCCGTCGATGACCAGGGTCGGTTCACCGACGTGGTCACGGACTGGGCGGGCCTCAACGTGTTCGAGGCCAACCCGCTCATCATCCGTCACCTGAAAGAGGCCGGGCGGGTCCTGCGTCACGAGACCATCGAGCACAACTATCCCCATTGCTGGCGGACCGACCAGCCGATCATCTACAAGGCCATCTCGTCGTGGTACGTGAAGGTCACCGCGATCCGCGACCGCCTGCTGGCCCTCAACCAGCAGATCAACTGGGTGCCCGGACACGTGCGCGACGGCCGGTTCGGCATGTGGCTCGAGGGTGCACGCGACTGGTCGATCAGCCGCAACCGGTTCTGGGGCTCCCCGATCCCGGTGTGGGTGAGCGACGACCCGGCCTATCCGCGCATCGACGTCTACGGCAGCCTCGACGACCTCGAGCGCGACTTCGGTGTTCGCCCCGCCGATCTGCACCGCCCCTTCATCGACGGCTTGACCCGCCCCAACCCCGACGATCCGACCGGTCGCTCGACCATGCGGCGCGTGGCCGAGGTGCTCGACTGCTGGTTCGAGTCGGGGTCGATGCCGTTCGCCCAGGTGCACTACCCGTTCGAGAACAAGGACTGGTTCGAGAGCCACTTCCCGGCCGACTTCATCGTCGAGTACATCAACCAGACGCGGGGGTGGTTCTACACGCTGCACGTCCTCGCCGGTGCTTTGTTCGACCGGCCCGCGTTCCAGAACGTCATCTGCCACGGAATCTTGCTCGCCGGCGACGGCAACAAGCTCTCGAAGAAGCTCCGCAACTACACCGAGCCGAACGAGATCTTCGAGAAGCAGGGAGCCGACGCGCTCCGTTGGTACCTGATGTCGAACCCGATCGTGCGCGGCGGCGACACGCGCATCAGCGACGTCGGCATCAACGACGTGGTGCGTCAGGTGCTGTTGCCGATTTGGAACGCGTGGTCGTTCTTTGCCATGTACGCCAACGCCGACGGCCTGAGGGCCACCGCGCGCACCGACTCCACCGACGTGCTCGATCGCTACATCCTCGCCAAGACCCGAGAGCTGGTCGAGGGTGTCGGCGAGCGCATGGACGCCTACGACCTCCCCGGCGCGTGCGCCGAGATCGCCACGTTCATCGACGCGCTGAACAACTGGTACATCAGGCGCAGCCGCGACCGGTTCTGGGCCCCCGCGGCCGACGTCGATCGTCGCGTCAAGGCCGACGCCTACGACACGCTCTACACCGTGCTGGTCACGCTGTGCCGGGTCGGTGCGCCGTTCCTGCCGCTCGTTCTCGACGAGGTGTACCGGGGCCTTGTGGGCGCCACCGATGCCAATGCGCGCCCGGTGTCGGTGCACCTGTCAGGGTGGCCCGACGCCGCCGCGCTGCCGGCCGACGCCGACCTCGTTCGGTCGATGGACCGGGTGCGCGACGTGTGCTCCACGGCGCTGCGACTGCGCGAGGACGCCGGGCTTCGGGTGCGGCTGCCGTTGGCGTCGCTGACCGTCGCCGGGTCCGACGCATCCGAGCTCGCGCTGCTGACCGATCTCGTCGCTGACGAGGTGAACGTGAAGTCGGTCCGGCTGACCGACAACCTCGCCGCCCACGCGCGGTTCGTGTTGCGACCGAACGGCAAGGTGCTGGGTCCCAAGCTCGGGGGCGACGTGCAAAAGGTCTTCGCGGCCGCCAAGTCGGGCGATTGGTCGCGCTTAGCGGACGGCTCGGTCGAGGTGGCCGGCCGCACCCTCGTCGAGGGCGACTTCGACCTGGCGCTCGAGTCGCCCGACGGCGCCACCGCGGCGGCGCTGCGGTCCAACGACGCCGTCGTCGTGCTCGACACCGTGGTGACCGACGACCTGGCGGCCGAGGGTCTGGCGCGCGACGTGGTGCGCGTGGTCCAGAACGCCCGGAAAGACGAAGGGCTGGTCATCACCGACCGAATCGAGCTGTGGATCGACGGCGACGAGCGCGTGCTCGCGGCCGTGTCGGCTCACCAGCACTACATCGCCGAGCAGGTCCTGGCCCGTTCGGTGCACCTGTCTCCCGCTCCCGCCCACGTGCGATCTCGCGGCGCCCAGGCCGACGGCGCATCCATGGCCATCGCCCTCCACGTCACTCCCTGACAGCCAGGTTGCGGCACGCGGCCGGAGCGTGTCGGGCGAGTAGCGTTCCCGGCGATGAAACGGGCCTTGGCCGTGCTCGCCGCACTGGTACTGATCGTGGGCGCGGTGGCGGTCCGGAGGGCGATCGACGACGGCGGCGCCGACGACGGTGAGCCGTCGGTCGGCCGGTCCACCGTGATCCTGTGTGCCAGCGAGCTCGAAACGGTTTGCCGGGCTGTCATCGATGACCGGACCGAGTTGATCGTCGAGGACCCGGGCATCACCGCGTCCCGGTTGATCGAGCTGGCCGATGGCGTTGACGCCGGGTTCGACGTTTGGCTCACGCCCTCGCCGTGGCCGGCCATCGTGGAAGACACCCGCAATCGCGTCGCCCGCGCGCCGGTCCTCGGCGGGCTCGGCGAGCCGCTGGCCGTGACGGCGGTGGTTGCCGTCTCGCCCTCGGACCGGTTCGCAGCTCTGGAATCGGTGTGCGGCGGCGCCGTCGATGGCATCTGCCTGGCCGCCCAGGTTGGAGCGGCCTGGGACGACCTCGGTGGCTCGTCGAGCTGGGGCCAGGTCCGGCCGGGACTCGCCGATCCGGCGCGTGCTACCGCAGGGCTTGTCGGGCTGCGAGCCGTGGTCGCCAGCCTGGCCGGACGCGAGGACTTCGCCCGCAACGACATCGAAACCGACGCTGTGCTCACGGCGATCGAGGACTTGGCGGCCGTGGGGAACAACACGACCACCGGCGGCTCCCCGCTCGACCTGCTCTTGCGGATCGGGCCGGGGACCTACGACGTGGCCCTCGATCTCGGGGCGGTCGCCCGCCCCGCTGTGGCCGCTCGCGCCGGCGGCGCCCCGCTTACGATCGCCGATGGGCCGGTGACCGTCGATGTCGTAGCGGTCGCGCCAGCCGGCGAGGAGGTCGACCTCGACCTCGATGGCGTCGTCGGGTCATTGCTCGACTCGGGCTGGGTGCCCGCCGGGCCCGACACCGCGGCGACCCGGCTGAATCCCGGGGTGTACGTGGCCCTCCAGCAGACATGGGCCGACGCACTCTGACCGGGGTCGGGGCCGGGTAGCGTGCGCTCACGCGGACGTGGAGGTACGCCGAGCGTGGAGCACCGAGCAGAGCATCGGCGGCCGATAACGCCGTGGCGGCGGATGGCCTTGATGATCGCCCTGGCCTCGATCGCCGCGGCGTGCGTCGAGAGCTCCGACGTGTCGACCGACGACGGCGGGCTGCTCGACGAGGACACCGGGGACTGCATCGTGGTCGACATGGCCGTGTCCTCTGAGAAGATCGACCTGCTGAACGACCTGGCCCGCACGTTCAACGACAGCGCCGAGGCCGAGCTCGACGGCGAATGCATCTTCGTCCGCCCCCAGGTCAAGGCCTCCGGCGGGGCCATGCAATCGCTGGCCGCCGGATGGAACGAAGGCGTCGATGGACCGGCGCCGGTCATCTGGTCTCCGGCGGGCAGCGCGTGGGGCGCGGTGCTCAACGAGCGCCTCGACCAGCGCGGCCTGTCACCGATGACCACGACCGGTGAGCCGTTCATGCTCACGCCGCTCGTCATCGCCATGCCTCGTCCCATGGCCGAGGCTCTTGGGTGGCCCGACGAGCCGATCGGGTGGGCCGACGTGTTCGAGTTCGCCCGCACCGGCACCGGGTGGTCCGAATTCGGCCACCCCGAGTGGGGTCCGTTCCGGCTCGGCAAGACCAACCCCAACTTCTCGACGAGCGGCCTGGCCGCCCTCATCGCCCAGACCTATGCCGCCACCGGCAAGTCCTCGAACCTGTCGACCGAGGACATCGCCGACCCCGACGTCGTCGAGTTCGCTCGCCAGATCGAGTCGACGGTCGTGCACTACGGCACCACGACGCTCACCTTCCTCAACAACTGGTATCGCGCCGATCAGCGGGGCACGGCGCTCACTTACGCGTCGGCGGCCGCGGTCGAGGAGAAGTCGGTCATCGACTACAACCTCGGGAACCCCGATGGGGTGCTCGAAGCCGGCGAAGAACCTCGCCCGCCCCGAGTGCCGCTCGTCGCCATCTATCCGGAGGAGGGCACCCTCTTCTCCGACAACCCCTTCTTCGTGCTCGACGCCGACTGGGTGTCGCCCGACGAGGCGGCTGCCGCGGCTCTGTTCAGCGAGTTCGTCCAGCGGCCCGAGGCCCAACAGCGGGTGCTCGAGTTCGGATTCCGGCCCGGCAATCCATCCGTCGCCGTCGCGGCACCCATCGTCGCCGCCAACGGGGTCGACCCGACCCAGCCCCAGAACTTGCTGCCGGTGCCCGAGCCCGCGGTCTTGGTGGACCTGCTCGACCAGTGGGCCGAGGTCCGCAAGCCGGCTCGGATCCTCCTGCTGCTCGACGTGTCGGGTTCGATGGGCGACGTCGGTGACCCCGACAGCGGCGCCACCAAGCTCGACCTCGCGGTGGCCGCCGCCGTGCGCGCCCTCGAACAGGTCAAAGACGGCGACGAGCTGGCGCTATGGATCTTCTCCACCGACCTGTTCCCCCGTGATCCCGCAGGCACAACCGACTACGACATCGTGGTGCCGTACACCGAGGTGGACCAGGACGCCCGAGTGAACCTGGCCACCCAGCTCCAGGTGCAGTTCCCGCAGAACGGCACGCCGCTCTACAACGCGGTCGATGCCGCCTACCGGGCCGCCCTCGACTCCTACGATGCCGACTCGATCAACGCCGTCATCGTGCTCACCGACGGGCGCAACGAGGACCTCGACCCCGCCGACGACGACGACTCGCTCGACGAGCTGATCGAGAACCTTCGGGTCGGCAGCGAAGGCCAGTCCAGCCGGCCGGTGCGCGTCTTCACCATCGCCTACGGCGACGACGCCGACACCTCGGTCCTGCGCCGCCTCGCCGAGGCGACCAACGCCGCGAGCTACGACGCCAGCGACCCGTCGTCGATCGACCGGGTGTTCACCAACGTGATCAGCAATTTCTGATGGATCCGACTCACTCGCTCGCTGCGCTCGCTCCGTTCGTCGGAGCTGAACTGAGCTGCGCCGTCGTTGTCGCTGACCGGACCGGCGGAGCCGGTTCCGGCCAGGGTGGGGGGCCAGGCTTCGCCGGCCCCCCACACCCCCTTGCGCCTTCGGCGCTGAAGGTCAAACCCGGGGCCGCCTGCGGCGGTGAGCCCAAGGTCAAGCCCGGGTCAGGGCCGCGTGCTCGCCCTCGTCGGGCAGGCCACCAATGAGTCTTCGCGATCGGTTGCTCACGCGGGGGGTGGCGGAGGCGATGATGTCGCCGGTCGCCATCGTGCTCACGGGGGCGGGGGCGGCGGCGGCGATCCTCGTGGGGTTGGGGCCGGTCTGGGCGGTCGTCGGTGGGTTGCTCGGGTGGGGTGCCAAGGTCGCCACCGCGCTGCCCGCGGCGCCGACCCGGCCGGCGATCCGGCCCAACGATCTAGCGGACCCGTGGAGCGGCTTCGTGAAGGAGGCGCTCGACGCTCAGGCCCGTTTCGACCGGACCGTCGCACGGTCGCGGCCCGGGCCGATCCGCGACCGCCTTGGGACGATCGGCCAGCGGATCGGCGAGGGCGTGGACCAGAGCTGGGCCATCGCGCAGCGGGCCCAGGAGCTGGCCGAGGCCCGTGCGGCGATCGATACCACTGGGGTCGAGCGGCGGCTCGAACGGGGCGCCGTCACGTCCGACGCTGAACGCCAGGCACTCGAATCGCAACTCGCCACCACCCGGCGCCTCGACGGGGTGATCAACGACGCCTACGGCAAGCTGCGGCTGCTCGACGCGCGACTCGACGAGGCCGTGGCCCGCGCCATCGAGCTTTCGGTCCAGAACGTCGATGCCGCCGAGCTCGAATCGGTGGATCATCAAGTCGGCGACGTGGTGATGGAGCTAGAAGCATTGCGGCTCGCGCTCGACGAGAGCTCGTCGGTCGGCCATCCGACCCCCGGCGTCGCCCTCGCGGAGGGCTGACCCGTGCGTTCCCGTTGTGATTTTCGACGTCATGACGTTCAGATCGCGACAGGCCAGATCACAACAGGCCAGCGGGGATAGCGGTCCGGTGGGGACGAAGGAGTCCGTGGTCGTCGAAGCCGCCGGGCGCGAGGTGAGCGTTTCGAGCCCCGGCAAGGTGTTCTTCTCGAAACGGGGCGAGACCAAGCTCGACCTGGTCCGGTACTACCTCGATGTCGAGGTGCCGGTCATGCGGGCGCTCGGGGGGCGGCCGGTGATGCTCGAGCGCTACCCCGACGGGGCCGAGGGCAAGTCCTTCTTCCAGAAGCGGGTGCCCGACTCGGCGCCCGAATGGCTGACCACCGCGATCGTCGCCACCCCGAACGGCACCGAGTCGCGAGCCTTGGTCATGTCCGACATCGCCCACCTGGTGTGGGCCGTGAACCTGGGCTGCCTGGGGTTCCACGGCTGGCCGGCCAAGGCGAGCGATCCCGACCACGCCGACGAACTGCGCATCGACCTCGACCCGACCCCGGGCGTGGTCTTTGACCAGGTCCGTGAAGCCGCGGCACAAGTCAAGGCGTTGCTCGACGAGCTCGGCGTCGACGGCCGACCCAAGACGACGGGTAACCGCGGCATCCACATCTATGTCCGGTTGCGCCCCGAGTGGACCTCGATCGAGGTCCGCGCCGCCGCCGTCGCTGTCGCCCGCGAGCTCGAACGGCGCCACCCAGACCTCATCACCGCGGCGTGGTGGAAGGAGGAGCGCGGCTCGCGGGTGTTCGTCGACTTCAACCAGAACGCGCCGCACAAGACGGTGTTCGCAGCGTGGTCGGTGAGGGCCCGCCGAGGCGGCCAGGTGTCGACGCCGTTCCGGTGGGATGAGTTGGCGACCATCGCGCCCGACCAGCTGACATTGGCCTCGGTCCCCGACCGCATTGTCGAGCACGGCGATCCGTGGGCAAGCATGGATGACTCGCCGCAGTCGCTCGAGCCGCTCCTCGATCTGGTGCGCCGTGATCAGGCGGCCGGGTTGCTCGACGCCCCCTGGCCGCCCGTGTATCCCAAGATGCCGGGCGAGCCGAGCCGGGTGGCCCCGAGCCGGGCCAAGAAGCCTTGATTGTGCAGGAGCATGCGCCGATAGGCGCATGCGACCCAGCAGCACAGTGTCTTGTCGCCTTGCGTAGCAAGGCGGGTCGACCGTTTGATCGCGAGACCCTCGCCTATCCGCGCGCGTTGTAAGCGAGTCCTTTCGTTTAGTCTCGTCGTTCGTGGCCGTGGATGTGACTACCGAAGCGGTCATCGCCCGCCCCCGAAGCGTGGTCGCCGACTACGCGGGTGATCCCACCAACGCGCCCAGCTGGTATCGCCGCATCCGTTCGATCGACTGGCTGACCGAGCCACCGGTCCAGGTCGGGTCCCGCATGGACTTCGTCGCCCATTTCCTCGGCCGGCGCCTGGCCTACACCTACGAGGTCGTCGAGCTCGTCGGTGGCGAGCGGCTGGTGATGCGCACCGCCGAGGGCCCGTTCCCCATGGAGACCACCTACACGTGGACCGACTCCGGCGCCGACGCGACGCTGATGACGTTGCGCAACCGAGGGGAGCCGACCGGGTTCTCCAAGCTCGCGGCACCGTTCATGGCTCGGGCCATGCGCCGGGCGAATCGCCAAGACCTGCACGCGTTGCGAGGGATCCTCGAAGCTCAGCCGGTCGAGTAGGCCGCGAAGTCCTCGACCACCGTCGCCGCGGTGTAGTCGGCCATGTTGCCGGGCCACTGGGTCACGATGCGGCCAGAAGGTCCCCGGTAGTAGCTCGAGCAGCCGGCGTTCCACACCTCGACACCGTCGAGGCGGGCCTGGAGGTCGGCGTTGTACCGGGCCATCTCGTCGGACCCGACCTCGCTCCAGGACCGACCCTCGGCGTCGAGTCGAGCGAGGTGGCGAAGCACGTAGTCGATCTGGCACTCGATCATGTGCAGGATCGACCCGTTGTTGGTGTTCGGCCCGTAGAGCATGAACAAGTTGGGGTAACCGGCGACGGTGATCCCCCGATACGCCGCGGCGCCGCCGGCCCAGTCGTCGTCGAGGCGCCGACCGCCTCGACCGGTCACCTCGATGGCCGAGAGGTACTTTGTGGTCGCGAAGCCGGTGGCCAAGATGATGGTGTCGACCGTGCGCTCGGCGCCGTCGCTCGTTACGACACCCGTCGTGGTCACGGAGTCGATGGGCGTGGTCACCAGCTCGACGTTCGGCCGGTTGAACGTGGGGTAGTAGTCGCTCGAGATCAGCGGCCGGTGGCAACCGAAAGGGTCCGTCGGAGTGAGGCGCTGGCGGATGTCGACATCGTCGACCAGATCGAGGTTCTGGCGACCAGCGGCCTCGCTCATCTCGCGAATCCGTGGGTCGGAGAACGTGAGGCCCGTGTCGATGCGCGTCCGCAGCTCGGCCCGCTCTCGCCGATCCCCATCGGGGTCGTGGGACCGCCGGGCGAGCTCCTCGGAGGTGTACGGCACGTCGATCTTGGGCAACACCCACTGCGGCGAGCGCTGGAAGGTGTAGACAGATCCGGCGACCTTGGCCACCTCGGGCAGCAGCTGGATGGTGCTGGCGCCGCTCCCGATCACCGCGACCCGCTCGCCCGCCAGGTCATGGTCATCGGGCCATCGGGCCGAGTGGAAGCTGGTGCCGGCAAATCCCGCCAAGCCCGCGATGTCGGGCCAGCTCACGTCGTTGAACATGCCGATGGCGCTGACGACCACGTCGGCGCGGAGCTCGCCCCCGGTCGTGGTCTCGATCGTCCAACTGCTCGACGCGTCGTCCCAGCGGATCGAGCGAGCGCCACAGTTCAGGCGGAGAGCGCGACGCAGGTCGAAGTCGGCCACGAGCTGCTCGAAGTAGGCCAGGATCTCGGATTGGGTGCCGTAGGGGCGGCTCCAGTCGAGCTTGGGAGCGAACGAGAGCGAGTACAGGACCGACGGCACGTCACAGGCCGCGCCCGGGTACCGGTTGTGGAACCAGGTGCCACCCACGCCGGACGCCTTCTCGATGACCGCGACGTCGTCGTAGCCGGCCTGGCGCAGGCGGATGGCCATGCCGAGCCCGCCTGGCCCGGCGCCGATGATCACCACGCGCCGGCCCATCACCGCACGCTAGCCGGGTCGGTAAGGCGCCGAAGCAGTCACAAGAGCACGGGTGTGATCGGACGGGTGGGCGGATGGAGCGAGTCGAATCCCACGGTGAGATCCTCGGCAGGAGTCGGTCGGCTGAAGAGGAAGCCCTGGAGCTCGTCGCAGCCGAGATCGGTCATCGTGCGCGCCTGGAGCACCGTCTCGACCCCTTCCGCAATGACGGAGAGGTCGTGGGCGTGGGCCAGACGCGTGATCGCGCCAACGACGGCGTGGGCCTCGACGTCGTCGGTCGATCGACGAACCAGAGCGCCGTCGATGGTGACGAAGTCGACCGGCAGTGAATCGAGTCTCCCGAGCGCTTGACTGCCGGTATCGAGATCGTCGAGACCGACCGCTACCCCAGATCCGCGCAATTCGGCCAGGGCACCGAGAGCCGCTGGCGTCGCGTCGAGCAAGGTGACGTCGGCCATCTCGAGGCGCAAGCGGCCCGGTTGCAGCTGGGTCAGGGCGAGGGTTCGCTCGACCAGACCGACGAAGGCCGCTGAACGTTCGAGCAAGGCCGCCGACACGTTTACCGACACCCGTAGATCGAGCTCGGGAAACGCCCGGTCCCAGATGCTCAGCCGGGCGCAGGACCGGTCGAGCATCCACGCGTCGATCGCGGCCATCTGTCCCGTCGCCCGGGCCACCGGCAGCAGCGCCGACGGAAGGATGAGGCCGATCCGGGGATCGACGCAACGCACCAGGCTCTCGAAGGCGACGATGCGGTGGGTCCGGGCGTCGACGAGGGGCTGGAACCAACACCGGAGGCCGTCGGTCGCCAGCGCTCGATCGAGCGCCGCTTCGACGGATGAGTCGTCGTGCCCACCGGGATAGTTCGTTCGGCCCACGAACGTAGTTACGGCGCGCGAACTCCAAACCTGTAGCGCGAAGTCATCCGCCATTAGGGTCGGCGTCCATGAAGACCGGTGCGTACTTCGACCTCCGCAACCCTCCACCTTGGGGGAAGCCCTGGCCACAGTTCTATCGGGACTCGCTCGACCTGATCGTTCGCGCCGAGGCCTGGGGCATCGACTCGATCTGGTTGAGCGAACACCACCTGTTCGAGGACGGCTACCTGCCCCAGCCCCTCACCATGGCTGCCGCGGTGGCGGCGCGCACGACCCGGGTCCGGATCGGGACGGCGATTCTCATCGCACCGTTCCGGCGGGCCATCCAGATCGCCGAGGAAGCG
This sequence comes from uncultured Acidimicrobiales bacterium, assembly GCA_964390555.1. GTDB lineage: Bacteria > Actinomycetota > Acidimicrobiia > Acidimicrobiales > SHLQ01 > CAVTWS01. Next base: position 136,386 of record CAYMJU010000032.1, on the reverse strand, counting down.
GCCGTCGTCGACGTGCTGTCGAACGGCCGGCTCGAGATCGGGTTGGGCGCCGGGTACGTGAACTGGGAGTTCGAGCTGTTCGGCGCCGACCGCGACCACCGTTACGGCACGACCGATCAGACATTTCGCGACCTCGCCCAACTGCTCGGTGCCGGCGGCGTGGTGACCCCGCCGCCGGTGCAGCGACCCGTGCCGGTGTGGCTCGGTTACCAAGGCCCGATGGGTGCTCGGCGGGCTGGGCGGCTCGGAGCTGGTCTGCTGTCGCTCGACCGGTCGCTGCTCGATCCGTACCGGCAGGGCCTCGACGAGGGGGGCCACGATCCCGCGTCGGCGCGGATGGGCGGGCTGGTGAACCTCCTCGTCGCCGATGATCCCGACGAAGCTTTCGAGCGGGTGCTGCCCCACCTGGCGTGGCAGCTCAACACCTACCGCAAGGGAGCGGCCGACGGAACCGGGCGCCAGCCGAGCGAGATCACCGTCGAGAAGCTCCGCGCCAACCACCGCCGCGATGGTGGCGTTCTCCAGCCCATCGAGGTCCTCACTCCCGCCGACGCTGTCGCCTCGCTACGCGCTCGAACCGAGGGCCTGCCGGTCGAGCACGTCTACTGCTGGGCCAGCGTGGCCGGCATGCCCGACGACCTGGCCCACCGCCACGTCGAGCTGCTCGCGACCGTCGTGCAGCCGGCGCTCGCCGAGGTCTGACCGGCGGGTCGGCTGGCGCGGCTCGCACGCCCAAACACTGTCGGGCATGATCCAGAGTCCAGCGGCGCGACGAAGCGCACCGTGGAGCGACTCGAGGGGGACCAACCGTGATCCTGAGCACCATGCCCGACCACCAGCTCACGTTGCGCCACGTGTTCGACCACGGCCACCGGGTCCACTCGACCAGCCGGGTGTTCACGTTCACCGGCGACGGGTTCGAGGAGGCCACCTTCGCCGAGATCGGCGACCGCGCCGCCCAGCTCGCCGGCGCGCTGCATCGGCTCGGAGTCGGACCGGGCACCCGGGTCGGCACGTTCTGCTGGAACAACCAGGGCCATCTCGAGGCGTACCTCGCGGTGCCGAGCATGGGCGCCGTCCTCCACACCCTGAATATCCGGCTGTTCCCCGAGCAGCTGGCTTACGTGATCAATCACGCCGAGGACGACGTGATCATCGTCGACGCCTCGCTCGTGCCGCTCCTCGCCCGGGTTCGCGACCAGCTCACGACGGTTCGCCACATCATCGTGCGTGGCGCAGGCGACACGGCGGCCCTCGGCGAGACCCTCGACTACGACGCCCTGCTCGCCGCCGAGGAGCCCCGCTTCGCCTGGCCTCACATCGACGAACGTCAGGGTGCCGCGATGTGCTACACGAGCGGTACGACCGGTAACCCCAAAGGGGTCATGTACAGCCACCGGTCGGCATACCTGCACACGCTGGTCTCGACCTCGGCCCAGACCCTCGCGATAAGCGAACGCGACCGACTGCTCGTGATCGTGCCGATGTTCCACGCCAACGCCTGGGGCATGCCCTACGCCGGCTGGTGGGTGGGAGCCGACATCGTTCTCCCGCAGCAGCACCTTCAGGGGCCGTCGCTGGCCCGCATCATCGAGGCGACCCGGCCCACGATCTCCGGCGCGGTGCCCACCATCTTGAACGACCTGTTGCACAACGCTCCCGGCGCCGATCTGTCGTCGCTGCGCATGATCGTGTGCGGCGGCTCCGCCGTCCCCCGCGGTCTGTTCGAGGGGTTCGATGCCACGTTCGGCGTGCCGATCGTGCAGGCCTGGGGCATGACCGAGACCAGCCCGCTCGCCGCCGTCGGTTGGGCGCCCAAGGATCTCGGTGGCGCCGACGAGATGAGCTGGCGGGTCAAGGCTGGCCGGGTGTCGCCGGGCATCGACTTGCGCATCACCGACGACGCCGGCGCCGAGCTGCCGTGGGACGGGCTCGCCGTTGGTGAGATCGAGGTGCGCGGCCCCTGGGTCACGGCCTCGTACTACGCGGTCGATGACCCCGAGAAGTTCCACGACGGCTGGTTGCGCACCGGCGACGTCGGGTCGGTGAGCCCCAATGGCTTCATCACGATCAGCGACCGGGCGAAGGACGTGATCAAGTCGGGTGGTGAGTGGGTGTCGAGCGTCGATCTCGAGAACGCCATCATGGGTCATCCCGAGGTTCTCGAAGCCGCGGTGGTCGGCATCCCCGACCCCCGTTGGGACGAGCGTCCCCTGGCGTGCGTGGTGCGCGTCCCGGGATCGACGCTGGGCGCGCCGGAGTTGCGTACGTGGCTGGCCGAGCGGGTCGTGAAGTGGTGGCTCCCCGATTCGTGGACGTTCGTCGACGAGGTACCCAAGACCAGCGTCGGCAAGTTCGACAAGAAGGTGCTCCGCGCCCGCCACGCCGCCGAGGAGCTGACCGTCGAGCTCCTCAGCTGACCAACTCACGCCGCTCGCCTTGAGGCTGGCGTTCTGCGATCAGGCGACGTCTTCGAGGACCGCTCTGGCGCCGCTGATCGACACGTTTACCCGTGTGCCGGGCTCGTCGACGGTATGAGCGGCGCCGGGAACCAAGGCGGACACGAGGGTGTCGAGCGTGTCGAGTCGGGTTGTGACCACCGTGGAGGCGCCCTGGAAGGTGCGCGACACGACGGTGCCCGGTAGGCCGTCCCCGCCGATCGAGACGGCGACGTCTTCAGGCCGGACGAGGAGCCGAACCGGTGACCCGACCGCACGCCCGGCAACGGCCGAAGTGGTTACCGTTGCCGCGCCGACCTGGACGACGTTGGCGTCGCGCACGGTCGCCGCCAGCTCGTTCATCGACCCCACGAACCGGGCCACGAACGCATTGGCCGGGTGCCGATAGATGTCCATGGGGCTGCCCAGCTGCTCGAGGCGACCGTTCGACATCACGCCCACGCGGTCGGAGATGGCGAGTGCCTCCTCCTGATCGTGGGTCACGAACAGCGTCGTGATGCCCAGCTCGGTCTGGATGCGCCGGATCTCGTCTCGTAACGTCGTGCGCACCTTGGCATCGAGGGCCGAGAGGGGCTCGTCGAGCAACAAGACCGCTGGTTGGAAAGCCAGCGCCCGGGCCAGGGCGACCCGCTGCTGCTGGCCGCCCGACAGCTGGTGCGGGTAGCGCCCGGCGAAGGCCGAGAGCTGCACCAGCTCCATCATCTCCCCGACTCGCCGGTCACGCTCGTTCTTGGCCAGGTGGCGGGTTCGCAATCCGTAGTCGATGTTCTGCGCCACCGTCAGGTTCGGGAACAGGCTGTAGCTCTGGAAGACCATGCCCATGTTGCGCTTGTGAGCCGGCAGGTGCGTCACGTCTTCGGCATTGACCGTGACGGTGCCGGCATCGGGGCGCTCGAAGCCGGCGGTGATGCGCAGTGCAGTGGTCTTACCGCAACCGCTCGGGCCGAGTAGGCTTATCAGCTCGCCCGATTCGACCACCAGGTCGAGCCCTTCCAGGGCCACGGTGGGGCCGAACGTCTTGCGAACGCCGGAGTACAGGATGGTCGTCATCGATCTGGGCCTTTGCTCAATCCGGCGTATGCCACCGTCGTCAGGTCGGGGCCCTTGTCGATGCCGCCATCGCGACGCGGGCGGGTAAGGCGGCTGAGGAGGGCGAAGATCAGCATCGTCGTGATCAAGGCGACCACGGCCAGGCCCTGTCCCGCCTGCGGTTCACTGCCGCGGTACCGGACGAGGAACACCGCCAGGTTCTCGCGCAGCACCACGTTGGCCATGGTGTACTCGCCGAGCACGACGGCAACGATGAGGAACGTGGCCGAGATGATGGACGAGCGCAAATTGGGCAGCAGCACCCGGCGCAAGGTGGTGCCCCACCCCGCACCCAGGCTGCGCGACGCGTCGACTAGCGTTCGCAGGTCGAGGGCGCGCAGGCCGGCGTCGATCGAGCGGTAGGTGAACGGCAGCGCCAGGACCACGTAGAACGGGATGAGCGACAACTCGGAGTTGAGGAACCAGCGGGCGTGGGGTTTGATGACCGAAATGCCCGCTACCAGGGCGATGGCGGGTATGACGTAGGGCAGCAGGGTAAGGAACTCGATCACTGGGCGAGCCTTGGGGAGGCGCAGATGCACCCAGACGGCAGTCGGTATCAACAGGGCCAAGGTGATGATGACCGTGCCTGCGGCCAGTTTGAGGCTGAGCGTCAGGGCCTCAGAGAATCCCGGCTCGCCGAACGCCTGGGTGATGCCCTTCAGCGACCACTTGTCCAGGAAGGTCGACCAGCCGAGCAGGACGACGGGGACGTTCTGGAGGGCGAAGCGCAGCTGGGCGAGTAGCGGCAACGTGAAGAACAGACCGCAGCCGACAAGAATTAGGTTGGGTCCGATACGGCCGCCCCATCGCCGCCGGCGAACTGGCTGGCTCACGACTGCCATCGCTCGGCCTTTCGTCGCATCACCCAGTAGATGGACATCGCTACGGCCATGATCAGGATCATCCAGGCGGCCAGCGAATAGCCGATGGCGTCCTCGCCGGTGTTGATATCGCCGCCGAGGAAGAAGGCCAGGCGAATGGGGACGATCCGCGAGCTGTCGGTGAGGGCGGCCGCGGTGGCGTAGGCGCTGAACGAGTTGGCGAACAACAGAACGAATCCGCCCAGCAGCGACGGCGCCAGAACCGGCAGGCCGACGCGGCGCCAGTAGGTCCAGGTGGTGCCACCCAGGTTGTAGTTGGCCTCGCGCCACGAAGCCTTCAGCCCGTCGATGGCCGGCAATGTCACGAGAACCATGAGCGGGATGTTGAAGTAGGCGTAGACGGTGACCAAGCCGCGGACCGAATCGAAGCCGAACCCGTGTTTGTACAGGTCGTAGCCCAGCTCACCGACGACGCGCGTGAGCACCCCTTGCCTGCCGAGCAGGGCGAGGAACGCGAACGCCAGCGGTACGCCGCCCAGATTGGCGGCCACCCCACTGAACGAGCTGACCAGGTTGCGTAGCCACCTGGGTCGGGTCGCGGTCGCCGCCGCGTAGGCGAGCAGGGTGCCCACCAACACCCCGACTGCGGCGGCAAGCGCCGAGAAGCCGATGGAGAACTTGAAGGCATCGAGGTTCTGGCCCCGGAACGCCTCGCGCATGGCGCTGAACCCGAAGCTGCCGTCGCTGTTGCGTAGAGCCTGAGAGAACACGCTTATGGCGGGGACGATCAGGAACAGAAGCATGAACGCCAAGAAAGGCAACAACCCCAGCCAGGCCCAGCTGCGCGGCGCCTTGGGGTGCGCGACGGGGGCCGCGCTCAGCGCGCGGCCCCCGTCGATCACCCCAGATTCGGTCATGACAGCGACTTCGTCACGACTGCGGGCTCAGGCGTCCGCGACCATCGGTCCCCAGTTCTCGGCCAGCACGTCCTTGGCAGCTGCGATCTGCGCCGGCGACAGGAACGAGACCTGGTCGAGCAGCTCGGCCGGCGGCAGGTTGGCGCTCACCTCGTCGGTCACGAGACCGGCGTCGTTCAGCGCGACGATGCGGGCCGGCACGGCGCCTCCCTGCAGGTAGCCGAGCGCACCCTCGTTGGAGAAGATGTGCTCGAGCCACAGCTGCGAGCACGCTTGGTGTGGCGAGTCGGCCACGACGCCCTGGCTGTAGAAGCCGCCATAGATGCCGTCGCTCGGGAAGTGGGTCTCGACCGTGAACCCGGCCTCCTCGAGCTGAGCGGCCAGGCCGGGCAGGTTGTAGCTCCAGTCGATGGCGATCGGGGTCTCGCCCGACAGCACGGTCTCGGGCGTGACGTCGCTGCCGATCAGGTTTCCTGACGCCTTGAGCCCGGCGAAGTACTCGATGCCGGGCAGGATGTCGTCGACGCTGCCGCCGTTGGCGATCGAGGCCGCCAGAACGCCCGCAAAGGCCGAACCGGACTCACGCGGGTCGCCGTTGAGGGCGACGAGCCCCTCGTAGTCGGGACCGGCCAGCTCGGCGAACGTGGTCGGAGCGGTCTCGACGATGGTGGTGTTGGTCAGGATGGCGATGATGCCGTAGTACGCGGCGTACCAGTTGTGGTCGGGGTCGGTGAGCTCGGCCGGCACCTCGTCGGCCAAGGAAAGTTCGTAGGGCTCGAACAGGCCGAGGTCTACGAACTCCTGGGCGATGGCCGGGCTGACATCGACGCTGTCGGGCTGGTCGTCCTGACCGGCCAGGGTCTGAACCGCTTCGAGCTCGTCGGCCGAGGAGGCGTTGGGATTGGCCACGGGATTCGCGACGTCGGGATACTTGTCACGGAAGCTCGCAAGGATCCCCTCGTAGCCCGCCCACTCGTCGGGTAGAGCGATGAGGTTTACCTGGCCGCCCTCGTCGAGGCATGCCTGGTGGATCGCTTCGAGGTCGCCGCCGCTGGCGCCGTCGGTCGCTGGCGCGGTCGACGTCGTGTCGTCACCCTCGGGCGCAACCGTGGTCTCGGTGCCGCCGTCACCCTCGGGCGCATCCGTGGTCTCGGTCGTGTCGCCGCCGTCGGTGGCCGCTGTCGTGTCGTCGTCATCGCCGCAGGCGGCGCCGATCAGGCTCAGAGCGGCGAGCACCGCAAGTCCTTTGAGAATCGATTTCATATCTCGTCGCCCCTTAAGGTGAGTGTCCGAGAGTTGGACGGTGAGAACCTAGCAACCCCCGACGCGCGCCGCTGTACGCCCGAGCGAAACGCTGGATGTACGTTTGGTGTCTCGAAGACGTCGACACCGCCGCGGCAGAATGTGGTCCCCCATGTTTGACGACGCCATACTTCCGATGCGTCGCATCGGGCTCATCGCACCCATGGGGATCGAACTCGACCCGCTCGTCGAGCTGCTCGACCTGGTGTCGGACACCGGAACCAACGATCACCACGGCCGGTATGGCCGGCTCGAGCTGATCGCCACGGTCAGCACGATGGGCATGGCAGCAGGCGCGCGAGCCGCAGAACATCTGCTCGGACGCGGCGCCGAGTTCGTCTTCGTCGTCGGTATCGCTGGAGGCGTCGGCCCTGGCGTCGACATCGGAGCGTTGGTGACACCCGCTGCGGTCATCGATCGGCGGTCGGGCACATCTTTCGTTCCAGCCGCGATCGAGGGGGTAGGGCGATCGGGCATCGTGAGCTGTGGCGACGACTTCATCACCGATCGGACCGTTCTGGGCGACATGTTCGAGACCGGAGTCATCGCAGTCGATATGGAGACGGCCGCGGTGGCCGCCGCCTGCCAGCGAGCCGGGCGTCCGTGGGCGGCATTTCGAGCCATCAGCGACGACGCGGGCGGCGGGCTGGTCACCGCCGAGTTGTTCTCGATGACCCTCCCCGACGGGTCGGCCGATCGCTCTGCCCTCGCCGCCTATGTCGCCGCCGATCCGACTCGGGGCGAGGCATTGGCCCGCCTGACCGCCGACACGCGACGCGCCACCCGGGTCGCCGCCGAAGCCGCCGTCCGGGCCATCGACGTCCTGGCCCGGTAGAGGTGGAAAATGTGCTCCCCACTATGCGAATTGCAGTCACCATCACGTAGTGGCGGCGGCGATGAGCTCCCACAGACGTTCGACGTGCTGGGCCTCGGTGGTGGTGGCGCCGATCGAGACGCGGACGAACCGCCGTCCGGCCACGGTCGATGCGGTGATGTACACCTCGCCGCTGTCGTTGAGCCGGTCCGCGAGGGCGTCGGTTGCTTCGTCGCCGCCGACGTGACGGAAGCTCACCAGCGCGAACGTGGTCGGAGCGATCAGCTCGAGTCGCGGATGGTCCCTCACCCGAATCTCGAGCTCCTGGGCGAGACGGACGTGCTCACGGATCCGGGTTCGCAATGCGTCGGCACCGTAGGAGCGCAGCACCCACCACAGTTTCAGCGCCCGGAAGCGTCGTCCCAGGGGCACGTGCCAGTCGCGGTAGTCGATCACCTGACCGCTGTCGCTGGCCTGGTTGCGGAGGTACGGCGGGAGGATGCTGAGCGTCCGGATCAGCTCCGAGCGGTCAGCCACCCAGAACACCGAGCAGTCGAAGTTCGTCAGCAGCCACTTGTGCGGGTTGAACGTGTAGCTGTCGACCAGCTCGAGCCCGTCCTGGTGGTGGCGGAACTCGGGGCAGATCATGGCCGAACCGGCGTACGCGGCATCGACGTGATGCCACATGGCGTTGGTCCGGGCGATCTCGCCTGTGGCGCGGACAGGATCGACCGCGGTGGTGCCGGTCGTGCCGACCGTTGAGCACACGAACGCCGGGTGAAGCCCCGCCGCCCGGTCCGCCGCCACGAGCTTCTCGAGCGCCGCCGGTTCCAGGGCGAACCCAGCGTCGGCCGGCACCAGCCGGATGTGGCGGTAGCCGGCGACCCGGGTCCCCTTCTCCAGCGACGAGTGTGCCTGTTCGGACACGTACGCGGTGAGCTGATCGGTGGTGGCGCCCCGGGAAATAGCGCGCTCGCGGGCGACGACGAGAGCGGTGTGGGCGCCGTCGGACGCGCTCGACTGGAGCACGCCTCCACCTGGTCCGACCGCGTTCTTCCACGGCTGCGGGACCCCGCACAGGTCGACGAGCCAGTCGAGCACGTGGGCCTCGATCTCGGTGCACGCCGGGCTGGTGGACCACAACATGCCCTGCTGGCCCAGGGCGGCCGCCGCCAGTTCGCCGAGAACCGAGGGCAGCGACGCATTGGCGGGGAAGTACGCGAACCACCCCGGGTGTTGCCAGTGCGTGATCCCTGGCATGACGACGCGATCGAGGTCCCCGAGGATGACGTCGAAGGATTCACCCTGCTCGGGCGCCGAGTCCGGGAGCATGGCGCGGATCTCTCCGGGCTGGACCATCGATTGCACCGGTCGGTCGCCGATCGTCGTCCAGTAGTCGGCGATCCAGTCGATGAGCGAGTGGCCGGCGACGCGGAATTCATTGGGGGTCATGGTCAAACAGGGTACGTGACCAACTTTTCTCGGCCTCGGGTGGCGGAATCCCGATAAATCCGATAAAACAGATCAGGAATAAGGGGAATCGCCACCGATGAGTCTCGCCACCGACAACCCGCCGGCCCTCGACACCGTCGAGATCCGCGTCCCCCGCTCTCGGGTGCGGCTCGATGTCGACGCCCTCGCTCGCCGGCTCGATGGCTGGTCGGCCGAACGTATCGTCGAGTGGGCGGTCGTGACGTTCGGGTCCAGGCTCGCCGTCACCGCGTCGATGGCCGACACCGTCCTGGTACATCTGGCCACCCAGGTCGATCCCGACCTAGAGGTGGTGTTCCTCGACACCGGCTTCCACTTCGCCGAGACCCTTCAGACCGTTCGCCACGCTCAGAGCCGTTACCGGCTCAATCTCCGGGTCGAGCGACCCGCTCACGATGCGCCCGATCTGTTCGCCGTCGGTACCGACCGATGCTGCGCCGCCCGCAAGGTCGCCCTGCTCGACCGCGCCCTCACCGACCACGACGCGTGGATGACCGGCGTACGGCGGGCCGACTCGCCGACCCGCGCCGCCACGCCCGTCGTCAGCCTCGACCGCCGAGGCCTGCTCAAGATCTGCCCGCTCGCCACGTGGACCGACGACGAGGTCGATGCCTACGCGGACCTCCATGGCCTGGTCGTCAACCCGCTGATCGCCGCCGGTTACCCGTCGATCGGGTGCTGGCCGTGCACGGAATCCGTCGCCGATGGCGCCGACGCCCGATCCGGCCGGTGGGCGGGATCGGCCAAGTCCGAGTGCGGGCTGCACTACTGAATGCCATGACCCTCGTGTCCGAGCCAGCTGAGGTCCGCGGGCTCACCGTCTATCCGGTGAACCTGGTGCTGTACGGCGCGCCGTGCCTGGTGATCGGCGGGGGTCATGTGGCAGCGCGCAAGGTCGCCGGGCTGCTCGACGCCGGCGCTTCGGTCACCGTTGTCGCGCCCGACGCCGTCGAGCTGCTGCGCGATGATCCCCGCGTACGGTGGCACGCCCGGCCCTATCAGCGTGGCGAGGTCGCGTCGTACCGGCTGGCCATCACTGCGACCGGCATCGTCGACGTCGATGCGCAGGTCCACCGCGATGCCGAAGCGGCCGGTGTCCCGGTGAACAGTGCCGACGACCCGGATCGGTGCACGTTCATCCTTCCCGCCGTGGTGCGCCGGGGCGACGTGCAGCTCACCGTGTCGACCGGCGGGCGCAGCCCGGCGTTCGCGTCGTGGCTCCGCAGCGAGATCGAGCTGTGGCTCGACGACGGTCCGATTCCGGCGTTCGAGCTGTTGGCCTCGGTCCGCGACGAGATGCGAGCGGCGGGGATCGCGACCGAGCACCCGGGTTGGCACGAAGCGTTGAGCGACGGGCTGCCCCTCCTGGTTCAGCGCGGCAACCTCGTCGCCGCCCGGGCGCTCCTGCTCCGCCATCTCGCCCTCACCGAATCCGACCTCGTCCCCTCCAACCTGGCGCGATCTGGGGCCTCCAGCAGCTTGGATCGCGCCAAGAACGGATGGGATGGGGGGGTGGGGGGGGCGTGACTGTTCATCTTGTGGGAGCGGGGCCGGGAGATCCGGGGTTGTTGACGATTCGGGCCGCACAACTGCTGGCTCGGGCCGACGCCGTGGTGCACGATCGCCTGGTCAGCGACGAGATCCTCGCCATGGCCGCTCCATGGGCCGAAGTGATCGACGTCGGCAAGCTCCCCGGCGATCACCGCGTCAGCCAGAGCCAGATCAACGACATCCTCGTCGACCGGGGTCGCCGCTACGACTGCGTCGTGCGCCTCAAGGGCGGCGATCCGTTCGTATTCGGCCGTGGCGGCGAGGAGATCGATGCCCTTCACGTCGCCGGCATCGTCACCGATGTCGTGCCTGGCGTGAGCTCGGCCCTGGCCGGCCCGGCGGCCATCGGCGTGGCCCTCACCAGCCGACACACTTCTAGCGGGTTCACGGTCGTCACCGCGCACCAGGACCCCGCCACCGACCGCGAGCTCGACTGGGACGCCCTGGCCCGGCTGGGTACCACGCTCGTGATCCTGATGGGCGCGGCCCGGCGCGGCGCCATCGCTCACCGGCTGATCGCCGGCGGGATGAGCCCCGCTACGCCCGTCGCCGTGGTCACCAACGCGACCTGTCCCGACCAGACCGAGACCCGAACCGATCTCGCGCGGTTGGCCCACACCGATGTCGCCAACCCGTCGGTCATCGTCATCGGCGCCGCCGCTGGCCTCGACCACCGAACCGGCTCCGCCCACCACCTCACGTCAGCGTTGCTCGCCGCCCTCGGATCCGGAGGCCCCTCATGAACCCAGTCCTCGATCCTGTGCTCGACAAGGTCCGCCGCCAACCCGGCATCCTCGATCGCATGTCGCCGCCACCGGTGACCCATCCCGAGATCGCCGGCGACATCGACCGGCTCGAACGGGCGATCACCGAGTATCTGGCCGGCGATCTCGACGACGACGTGTTCCGTGTCATCCGGTTGGCGAGCGGCGTCTACGGCCAGCGCCAGGGCGGCCACAGCCAGATGATCCGCGTGAAGCTGCCCTACGGCACCGTTCAACCCGAGCAACTCGAGATGCTCGGCTACGTGGTCGACGCCTTCTCTCGCGGTTGGGGCCACATCACCACCCGCCAGAACATCCAGATGCACTTCGTGGACCTGAAGCTCCTGCCCACTGCGCTGCGCTGGCTCGGTTCGGTTGGCCTCACCACCCGCGAGGCGTGCGGTGACACGGTCCGCAACATCGAGGGCTGCCACCTGGCCGGCGCCTGCCCCCACGAGGTGCTCGACATCAGCCCGTGGGCCGAGGCTGCGTTCCAGCACTTCGTGCGCAACCCGCTCGGCCAGCGCCTCCCTCGCAAGTTCAAGATGAATTTCTCGGGGTGCTCGACTGACTGCGGGCAGGCCATGTTCAACGACGTCGGTGCCGTAGCGACCACCCGCACGCTCCCCGACGGAAGCGTCGAGTCGGGGTTCCGGGTGTACATCGCTGGTGGGCTGGGCGCGAACCCGCACCCGGCGCTCGCCCTCGAGGACTTCACCAGTCGAGAAGATCTGCTCCCGACTCTCGAAGCGTGCCTCCGGGTGTTCGACCAGGCCGGCAACCGCGACAACAAGTTGCGGGCCCGGATGAAGTGGTTGGTCGACACCTTGGGGTTTGACGAGCTCAAGCGGCGGATCCTGAACTCGCGGCGGCTCCTTCGCGCCTCCTCGAGCTGGCCCGGCGGCATCCCGACCGAGGTCGGATTGCTCGGCGACGCGCCCGCGGGGCGAGTTGGCGAAGGCGAGGTCACCGTGATGGGCCACGGGACCGCGGTGTTCGTCGGCCGGGGCACGCCGTACGATCGCTGGCTCGCGGCCAACGTGGTGCGCGGTGCGGCCCGCGGCACGGTGTCGGCTTACGCGTGGGCCGAGCTCGGCGACATCACGTCGGACCAGTTCCGCGGGCTCGCGGCCATCCAACGCGACCTCGGCGCGTCGGTGCGACTGACCAATCGCCAGAACCTGGTGTATCGCGATCTCACCGACGAGCAGTTGCCCGTGCTGTACGAGCGACTCGAGGCCATCGGCATGGCCCGGCCCGGAGCCGAGCTGGTGCGCGACGTGGTGTCGTGCCCCGGAGCCGACACCTGCAACCTCGCCGTGACCCAGTCGCGTGGCCTGGCCAAAGCCATCGGCGACGGGCTCGAGGCCGAGGGGCTCGCCGAGCTCGGTGGGCTCCGCATCAACATCTCGGGTTGCATGAATTCGTGTGGCCAGCACCACACGTCCGACATCGGTTTCTTCGGTCTCGAGCGCCGGGCTCACGGGCAGTCGGCGCCGGGGTATCAGATGTTGCTCGGTGGCTATCTCGGCGAGGAGCAGGTCGAGTTCGGCGAGAAGGCCTTGCGCCTGCCGGCCAAGAAGGCGCCCGAAGCAGCGCTGCGGGTGGTGCGGCGTTTCGCCGCCGAGCGCCAGGCCGGCGAGACCTTCCGAGGCTGGATGGATCGCTCCGGCGGGGTGGCGACGATCGCCGCGACTCTGAAGGACCTCGACACGTTCGAGCCCCCCGATGAAGCGCCCGACCTGTACGTCGATTACGACGAGACCGCCCCCTACGTCGCCGAAACCGGCGAGTCCGAGTGCGCCTGACCCCTGTTAGGTCGGGCGGCGCCATTCGCGGGCGAGGATCTTGGCCGCGCCCACGAGCGGGGTAGCGACGATCGCACCGGGTACGCCGGCCGCGGCGCCACCGATCAGCGCCGCGAGCATCGATGTCGGCGGCGTGACGTCGACGGCCCGACCGACGATCGCCGGCTGGATCACGTGGTTCTCGATGTTCATGTACGCCACGAACAGCGCGATGGCGATCAGCCCGATGACCGCCCCCTGAGATAGCGCCAGGACTCCGAACACCAACCCGCCGAGCAGTCCGCCGATCTGAGGAATCAGGCTCGTCATCATCGCCCACAGCGCCGCCATCGGAGCGAGAGGGATGTCGAGCACCAGCCCGACAGTCAGCACGTAGACGCCCATCATCGCGGCCACCGTTATCGACCCGCCGAAGTACCGGCCGAGCGTCTCGTAGAACACGCGGCCGGTCCGGTCGGCCCGGTCCCGATGGTGCTCGGGGACGAGCCGCCGGCTCAGTCGAATCAACCGCTCGCCGTCGAGCAGGACCGCCACCGCCACCAGGGCCACCGCCAGGGCGGCGGTGAGCCCGCCGAGCAGGTCTTCTATCAGCGACGAAACGGTGTCGTCGTCGATCCGCTCGGGCAGGTCGTCGATCCACTCCACTACCCGGTCCGCAGCGTCGGCGTCGTTGAGCCGGTCGCCGACGATCGGCCAGTTGTACAGATCCCGAACGGTGTCGGGCAGGTCGGCGCGGAACCGTTGGGCCTCGTCGATCGCCGGAGGACCGAGGAAGGCGACGATCAGGCCAAAGCCGCCGATGAGCAGCAGCGCGAGCAGCCCAACGGCCACGGCTCGCCGGCAGTTGAGGCGACGCTGCAGCGACGCCACGACCGGACTCAACGCGAGCGCGAGGATCACCCCAGCTGCGACCCAGGTGAGCGAACGGGTCGCGATCCGCGCCAATGAGTAGAGCGCTGCGCCGACGAGCAGGGCCACGAAGATGCCGACGTAGGTGGCGGTGTCGAACCGGGCCGAGGCTGGCCGATCGCTGTCGGGTGTCCGCGCCTCTGGCTCCACTGGGTTCCTACAGTAGGTGGATGCCGCCCGCCGATCGTGCACCGTTGCGATCCCTCCACATCGGGCTGGGTCCGCTCCTGTTGGTGGTGGTCACGGTGCTCGCCGCCGTGGTGGCGGCCAACGTGTTCGTCGCCGCTCACCGCACGATCGGGTGGGCCGTCGCCTGCGCGGTCGTGGCGGTGCTCGTCGAGCCGGTCATCGAATGGCTCGATCGCTATGTGCCGCGTCCGATCGCCATGGTCGTCACCATCGCCGGGGTGTTCGCGCTTGCCGTCGTGTTGTGGGTAGGGGCGGTGTCCGACGTGCGCGACGAGGTCGAACAGCTGCGCCGCAGTGCCCCCCAGGCCGCGGCCGAGCTCGAGGCGCGGTCGGACTTGGCCCGCGAGCTCGACCTGTCCGCTCGTGTTCAGGGGGTGGTCGACACGCTGGACGACCGGGTGGCGTCGACCGACGAGGCGCTGGTGTCTACCGCCGGCAGCGTGCCCACGTACCTGGTGTGCGGCGTGTTGACGCTGTTCTTCATCATCTACGGGCCCCGCTACGCCCGGGGGGCGCTGAGCCGCGTCACCGACGAGGATCGCCGGCAGCGGTGGGCCCGCATCGCGTGGACGGCGGTGCGCCGCGCCCGCCACTACATCCTTTTCGCCCTAGCCGAGGGCGTCGTCGTCGGGGCGCTCGCCTATGGGCTCAGCCGCGGCCTCGGGCTCGACGGCGCGCTCGTGCTCGGCATCATCGCCGGCATCGTGAGCATGGTGCCGATCATCGGGATCGTCCTCGGTTCGGTGCCGATGTTGCTCGTTGCCGCCGGATTCGAGTCCTTCGGCACTGCTGCGCTCGTGCTTGCGCTGTTCGTCGCGCTCCAGGTGGTCGACGCCGTGGTGGTGTGGCGGCGAGTCGACCGGATGACCGTCGAGGTCGGCCCGGCGGTGTTCGTGATCGTGGCCCTGCTCGGCTTCGACCTCTACGGCATCGGCGGAGCGGTCTACGGCGTGGCCCTGGCCGTCTTCGGCGTGGCCCTCCTCGACACGATCGCGACCGACAGCGTCACCGACGGGTCAGCCTGACGGCATCACCATGGCGAGGTGGAGAGCGACGCCGGTGGCGAGGGCGTCCTCGTTCAAGCGCATGCGGTTGGAGTGACACGGGGGCGCGGTGAGCGAGTTCTCGATGTCGGCGGGGCACACGCCGAGCAATGCCATGCAGCCGGGCACGCCCTGGAGCACGTAGCTGAAGTCCTCGGCGCCCATGACCGGGTGCGGTAGCTCGAAGAACCGGTCGTCGCCGAGTAGCCCCCGGGCGGTGGTGCCGACCAGCGAACACTGGTGGGGGTCGTTGACCGTGACCGGGTAGCCGTGTTGGATCTGCACGTCGACGGTGCAGTTGTGGGCGGCGGCGATCGACGCTGCGACCCGGGGGATGCTCTCGTGGACCCGCAAGCGACTCCACTCGGACACCGCGCGGATCGTGCCCTCGAACCAGGCCGACTCGGGAATGACGTTGTTCGTCGTCCCGGCTTCGATGTGGGTGATCGACACGAGGGCTGGCTGAAACGCGTCGAGCTCACGGGTGATCATCGTCTGGAACGCGCCGACCATGGCGCACATCGGCGGGATCGGGTCGACGCAGAAATGCGGGGTCGAGGCGTGGCCCCCCTTTCCGGTGACGGTGACCGCCAGATCGTCGGCCGACGCCATGATCGGACCGGCCTTGGTCGACACCCAGCCCGCAGGGATGTTCGGTGTGACGTGGATGGCGAAGGCCCGGTCGACGCCCGCGAGCACGCCCTGGTCGACCATCAGCCGGGCGCCACCCGCCCCTTCCTCACCGGGCTGGAACATGAACCGGACCCGGCCCGTGAACTCGCCGCGGTGCCCGGCCAGCAGTCGCGCCGCGCCGGCCAGCATCGCCGTGTGACCGTCGTGGCCGCACGCGTGGGCGGCACCGTCGACGGTCGACCGGAACGCCTCGTCGGTGTCCTCCGGCATGGGCAACGCGTCGGTGTCGGCCCGAAGCAGCACCGTCGGGCCGGGGCGACCGGTGTCGAGCTCGGCGACCACCGAGGTGAGTCCGGCGCCGAGGGAGATGTCGAGGCCCAAACCGTCGAGGGCGTCGAGTATCGCCCGCTGGGTCCGCGGGTTGTCGAGTCCGAGCTCGGGGTGCGCGTGGATGTCACGGCGTAGCGCGACGACTTCGGGCTGAATGTGCTCGGCCGCGGCGAGCAGGTCGGTCATCGTGGGCATGGCGCCCATCTTGTCATCGTGGGCATGGCGCCCATCTTGTCACCGCCGGGTGTTCACCCGCAGCAGGACCTCTTGCGCGACGGTCGCGACGTGCACGCCGGACGGGTCGAATACGCGGCCGATGGACAGCCCGCGACCGCCGATCAGTCCGTAGCCGTCGAACTCGTGAAGCTGCCAGTCGTCGGCCCGAACCGGGCGATGGAACCAGATCGAGTGATCGAGGCTGGCGTCGATGAACGCGTCGAAGTCCTTCGGTCGGTGCGCCGGGTGCAACGTGCGCGACGCACTCATCGGCGTGTCGTCGGACAGGTAGGCGAATCCGCACGACTGAAGGGTCGGGTCGTCGCCGATCTCCTCGGCCAGGCGGAGCCAGGTGATCGAGTGACCGGGCGACGACTCCGGCGTGCGCCGGATGTCGAGGATCGGGCTCCACGTGTCGCGCTCGGTGCACTCGTCGGGCGACGCGATCGGTGAAGGCGGATCGGGTACTTGGCGGTCGACCTCGGCTTCGGCCACCTGGAACGACGCCGACAGGTTCAAGATGGCGCCGGTCGACTGGCGGGCCACGATCTGGCGGGTCACGAACGACCGACCGTTGCGCAAACGGTCGACCTCGAAACGAATTGGCTCGCTGAGGTCGCCGCCCCGGATGAAGTAGGCGTGGAGTGAGTGGACGCCGAAATCGGGATCAACGGTCGCGGCCGCGGCGCGAAGGGCCTGGGCGACGACCTGGCCTCCGTAGACCCGCCCCCAGGGCGTCGTCGAGCTGACACCGACGAACGTGTCGGGACCGTGCGGCTCGAGCGCCATGAGCTCGCGAAACGTGGGCTCGCGCGCGGTCAACGCGGGCGACGCCGAGAGGCTGGGTCGAGGTGCGGTTCGGCACGCATGACGTCGGATCGGTCCACGTCGGTCCCGGGCGCGGCGAGCTGGTCGATGCGGTCCAGCACATCGGGGCTCAGGCGCACGTCAGCGGCCGCGAGTGCGTCGTCGAGTTGCTCGGGTGTGCGGGGGCCGATGATGACGGTGCTCACACCGGGGTGCTCGGCCGCGAACCCATACGCCAGATGACTGAGAGGCATGCCGGCGTCGGCGGCGATCTCACGCAGGTCGTCGAGCAGGTCGAACTTTCGCTGCACCCCGGCGCGTTCGGGATCGAAGCGGACCCGGAACAACGCGTTGCGGGTGGCCCGAGATCCTGCCGGATAGTCGACGCCGCGGACGTACTTCCCGGTGAGCCAACCCCCGTTGAGCGAGCCATAGATCATCACGCCGATGCCGAACCGCTGGGCGAGGGGCAAGATCCGATCCTCGAGACCGCGGGCGAAGATGTTGTACAGCGCCTGCTCGGATCGCACTCGCGACAGCCCTCGCGTCTGGGCGATCCAGTGGGCTTCCATCACGGTGTCGGGGGTGGTCGCCGACATGCCGACCATGCGGACCTTGCCGGCGCGGACCAGATCGCTCATCGCGCCGAGCGACTCGTCGAGATCGGTCGCCGGGTCGGTGCGGTGTAGTTGGTAGACGTCGATCCAGTCGGTGTTCAGCCGGAGCAGGCTGGCCTCGACCTCGCGCACGATCCAGCGACGCGATCCGCCCCGGTGGTTGAGGTCGTCGCTCATCGGGAAGAACACCTTGGTGCACACGATCACGTCGTCTCGGCGCCCAGCCAACGCCTGGCCCACGATCTCCTCGGACCGACCGCGGGAGTAGCCGTCGGCGGTGTCGATCATGTTGATCCCGGCGTCGAGGGACCGGTGGATCATCCCGACGCACTCATCGACGTCCTCGTTGGCGCCGGGGCCGAACATCATGGCTCCCAGGCACAGCTTGCTGACCGTCACTCCCGTGTGGCCGAACGGTCGGAACTCCATCGCGCCACCGTAGTGGGATAGCCGCGAACCGGTGTGAACGAGCCGCGGGCCGGATAGAACCGTCGCCACCCCTTCGACGATGGAGAATCGGAACATGGCCCAGGTCACTCTTCGCGGCAACCCCCTCAACACCAGCGGTGAGCTGCCCGCGGTGGGCTCCAAGGCTCCCGCGTTCTCGCTCGTCAAGAGCGATATGAGCACGGTTGCGCTCGAGGACCTTGCCGGCCAGAAGGTGGTTCTCAACATCTTCCCGAGCATCGACACCGCGCTGTGTGCCACGACGGTGCGCACGTTCAACGAGCGCGCCGCCGGGCTCGATGGCGCCACGGTGCTGTGCGTGTCCGCCGACCTGCCCTTCGCGTCCGGCCGGTTCTGCGGCGCCGAGGGCATCGAGAACGTCACGACGGCATCGACGTTCCGCAACCCGTCGTTCCTCGACGACTACGGCGTCCGGCTCCTCGACGGCAGGCTCGCCGGCCTGGCCTCGCGGTCGGTCGTGGTCATCGACGGATCCGGGACGGTGGTGTACACCGAGCTGGTTCCGGAGATCTCCCAGGAGCCCGACTACGACGCCGCCCTCGCCGCGCTCGGCTGAAAGTTGACCGGGAGCCGTGCTCCCCGCTGAACTGGGCCCCATGGCGACCGTCACCACCGTCCGCGGACCGATCGACACCGCGGCGCTCGGGCGCACGCTGATGCACGAGCACCTGCTTATCGGCTACCCGGGTTGGCAGGCAGACACGACCGTCAGCGCGCCGGTACGCACCGATCTGGTCGAGCGGTGTGTCGACCGCGTCGCCGAGCTCCAGTCCCTCGGGTACTCGTCGATGGTCGACCCGTGCCCCAACGACCTCGGCCGCGACGTCGAGTTGATGGTCGAGGTCGCCGAGCGCACCGGCTTCAACATCGTCTGCGCCACCGGCCTCTACAAGGAGGAGGAGGGCGGCACGCCGTACTGGAACTTCCTACGCCACCGGGGGAGCCCGGTGCCGGCCATGGCCGAGCTGTTCACCGCCGAGCTGACCGATGGCATCGGGTCGACGGGCGTGAAGGCCGGGATCATCAAGCTCGCCACCGGACCCCGGGTCATGACGAGCTACGAGGGCGACGTGTTCGACGCCGCCGCCCAGACGGCCGTCGCCACCGGCGCACCTATCATGACCCACACCGATCTCGGCACCGTGGGCGACGTGCAGCAGTCGCGGCTCGTGGCGGCCGGCGTGGCGCCGCATCGCATCATCATCGGGCACTCATGTGGCACGAACGACAGCGCCTACCACCGAGCCATCGCCGCGGCCGGGTCGTACCTGGGCTTCGATCGGTTCGGCATCGAAGCGCTCAACCCCGACATCGAGCGGGTGCGGTCCCTGAAGCGGGTGATCGACGCCGGGGCCGGTGACCGGGTCGTCGTGTCCCACGACACCGTGTGGTGCTGGCAGGGCCGGGCGCTCATGCCGCCGGACTTCTACGAGCGCCCCGACGCCACGTGGCACCCCACCCACTTCGAGCGCCGGATCATCCCGATGCTTCGCGACGAGGGCGTCGCCGACGACGCCATCGAGGCTCTCGTGGTCGCCAACCCCCGCCGCTTCTTCGACGGTCACCCCCTCCCGGCGCTGACAGCAGAGGTCTAAAGACGACCCGCACCTGGAGGCGTGGCGGAACTACTGGAGACGGGTCCGGTCGAGCACCCGCACCGGAATCTGGCACGAGACGTTCTTGGTGCGCGACGGCGAGTACGAAGCCATCTACGGCAACATGCCCGCCCGCGGGTTGGGCAAGGCCAGCCGTCTCGTACCGGTTGCCGAGTCGGTCGGGGCGCGTCAACGCATTCGATCCGCGCTTGGAAGCCGCGCCAATGGGTGACCGTCCAGCCCGTTCGGTCGCGACAACTTCCCGTATCCGCGCGCCTTCCGAGCATTCCAACCGAGGGCTGCGCCTCACGTGATTACCAGCCGGTAGTGTCGGCGTCGTGACCGACGTGACCGTTCCGCTCGACGAGATCCACCTGTCCGACGTAGAGGGGTTCTGGACCCGACCGGTCGCCGAGCGAGAGGCCGCCTTCGCGACGCTGCGCCGCGAGCGTCCCATCGCCTTCTTCACCGAGACCGAGGTCGAGGGCATCACGCGGGGACCCGGCTACTACGCCATCACCCGCTACGACGACATCATCGAGGCGTCGAAGAACCCGCACCTGTTCTGCAGTGGCAAGGGCACCAACGTCTTGGACCTGCCACCGGAGTTCAACGAGTTCTTCGGGTCGATGATCAACATGGACGACCCGCGCCACGCCCGGCTGCGGAAGATCGTGTCGTCGGGATTCACGCCCCGGATGCTGAAGAAGATCGAGGACAACGTCGGGCGAGTGGCGACAGCGGTCGTCGACCGGTTCGTCGAGATCGGCGAAGGCGACTTCGTGGCCGAGGTCGCGGCGCCGTTCCCGCTCGAGATCATCTGCGACATGATGGGCATACCGCAGAGCCAGCGGAAGATGGTGCTCGAGAAGAGCAACATCATCTTGAGCCAGGGCGACCCCGAGCTGATCCCCGAAGACGCCGACCTGCTCGGTTCGTTCCTCCAGGCCGGCGGAGACCTCGCGGCGCTGATGTACGAGGTGGCGGCCGCTCGCCGAGGCAACGAGGATCACGATGACCTCACCACCGCGCTCGTGAACGCCGAGATCGACGGTGAGAGCCTGACCCACGAGGAGCTGGCTTCGTTCTTCGTGCTCCTTTGCGCGGCCGGCAACGAGACGACCCGCAACGCCATCAGCTGGGGGCTCGTCTATCTGACCGAGAACCCCGACCAGCGCGAGATCTGGCGCAACGACATCGAGGGCGTCACGCCCACCGCGGTCGAGGAGATCGTGCGCATGGCGTCACCGGTGATCCACTTCCGGCGTACGGTGACCGTCGACGGCGCCCGGCTGGGAGACCACGAGTTCCGCGCCGGCGACAAGGTCGTCTTGTTCTACCCGTCGGCCAACCGCGACGAGGCGGTGTTCGATCGACCGTTCGATTTCGACGTGCGCCGTTCACCAAACCATCACGTCGGCTTCGGTGGGCCGGGTCCCCACTACTGCCTGGGCGCGCACCTGGCTCGTCGCGAGATCGGGGTGATCTACCGCGAGCTCTTGCACAAGGCTCCGGGGCTGGTCGCGACCGGCGAGCCGGCGCGGCTGCGGTCGAGCTTCATCAATGGGGTGAAGCGGCTGCCGTGCTCGGTTCTTTCTGATCGCTGAACTCGGTGTCGAGAACCAGGCGGAACAGGCGGCCGATCAGCGACGCCGGAAACGCGCCGGCTCGGTCTCGAAGCGTCTGAACGCTGTCGTTGTAGAAGCCGCGGGCGAGCGCGATCCGCTCCTCGGTGTCGACGAGCTGTTGTCTCAAGGTGTCGAAGATTGCATCGGCGGTGAGCGACGGGTGGGCCTCGGCCCGCGCTCCCAGTGCCGCTATCACGCGTGATTCGGCGGCGACCAACCTCCCGGTGTCGGTGACCGATTCACCCGACGGCGCGGCGTCGATCGGCCGCTCGACGAGCCCCCGCAGCTCGGCGATGAGGGCCTGCACCCCCCGCTCGTGGTCCCGGTGCTCGGCGGCTGCGGTGGCGAGCGGGGGGATCAGGTCGCGTCGGCGCTTGTGCTCGACATCGATCAACCCCCACGCGGCCTGGGCCCGGTTGCGCAGCAACACGAGGGCGTTGTAGGTGAACGCGACCGAGATCGTGCCCATGGCTGCGAGCACTGCCGCACCGCCGACGATCGCGCCGGTCCACGACGCCTCGTTCCACGGCACCGGCTCCCGGGCCAATAGCCCGTCGTTGTCGAACGCGAAGCCCGCCGCCGCGCCGGCGATCAAGGCGATGCCGAACAGCATCTGAACAAGGGCCCGCAAGTCCCTCACCACCGCGGCCTCGCCACCCACGTGGATGATGAACGGGGTCTGACCCGTCGGGTCGGCGCCCAGCTCGGGGCGCAGCCCGTTGGCCGGGAGCCGGGCAACGCCTATGACATAGACCGGCTCGCCGTGGGGGATGACCTCCTCCAG
Source organism: uncultured Acidimicrobiales bacterium (assembly GCA_964390555.1). Taxonomy (GTDB): domain Bacteria; phylum Actinomycetota; class Acidimicrobiia; order Acidimicrobiales; family SHLQ01; genus CAVTWS01. Next base: position 114,148 of record CAYMJU010000032.1, on the reverse strand, counting down.
GACCCTCGACTCGCGGCGGTTGGCGATCGGGAGCGGCTGGTACCACGACGGAAGCCGCTCGCCGCGACCGTCGATCTCGGGGCCCTCGTAGGTCCGTGTGCCGGTGACCTCGGCGTTTCGGGGCCACACCGGCACGCGCCCGGTGTCGTCGTCGACCTCGAAGAAGCCCGGACCGCCGACCCTGGTCGACTGGGTCTTCCATCCACCTTCGCTCTCGCGGACTTGGACGGTCGTTCGCCACCACACGCACTCGACGCCGCCGTAGGGGCTGGTCTCCCACAGATCGCCAACGGCGCGTCCGACGACCTCGTGAACGCCCACGCCGACGCTTCGCACGCTGCTCGTCGGCAGGTCACCTACGGTGCGCGACCGGGCCCGCGTGACGTACCAGCCGAGGAGCGCCAGCACCGCTGCGATCCCGCCACCAAAGGCGAACAGCATCGACCATGGCGAGCCCGCCGGATCGGTGGCAGCGACGATCATGTCGATCATGTCGACGCGATCGACGTTTCCCATGAGCTGTCCACGGCGGGAGGCCAGTTATCCACAGGTTAACCGGTAGGTATAGGCAGTTGTCCACATGGTCATCCACAGGCGCGGTGGATTTCGAACTTCCCCTTGACGCGGGTGTAGTTACACCTATGTAATGGGTCTCTTCGCGAATCACAGCCGTGTGATCCGCGCCCCGGAGCGACCACCGCAGCGTCGCGACGGCCGGGCCAAGCCGTTGGGCCGGACAAGAGGGTAGGGAAGGACTGCACGATGGCGCTCACTGACGATCGAACCGACCTGTTCGAACTCCATGCACCAGCGAGCGCGCCATCGGTCACCTCCATGACCATGCGGGTGCGCAAGCGCAATGGCGACCTCGAGCCGGTCGACGTCAACAAGATCGTTCGCGCCGTGACCCGCTGCTCGGAGGGTTTGAGCGGTGTCGATGCCATGCGCGTGGCCACCCGAACGATCTCCGGTCTGGTCGACGGTGCCACCACCGAGGCCCTCGACAGCCTGTCGATTCGCACCGCCGCGGCGCTCATCGTCGAGGAGCCCAACTACTCGCGTCTCGCGGCCCGACTGTTGTCGACGGTCATCGACAAGGAGGTCCAGAACCAGGATCTCCATTCGTTCTCCCAGTCCGTCGCCTTCGGTCACCGGCTCGGGCTCATCGACGACGGCGTGGCCGAGCTGGTGGCGAGCAACGCCCGCAAGCTCAACGCCGCCGCCGACCCCGACCGCGACCAGCTGTTCGAGTTCTTCGGGCTCCGCACGGTCTATGACCGTTACTTGCTGCGCCACCCCGAGACGCGCCAGATCGTCGAGACGCCGCAGTACTTCTTCCTCCGGGTGGCGTGCGGCCTGGCCGGCGGCACCGACGAGGCCATCGGGTTCTACCGGCTCATCTCGTCGCTCGAGTACCTGCCGTCGAGCCCCACGCTGTTCAACAGCGGCACCTCCCATCCGCAGATGTCGTCGTGCTACTTGCTCGACTCGCCAGTCGACAGCCTCGAAGGCATCTACGACCGTTACAAGGACGTGGCCCAGCTGTCGAAATTCGCTGGCGGGATCGGCCTCGCGTACTCGCGGGTGCGAGCCAAGGGCTCGCTCATCCGCGGTACCAACGGGTTGTCCAACGGCATCGTGCCGTGGCTCAAGACCCTCGACAGCTCGGTCGCGGCCGTCAACCAGGGCGGCCGGCGCAAGGGCGCGGCGTGCGTCTACCTCGAGACCTGGCATGCCGACATCGAGGACTTTCTGGACCTGAAGGAGAACACCGGCGACGGCGCCCGCCGCACCCACAACCTCAACTTGGCCAACTGGGTCCCGGACCTGTTCATGGAGCGGGTCGAGAAGGACTGGCAATGGTCGCTGTTCGACCCCAAGAGGGTGCCCCACCTCGTCGACCTCTACGGCGACGAGTTCCGCCGCGCCTACGAGCAGGCCGAGGCCGAGGCCCTCTACGACAAGCAGGTGTCGGCCCGCGAGCTGTACAGCCGGATGATGCGGTCGCTCGCCCAGACCGGCAACGGCTGGATGACGTTCAAGGACCCGTCGAACTTGCGGTGCAACCAGACCGGGCGACCGGGACGGGTCGTGCACCTGTCGAACCTCTGCACCGAGATCATCGAGGTCACGAGCCAGGACGAGACCGCGGTGTGCAACCTCGGCTCGGTGAACCTCGGGGCGCTGACCACCGATGCCGGTTTCGACTTCGAGCGGCTCGGCGAGGTTGTGCGCATGGCCGTGCCCTTCCTCGACAGGGTCATCGACATCAACTACTACCCGACCGATGCCTCGGGCCGCTCCAACGCCGCGTGGCGACCGGTCGGGCTCGGTCTCATGGGTCTCCAGGACGTCTTCTTCAAGCTGCGGATCCCTTTTGACTCCGACGAGGCCCGCACGCTGTCGAAGCGCATCAGCGAGCACATGTACTTCCACGCCCTGTGGGCTTCGACCGAACTGGCCGAGGCCGCGGGCCCGCACCCGACCTACGCCGAGACCCGCGTCGCGGGCGGCAAGCTCCAGTTCGACATGTGGGAGGGCGCGACTCCGTACGGCGACCTCGACTGGGACGCCCTGCGGGCGCGCGTCCGCGAGCACGGTCTGCGCAACTCGTTGCTGATCGCCATTGCGCCGACCGCGACGATTGCCTCGATCGCCGGCTGCTTCGAGTGCATCGAGCCCCAGGTGTCGAACCTGTTCAAGCGCGAGACGCTCTCGGGTGAGTTCCTCCAGATCAACCGCTACCTCGTGCGCGACCTGCAACAGCGCGGTCTGTGGACCGAGGACATGATCGCCCGTGTGAAGCGCGCCGAAGGCAGCGTGCAAGACATCGATGGCATCCCCGAGGACATCACGGCGATCTACCGGACGGCGTGGGAGGTGCCCATGCGATCTCTCATCGACATGGCAGCCGAACGTGGGGCGTTCATCGACCAGAGCCAGTCGTTGAACCTGTTCATGGAGTCGCCCACCATCGGCAAGCTCAGCTCCATGTACCTGCACGCATGGAAGAGCGGGCTCAAGACCACGTACTACCTGCGGTCGCGCCCGGCGACCCGCATCAACCAGACCACCACTGCGAGTGCGCCCGAAGCGGCCCCCGTGCCGGCCACCAAGATGTTCACAGACGCCGAAGCGGTGTCGTGCTCCCTCGAGAACCCCGAAGCCTGCGAAGCCTGCGACTGATCGCGCTTCGCCTCTCTACCTACGCAAGGAATTTCCCATGGCCCTCGCCGAATCGGCGTACCCCCTCGTCGACCTCACCGGGCCCACGCCCGTCGTGTTGCCCGCGCCGTCACGGGCGCACATCCTCGATGCCGGCTTCAGCTTGACCTTGCGGCCGATGCGGTACCCCGGCTTCTACGAGATGTACCGCAACGCCATCAAGAACACCTGGACCGTCGAGGAGATCGACTTCTCTGACGATCTCGTCGACCTGCAACGCCGCCTGCTTCCGGCCGAGAAGCATCTGGTGAACCGACTCGTGGCGTTCTTCGCCACCGGCGACTCGATCGTGGCCAACAACCTGGTGCTGAACCTGTACACGCACATCAACGCGCCCGAAGCCCGCATGTACCTGTCGCGCCAGCTCTACGAGGAGGCGCTGCACGTCCAGTTCTATCTCACGCTGCTCGACAACTACATCCCCGACCTGCGCGAGCGAGAGGCGGCCTTCGCGGCCATCGAGAACATCCCGTCGATCCGCCAGAAGGCCGAGTTCTGCTTCCGCTGGATCGGCTCGATCAGCGACCTCGAGAGGCTCGAGACCAAGGAGGATCGCCAGCGGTTCCTCCTCAACCTGATCTGCTTCGCGACCTGCATCGAGGGGTTGTTCTTCTTCGCCGCATTCGCCTACGTGTACTTCCTTCGCTCCAAGGGATTGCTGAACGGTCTCGCCGCAGGTACCAACTGGGTGTTCCGCGACGAGAGCGCCCACATGAACTTCGCTCTCGAGGTCCTCAACACCGTCCGCACTGAAGACCCGGACCTGTTCGACGACGACCTCGGCCGCCAGATCATCACCATGATCGACGAGGCCGTGGAGTGCGAGTACCAGTTCGCCGCCGACGTGCTCGGCGAAGGCGTGCCCGGCATGTCGCTCGCCGACACCCGCACGTACCTGCGCTTCGTCGCCGACCAGCGGTTGGTTCAGCTCGGCCTTCCCCGCCAGTACGGGGTCAAGAACCCGTTCGACTTCATGGAGCTCCAAGACGTCCAGGAGCTCACCAACTTCTTCGAGCGCACCGTCGCCGCTTACCAGGTCGGCGTCTCGGGCGAAGTGTCCTTCGACGAGGACTTCTGACCAGACCAGGTCTCTCTCCTACCCTGCCGAGAGAACCGATCGGGCCCCTGTCCCCACAGGGGCCCGATCACATTCCCGAGCCGCTTTACTGGTGGCCATCACTACGCCGCTGAACCCCCGCCTCCCCGTCCTCATCGGCGTCGGCCAGGCCGAACAACGAAGCGTCGACGCCGCGACCTTGCTCGAACCGCTCGACCTCATGGAGATGGCGGTGAGGGCCGCGCTCGACGACGCCGGGGCGGCGTCGGCCGCGGACCGGATCGACCGGATCGTCGCCGTCCAAGGTGCGTGGTCATACAAGGATCCAGCTCGCCTGGTGGCCGACCGGATCCGGGCCACGTCGGCGCGGTCCGGACTCACCGGTCAGGGCGGTGATACGCCCGTCACAATGCTGCTGCGGCTCGCCGAGGACATCTCGGCCGGCCAGCTCGGCTGTGCCGTGCTGTGCGGAGGCGAAGGCATATACAGCCGCCGCCAGCTCCGCAAGCTCGGCACCGAGCCCCAGCTGACCCAGCAAGGCGACGGCGTCGCGCCCGACGACCGCTATGGCACGCCGCTCGTGATGGCCGACGACCACGATCGACGATTCGGGCTGGAGATGCCGGTCCGGGTCTACCCGCTGTTCGAGATCGCGCTGCGCCACGCCGAGCGCCTCAGTGTGGAGGAGCACCGAGCCGAGCTCGGCCGGCTCTACGGGCGCTTCAACGAGATCGCCGTGTCCAATCCGTGGTCGTGGTCGCAGACACCGCTCACCGCCGATCAGATCGCGACCCCGTCGGCGACCAATCGTATGATCTCCTACCCGTACCCCAAGGTCATGAACTCGAACTGGTTCACCGATCAGGCCGCGGCGTATGTCGTGGCCTCGGCGGCATGGGCCGAAGCCGCCGGGGTCCCGCGAGACCGGTGGGTCTTCATCCACTCGGGGGCCAAGGGCCGCGACACCGAATCCCTCGGAGAGCGGCTCGATCTCCATGGATCGCGGTCGCTGCGCGCGACCGGGCCGCGGGCCTTGGAGCTGGCCGGCGTCGGGCTGGGCCAGCTCGCGCACATCGACCTGTATTCGTGCTTCCCGTCGGCAGTTCGCGTTGCCGCCCGCGAGCTCGGCATCGGGGCCGATCGCGACCTGACCGTGACCGGCGGGATGTCGTTCTTCGGCGGGCCGATGAACAACTACAGCACCCACGCCGTGGCGTCGATCGTGCCGCTACTGCGCCGAGACGCCGGCGAGTTCGGCCTCGTGGTGGCCAACGGTGGCCTCCTGACCAAACACGCAGTGGCGGTTCTGTCGACGGATCCTCCCGACAACGGCTATCGCGGCGTCGACTGCCAGGCCGACGTCGACCGATTCCGGCCTCACGCCTTCACTCGCGAGCCCGAGGGCAACATCATCGTCGAGTCGTACACGGTCGAGCACGACACCGGCGCGCCGGCCCGAGCCATCATCTCGGGCCTCACCAGAACCGGTGCCCGGTGCTGGGCGGTCAGCACCTCGCCGGAGCTGATGGGTGAGCTGATGGCGAACGACGCGTGCGGCTGGGTCGGCCACGTGTCGTCCGATGGCACGTTCAGGATCTGATCTGGTGCCCGATGATCACCGCAGCTCCTTGCGGTGAACGAGACGCAGGCCGGACCAGACGTCGTCGATGGCGCACACCTTGTTGTCGACGAGGCCGGTCGGTAGCGCCACCTCCCTCACGACGTCCTCGGTGATGTCGGTCGGCACCTTCGACGCCCGTTTCGGCCAGGCGATCCACAGCCCGCCGGCCGGAAAGATCGCCGCCCTGAGGTCGGGCAACGCCGCCTCGAACGCCGAGCGCTCGATGTAGAAGGCCACGCATACGTCGGTAGCGCCTAGCGCGACGGTGAGGTCGACATCGTCGGGTAACGATTCGAGGGTGTCGACGAAGCCGACCGGAGCACCGAGCAGCACCACGCGATAGCCCGCCTTGATCCCCAGCTTGGTGGCAAGCGGTGTGCCCGAGTACCCGGCCATCGACCACCGAGCCTAGGCCACCACAGCGCGGCCGTGAGGCGGTGGTCAGGGCACGGGTACCGGCGGGGGAGGGCCGACGTAGGTGGCACTCGGGCGCAGGATCTTGCCGTCGGCAGCCTGTTCGAGGGCGTGGGCGGTCCAGCCGATGACGCGCCCGACGGCGAACGTCGGCGTGAACAGTTCGGGCGGCAAGCCGGCGAGCGACATCACCACCGCGGCGTACCACTCGACGTTGGTGCTGAGGTCGAGGTCGGGCCGGCGGGCCTTCAGGGCCGCGTGCAGCGCGGCCTCGACCGTCACCGCCCGCTCGAGGAGCGGCCCGCCGACCGTCTCGGCCACTCGGCGAAGCACACGCGACCGCGGGTCGCCCGTGCGGTACACGGGGTGACCGAAGCCCATCACCTTGTCGCCTCGGGCCAACTGCTCGTCGACCCACGCCGCGGCGCGACCCGGCTCGCCGATCTCGTCGAGCAGATCGAGCACCCGGCTCGGTGCGCCGCCGTGGAGAGGCCCGGCCAGGGCGGCCAGGCCGGCTGAAACTGCGCCTCCGATGTCGGTGCCGGTGCTCACGGTCACGCGGGTCGAGAACGTCGAGGCGTTGAACCCGTGGTCGACGGTGGTGACCAGGTAGGTGGTGACGAGGCGAACCTGGTCGTCGGTCGGCTCGGTCCCCATGACCATGCGGAGGTAGTCGGCGGCATGACCCATCGTGGGGTCCGGACCGATTGGACCGAGGCCCTGGCCGACGCGCCAGAGGCGGGCGAGGACCGTCGGGACCAAGGCCGCGACCCGGAGGGCGGTGGCCCGACGTTCGGACGCGCTCTGGTCGTAGGTGGCAGTCGGTCCGTCGGCCTCGGTCACCGCGGCCAGCGCGGCACGCAATCGACCCATGGGCGAAGCGTCGATGAGGGCGATGGCGTCGACCGCAGCGTCGGCTGAGCGCGGGATGGCCCGCAGCGGCGCGACTTCGGCCGCGAACGCCGTGTCGCCCGGCGCCGGCAGCGCGCCGTCGATGAGCAGCGCCCAGACATCCTCGACCGACCGCTTGGCCGCCAGCTCGGTCGCGTCGTACTGGCGGTAGTGGTAGAAGCCTTCGTCGCCGCGGACGTCGCCGACGGTCGTCTCGGCGACCTTCAAACCCTTGAGCCCTCGGGGGGCGATCAGTTCGGTGCCCATGGGACTAGTCTGACCTCGACATTGATACATTGACAACCTTGATCAAGTCAAGCATGACTGGATCAACCTGTCGGGAGGGGCGGTCATGGCCGATGATCGTGCGGGTGAGCAGTGGCTCTCGTCGACCGAGGCGGCGGCGCGGCTCGGGGTCAAGCTCGACACGCTGTACGCGTACGTCAGCCGCGGACTCTTGGACCGGCGGGTCGCTCCCGACGGTCGCAGCAGCCTGTTCGGGCGCCGCGAGGTCGAGTCGTTGCGAGCCCGGCGCGGACGCCGGGCCGTCGAGGGGCTGGCGACGATCGTGGCTTCGGCGATCACTCGTGTCGGCGACGACGGGCTGTCGTACCGCGGCACGCGCGTCGAGGATCTCGTCGCGGCGGGAGTCGACTACGAGGAGGTCGCGGCTCTCCTCCTTGGCGTCGAGTCATCGGGGGCCCGGTGGGAAGCCGAACCCCGCGTGCTCGCCGCTACCCGCCGCGCCGGAAAGGCCCTGCCCGAGCACGCGCCCGCCATCGACCGGATCCGCATGGCGCTCACGATCGTCTCGGCTCACGATCCGCTCCGCCACGACATCTCACCCGCGGCCGTCCACATCGCCATGGCCCGCCTGGTCGCCACGATCGTCGAATCGCTGCCCGGCGACGGCGACGGCGACGGCGAGGGCGGCGGCGACTCGACGGCTCGGCAGCGCGTGGTTGACCGTCTGTGGCCGCGGCTCACGCGCCAGCGGGCAACTCCGGGCGCGCTGAGCGCGCTGAACGTCGCCTTGGTGGCGCTGGCCGACCACGATCTAGCGGCGTCGACCTATGCGGCTCGGATCGCTGCTTCCACTCGAGCCGACCCGTACGCCGTCGTCGCCGCCGGACTCGGCGTCCTCGGAGGGCCTCTCCATGGCGCGGCGAGCAGTGAGTGCCACGAGCTGATCAGCCGGGCGACGGCCGCGGGGTCCGCCACCGCGGCGGTGGGCGAGTTGTTGGCCATGGGGCGGCGCGTCCCGGGATTCGGGCACAAGGTCTACGAACGAGCCGATCCCCGCTATCAGCTGTTGATCGACGCGACCAGAACGGCGTACCCCGACGACGAGCGGTGGCCGCTCATCGACGAACTGGTGCACATCGGGATCGAGCGGTCGGGCCGTATCCCGAACGTCGACCTCGGGCTCGCCGGCCTGACGGTGATGGCCGGCATGCCGGCGGGCGCCGGCGAGGTCGTGTTCGCGGTCGCCCGCATCGCCGGATGGCTGGCCCACGCCCTCGAGGAGTACGGCGAACCGGCGCTGCGGTACCGGCCGCAGTCGCGCTATGTGGGCCCGGCCCCCGCTCCGTCGCTTGGGCGCTGACAGACTGCACGTCGTGCAGTACGACCTTCGCCTCCGCCCGACCCAACCGCCCTGTGCGGCGGCCGACGCGTTCACCATCCACCGATCACGGGTGCGGGATCAGCTCGAGCTCTCCTACGTACGTGAGGGCGTCGGCGGGTACCCCCTGCTGTTGATCCACGGCTATCCCGAGACCAAGCGCATCTGGTGGCGCAACGTGGGTCCCCTCGCGGCCGTCGGCTACGAGGTCGTGGCCCCCGACCTCCGTGGCTACGGCGACTCGGATCTGGCGCCCGACGACGTCTATGACCTCGCCTCGTACAGCCGGGACCTGCACGCGCTGATGACCGACGTGCTCGGCCACGAGCGGTTCGGGGTCGTCGGCGGCGACGTGGGCGGCGCGGTGGCCGTCGACTTGGTCCACCGGTTCCCGGGCGTGGTCGACAAGCTCGTGTTCTTCAACACCGTGCCGCCGATGCTGATCGACGAGTTCGTCGCCGCCGGGATCGACCTGGCCGCGATCCGCTCGATCGGCGACGGGCCGACGGGGGATTACCGGTATCGCCAGGGCGCCACCCCCGACGAGCTGGCCGCCGAACTGGATACGCCCGCCAAACGTCGCCGGTATGTGGGCGAGATGTACGGGCATCGACTATGGGCGTCACCGGGAACGTTCACCGCCGCCGACGTCGACTTCATGACCGAGCCGTTCGCCGAAGTCGCGCGACTGCGGGCCGGGTGGGCGGTGTACGAGGGGGCGTACGGCCGGCCCCAGAGCGAGCCGGCCCTGATGTCGCTGCCGGTCGAGATCCCGACGCTGATCCTCTACGGGCCCGACGACCACGTCGTTGGGCCCGACTTCGTGCACTGTTGCGAGATCGCCTTCCGGAACCGGGTAGGCCCAGTCGTCGTGCCTGGCGCCGGCCACTTCCTCCAATGGGAACGCGCCGACGTCGTCAACCCACTTGTGGCCGCCTTCTTCGCCGACGTCAAGCAGATTCGTTCTTGCGGGCCTTGAGGGCGCGGCCGCGGGTCGTCTGGTCGAGCACAAGCTTGCGGAGTCGGACCTGGGCGGGGGTGACCTCGACGCACTCGTCGGTGGCGATGAACTCGAGCGCCGCTTCGAGCGACAAGATCTTCGCGGGCGTGAGCCGCACCGTCGCCTCAGCCGTCGATGACCGAACGTTGGTGAGCTTCTTCTCACGGCACACGTTCACGTCCATGTCGTCGGCGCGTGAGTTCTCGCCGACCACCATGCCTTCGTACACCTCGGTTCCGGGCGGGACGAACAGTGCGCACCGTTCCTGCAGGGCGATGATGGCGTAGGCCGTAGTCGCCCCGGTGCGGTCGGCCACGATGCTGCCGGTCGATCGGGTGCGGATCTCGCCGAACCACGGCTCCCAGCCGTCGAAGACGTGGTGCAGCACACCGGTGCCGCGGGTCTCGGTCATGAACTCGGTGCGGAACCCGATGAGGCCGCGAGCCGGCAGCACGTAATCGAGCCGCACCCAGCCGGTGCCGTGGTTGACCATGTTCTCCATGCGCGCCTTGCGCGTGGCCAGGAGTTGGGTGACCGTGCCGAGGTGTTCTTCGGGGACGTCGATCGTCGCTCGCTCGACCGGTTCGTGGCGCCGGCCGTCGATCTCGCGCACGAGCACCTGGGGCTTGCCGACCGTGAGCTCGAACCCCTCCCGCCGCATGATCTCGACCAGCACCGCCAGCTGCAGCTCACCGCGGCCCTGAACCTCCCACGTATCGGGACGCTCGGTCGCCAAGACACGGATCGACACGTTGCCGACCAACTCGGTGTCGAGCCGAGCTTTGAGAAGGCGCGACGTGAGCTTGTTGCCGTCTTGGCCGGCCAGGGGAGACGAGTTGACGCCGATCGTCATCGACAAGCTGGGTTCGTCGACGGTGATCACCGGCAGCGGCCGCGGGTCGTCGATATCGGTCAGGGTCTCGCCGATCGTGATGTCGGGGATGCCGGCGAGGGCGATGATGTCGCCAGGCCCGGCTTCGTCGGCCGACACCCGATTTAGGTTGCGGGTGAGGTACAGCTCGCCGATCTTTGCCCGCTCGATCGTGCCGTCGATCCGGCTCCACGCGACCGTCTGGCCCTTGCGGATGGTGCCGTGATGCACGCGGCACATGGCGAGACGCCCGAGATACGGGGACGCGTCGAGGTTCGTGACCTGGGCCTGCAACGGGTGCTCGGGGTCGTGCATCGGCGTGGGAACGTGGTCGCGGATCGCCTCGAACAGCGCCGTCAAGTCGCGGCCGTCGCCGGTGGGAGTGGTCGAGGCCCGACCGGCGCGAGCGTTGGTGTAGAGCACCGGGAAGCTGATCTGATGCTCGGCGGCGTCGAGATCGAGGAACAGCTCCTCGACGTCGCTGACGACTTCGGCGACGCGCGCGTCGGGCCGGTCGATCTTGTTGATCACGAGCACGACCGGTAGGTCGGCGGCCAATGCCTTGCGCAGGACGAAGCGGGTCTGGGGCAACGGGCCTTCGGACGCGTCGACCAGAAGAAGTACTCCGTCGACCATCGTGAGCGCCCGCTCGACCTCGCCGCCGAAGTCGGCGTGACCGGGCGTGTCGACGATGTTGATGTTCAAGTCGCCCCACCGCACCGCGGTGTTCTTGGCGAGGATCGTGATGCCCTTCTCGCGCTCGATGTCCATCGAGTCCATCACCCGCTCGTTGACGTCCTCGTTGGAGCGGAAGGCGCCGGACTGCCAGAGCATGGCGTCGACGAGAGTGGTCTTGCCGTGGTCGACGTGGGCGATGATCGCCACGTTGCGGATGTCGGTTCGCGCGATCAGGGGCACGAGGAAGACACGCTATCGGGATGCGGGTGCCGCCAGACCGGAGGTGTGACGACTGGCTCGCGCCCCGGCCACCGCCCCAGCGGGCAGCAGGTGGGGGAAGTACAACAGGAACGGCCCCCAGGATGCGAATGCCGCGACCCCGGTCAGAGGGTCGATCCGGCGGTCACTCCGGTTCAATCGATTCACAGAACGACCGCAGCGGGACGTCTTCGGGTTGTGGGTCGAAGTAGCCGTTGGCGCTGGTAGCCCATCCGAGGAGCTGGCGCCGCACGGGACCGACACGCTCGAGCAGGTTCGGGAAGTTCATCGCCGACTTCGGGCGGAGCCATCGGTAGCTGTAACCGTAGAACAGCATCGTTCGCTGCTCCGGCGCGTGATTCGTGGTCGCTGAGTGCCAGATGCGGCGATCGAACAGCACGGCGTCGCCGACACGTCCCATCAGCTGCACCGCGCCGCCGGGCTGCTCGCCGATCGGGACCTGTGGGCGTCCCCGGTCGTGGCTGCCGGGTACGACGGCGAGGGTCCCGCAGTCCTCGGCGATGGCGTCGCTGAGGAAGTAGCCGATCTTGACCGACACGCGTGGATGGGGCGGCGGAGTCTCGAAGTCGACGTTCATCCGGTTGTTGTCCTGGTGCCAGCCATAGCCGCCGCGGGCCGCGTTCTCGGGCGCGGTCGGGGTGACGACGAGTTGGGTGTGGAACAGCTGAATGTTCCACCCGAGGATCCCGACCACTTTCGGCAAGGTCGCCGGGCAGTCGACGATGTCGAGGAACGCGTCGTCGAGCGGAATGAGATCGTGGCGGTTGAGCAGGTGGTAGCGGGAGATCTCGGGCTCAGAGCGGTACTCCGCATCGAGCCTTGCCGCCGCGCGTTGGAGGCGCACGACCAGATCGGGCTCGACCACCTGACGCAGCATCACGTAGCCGTCACGCTCGAAGGCGTCCCGCTCGTCAGCGATCAGTGCGTGGTCGGCCCAGGTCGTCTCCACCCCCGCGACGGTAGCCGCGCGGGTAACACGGGGTTGCCCGATCAGCGGCCCCGTCTTCGGTACGCGAGCAACAGCTCGTCGACGGCGCGTGGGACCGTTGTCTCGCCGTCGAGCACTCGTCGCTCGAGGTCGACGATGAGTCCGACGACATCGGGGTTGGTTCGCATCGACGCGCGCAGGTGATCATCGACGGTGGCCCACATCCACGACACCAGCTGCTCGCGCCGTCGCCGGACGAGTCGCCCGTCGGATTCGAGAGACTCGCGGTGGAGCCGTATCTGCTCCCACACGGTGTCGATGCCGGTGCCATCGGTGGCGCTCGCGAGTAGGACCGGCGGCAGCCACTGAGGGTCGGCCGGCATCATCAGGCGCAGGGCGGCGGACAGGTCGCGCGCCGCGTGCCGGGCCCGCGCCAGATTGTCACCGTCGGCCTTGTTCACGACGAGCACGTCGGCGAGCTCGAGTACGCCCTTCTTGATGCCCTGCAACTCGTCGCCCGCGCCGGGGAGCATGAGCACGCAGAAGCAGTCGACCATCGCCGCGACCGCGGTCTCGGATTGCCCCACTCCGACGGTCTCGACGATCACGACGTCGTAGCCGGCTGCCTCTAGAACCACCATCGTCTCGCGCGTTGTCCGGGTCACGCCGCCGAGGGTGCCGCTCGACGGGCTGGGCCGGACGAAGGCGCGCTCGTCCATGCTCAGCCGGTGCATGCGCGTCTTGTCGCCGAGGATGCTTCCGCCGGTCCGGCTGCTCGACGGGTCGACGGCGAGGACCGCAACGCGGTGGCCGCCGGTCGTGACGTGGGTGCCGAACGCATCGATGAAGGTGCTCTTCCCGACACCCGGCACACCGGTGATCCCGATGCGATGCGCCGCGCCGGTATGGGGGAGCAGGTGAGTCAGCAGCTCCTGAGCCTGATCGCGGTGCTCGGGTCGCGTGCTCTCGACGAGGGTGATCGCCCGCCCGATCCACTGGCGGTCCCCACCGAGCACGCCCCCAAGGCATGCGTCGAGGTCGACCGAACCGGCATCCACGCCGCCAGGCTAGAGGTGCCGCGCATGCGCTTTGGCCTGACGTTTTGACAGCGAGGTCCCGGCGAGGTGTTCAATCCCTCCATGAAGTATCGACGTCTCGGCCGAACCGCTCTGCGAGTGAGTCGCATTTGTCTCGGCACCATGAACTTCGGGCCCCAGACCACCGAGGAGGAGTCGTTCCTGATCATGGACCGGGCCCTCGACCTCGGCATCAACTTCTTCGACACCGCAAACCGCTATGGCGGCCCCAACGCCGCCGGCGCGACCGAGGAGATCATCGGCCGCTGGTTCGCCCAGGGCGGAGGCCGGCGCGACAAGGTCGTGCTCGCCACCAAGGTCTTCGGCCCCATGGACGACTGGCCGAACAACGGTGGGCTGTCGGCGCATCACGTCCGCAAGGCGTGCGACGACAGCTTGCGCCGCATGCAGACCGATCACATCGACCTGTACCAGATGCACCACGTCGACCGGGCCGCGCCGTGGGACGAGGTGTGGCAGGCCATGGAGACCCTCGTCGCCCAAGGCAAGATCAGCTACGTGGGCAGCAGCAACTTCGCCGGCTGGCACATCGCCCAGGCCAACGAGGCCGCGCGCTCACGCCGGTTCCTCGGCCTGGTGAGCGAGCAGAGCCACTACAACCTCGGGGTCCGAACCGTCGAGCTCGAGGTCCTGCCGGCGTGCCGTCACTACGGCGTGGGGATGATTCCGTGGAGCCCGCTCTACGGCGGCATCCTCGGCGGGGTGCTGAGCGAGGACGAGAGCGCCACCCGGCGCCGGCGCCTGCTCGGCAAGCGCGTCGAAGCCATGCGCCCGCAACTCGAACGGTGGGAAGCGCTGTGTGCCGACATGGGCGAGGAGCCGGCGGCCGTTGCGCTCGCCTGGCTGCTCGCTCAAGACGGCGTGACCGGCCCGATCATCGGTCCCCGCACGATGGGCCATCTCGACGGCGCGTCGTTGCGGGCGCTGGAGCTCACCCTCGACGCCGACACCCTTGCGGCGATCGACGCCATCTTTCCCGGCCCCGGCGGCACCGCCCCCGAGGCCTACGCCTGGTAGCTGCCCAGCAGTTCGCGTACCAAGGATCGGACTTCGGGGACGCCGGTGCCCTTGGCGGCGCTCGCCCAGGTCACGTCGGCCTTGCGGACCCCGAGCTTGGTGGCGAGGTCGGCCCGGCGGGCGCCCGAAGTCGAGGCGCGGACCTTGTCGGCCTTGGTGGCCACGAACCGGATCGGCACCCCGATGTGGGTGAGCCAGTCGACGGTCTGCACGTCGAGGGGTGTCGGCCCTATCTCGCCGTCGATCAGCACCAGCGCGGCCCGCAAGGTGGCGCGGCCGGTCAGGTAGCCCTCGATCATCGACCGCCACCGCTCGCGCTCGTTGGCCGACACCTTGGCGTAGCCGTAGCCCGGCAGGTCCACGACCCACAGCCCGGTTCCGGCGGGTTCGAGCTCGAACACGTTGAGCAGGCGGGTGGCCCCAGGCGCCTTCGAGGTACGCGCCAATTGCTTGCGATGGGCGAGTGCGTTGAGCAGCGAGGACTTGCCGACGTTGGACCGGCCGACCAGGGCCACTTCGGCCTTGCAGTCGGGGAGTTGATCGACCCTGGCCGCGGACTGCACGAATCGCATCGCCAACGGACCGGCCACGTCGGCCAGGATACGCTCGCGTCCATGGGTATCCGGGGGGTCTCGCACATCGCCGTCGGCGTCCGCGACATGGACGCCGCGCTCGTGTTCTGGCGTGACGTCGTCGGGCTCGAGGTCCGCTTCGACGAGACCGAGGAGTTCGGCACGCCGGGCGGCGGTTTCTACACGAAACGCCGGGGCGTCTACCTGCGCTACGGCAGCGGCGACGACGACTCGTTCGTCGTGCTCGACCAGCAGCTCAGCAAGGCCCCGTGGGGGCGCCCGCTCGAGTTGTTCGAGACCGGCATCCACCACGTCGGTCTGTGGGTCGACGACGTCGATGCCATCGCCGAGCGCGCCATCGCTGCCGGCTTCGAGCCCATGTTCAAGCCGTCGAACGCGGACAGTAAGGACTATGGCGAACCGTCGGGGCGGACGATCCGCACGATGTTCCTGAACGGCCCCGACGCGACCATCGTCCAGTTCGACCAACGCGTGTCGTAAACAGGCGAAGCGCGTGACCGCTGGCATGCCTCCCCCTGGTGGGGCAGGATGACGTCATGCAGGTTTCACTCACGGTCAACGGTGCGGATATGTCGGGCGAGGCCGAGCCCCGCACGCTCCTCGTCCACTTCATTCGCGACACCCTCGGTCTCACCGGCACCAACGTCGGTTGCGACAGCTCGTCGTGTGGGGCGTGCACGATACACGTCGATGGTCAGTCGGCGAAGTCGTGCACGATGCTCGCCGTCCAGGCCGACGGGGCGAGCATCACGACGATCGAGGGGCTCGCCGGGCCCGACGGGCTGCACCCGATGCAGCAGGCGTTCCACGAGTGCCACGGTCTGCAGTGCGGCTACTGCACACCCGGCATGGTGATGGCCGCGATCTCGTTGCTCGAGGAGCACCCGAACCCGACCGAGCAACAGGTGCGCGAGGGCCTCGAAGGCAACCTGTGCCGCTGCACCGGCTACCACAACATCGTGCGATCAGTCCTCGCCGCGGCAGGAGGTGCGTGAGATGAGCTTCACCGGAGGTGTGGTCGGCGAACGTCGGCTCCGCAAGGAAGATCCCGAGCTGTTGACCGGCGAGGCCCGCTTCGTCGACGACCTGCAGATCCCCGGCGCGCTGTGGATCGGCTGCGTGCGCAGCCCCTACGCCCGCGCCCGCATCCGCGCCCTCGACACGTCCGCGGCAACGTCGGAGCCCGGCGTGGTCGCGGTGTACACGGGTGCCGAGCTCAAGGACGTGTGGGCGGCCCCGTTGCCGTGCGCGTGGCCGGTCACCGCCGACATGAAGAACCCGGCTCACTTGCCCGTAGCCATCGGCACCGCCAACTACGTCGGCGACATCGTGGCGGTGGTCGTGGCCACGAGCCGCTACGCCGCGGCCGACGGAGCCGAGGCCGTGGTCGTCGAGTACGACGAGCTGCCGCCCGTGGTCGACATCGAGCACGCGCTCAACGACACCGTGATCATCCACGAGGACTTGGGCACCAACCTCAGCTACACGTGGGAGCTGATCCCCGACCCCGCCGCGGTCGATGCCGCGTTCGCCGCGGCCGCCCACACGGTCAAGGCCCGGTACATCCAGCAGCGCCTGATCCCCGCAGCCATGGAACCCCGCGGCGTCGTGGTGCAACCGGCGCCCCACGGCGGCGAGTACACGATCTACTCCGCCACCCAGATCCCGCACATCCTGAAGGTGATGGCCGCCATCACTGCCGGCATCCCGGAACACAAGGTCCGGGTCATCGCCCCAGCGGTCGGCGGTGGGTTCGGGTCCAAGCTCAACGTCTACGCCGAGGAGATCATCTGCCTCGGTCTGGCCAAGAAGCTCGGCAAGCCGGTGCGCTGGACCGAGACCCGCACCGAGGCCGCGACCGCAACCATCCAGGGCCGCGGCCAGATCCAGGACATCGAGCTGGCGGCCGACAGCAACGGCCGCATCACTGCGGTGCGCGCCGAGATCCTCGCCGACATGGGCGCCTACCTGCAGCTCGTCACGCCGGGGATACCGTTGCTCGGGGCGTTCCTCTACCACGGCGTCTACGACATCGCGAACTACCACTTCCGGTGCCGGTCGGTGTTCACCAACCTCACCCCGACCGACGCGTATCGCGGCGCCGGCCGGCCCGAGGCGTGCTACGCCATCGAGCGGGCCATCGACATGCTCGCCGCCCAGATCGGGTTGGCGCCCGACGAGATCCGGCGCCGCAACTACATCAAGCCCGAGCAGTTCCCGTTCACGTCTCCCGCGGGCCTGCTGTTCGACAGCGGGAACTACGAGCCGACGCTCGACCGGGCCATGGCGCTCGTCGACTGGACTGGCCGCAAGGCCGACCAGGCGCGCCGCCGGGCGAACGGCGAGAAGGTGCAACTCGGCCTGGGCCTGTGCACCTACGTCGAGATGTGCGGCCTGGCGCCCAGCCGGGTGCTCGCCTCGCTCAACTACAGCGCCGGTGGCTGGGAGTCGGCGACGGTGCGCATCCTGCCCACGTGCAAGGTTCAGGTCGTGACCGGTAGCGCGCCCCACGGCCAGGGCCACGAGACGTCGTGGTCGATGATCGTGGCCGACAAGCTCGGCATCGACCCTGACGACGTCGAGGTGCTCCACAGCGACACCGCGATCTCGCCACTCGGGCTCGACACCTACGGGTCGCGCTCGCTCTCGGTTGGCGGCGTAGCCCTCTGGCACGCGACCGACAAGGTCGTCGCCAAGGCGGCCAAGATCGCCGCCCACATCCTCGAGGCCAACGAGGACGACATCGAGTTCGCGAACGGGGCGTTCTCGGTCAAGGGCACGCCGGCCTCGGCGGTGCCGCTCGCCCAGGTCGCGTTCGCGGCGTTCACCGCCCACGACCTGCCCGACGGCGTCGAGCCCAACCTAGAAGCCCAGGTCACGTGGGACCCGCCGAACTTCACGTTCCCGTTCGGCACCCACGCCGCGGTGGTCGAGGTCGACGAGGACACCGGCAACGTGCGCCTCGTCGATTACGCCGCGGTCGACGATTGCGGCAACCAGATCAACCCACTGATCGTCGAGGGGCAGATACACGGCGGCATTCTCCAAGGCGTCGCCCAGGCGTTGTGGGAAGAGGCGATCTACACCGCCGACGGCCAGATCCTGACCTCGAACCTGATGGACTACCTGGTGCCGTCGGCGACCGAGGCGATCAACTGGAAGACCGACTGCACCGTCACCCCGAGCCCCACGAACCCGATGGGCGTCAAGGGCATCGGCGAGGCCGGGACCATCGGCTCGGCCGTCGCGGTCATGAACGCGGTGGTCGACGCTCTCAGCCCGCACGGCATCACCGATCTGGCGATGCCGGCGTCGCCGTGGCGGGTGTGGCGAGCGATCCAGGGCGCGCGATCCAACGGCGACACGGGGGGTGCGTCGTGATCCCCGTGCCGTTCGACTACGTCCGCGCCGGGTCCGTGGACGAGGCCATCGATGCCGTCGCCGAGTTCGGCGACGACGCCAAGTTCCTGGCCGGCGGCCATTCTTTGTTGCCACTCATGAAGTACCGGCTCGCCACCCCGTCGGTGCTCGTCGACATCGGCCGGCTCGACGACCTGCGCTACATCAGGCGCGACAACGGCCAGGTGGCCATCGGGGCGTTGACCCGGCACACCGAGCTCGAGTTCAGCGACGTGCTCGCCGAGGCCTGCCCGGTGCTGCGCCACGTGGCGTCGCTCGTCGGCGATCCTGCCGTGCGCCACCGGGGCACGTTGGGCGGGTCGCTCGCGCATGGTGACCCGGCGTCGGACCTTCCCGCCGCGATCCTCGCGCTCGGCGCCACGCTCGTCGCCCACGGCCCCGACGGCCACCGCGAGATCGCCGCGACCGACTTCTTCACCGGCTTCCTCGAGACGCTGCTCGAACCCGACGAGATGCTCACCGAGATCCGGGTGCCGGTGGCGACCGGCGGTTGGAGCTACCAGAAGTTCAACCGCCGGGCCCAGGACTGGGCGATAGTGGGCGTCTGCGCCGTCGAGGGCGGCAGCCGGGTGTCGCTCGTGAACATGGACGCCACCCCGATCCGGGCAACTGCAGTCGAAGCCGCGCTCGCCGGCGGCGCCTCGGTCGCCGACGCCGCGGCGCTCGCCGCCGACGGCACGAACCCCCCCACCGACAACAACGCCGACGACGACTACCGCTCCCACCTGGCCCGAGTCCTCACCGAACGAGCCCTCACCGCCGCGAGGGGCTGACGAGGGCTCAGCTCTCGAACAGGACCCGTTGTCCAACAGATCTGTTACATAACAGATCTGTCTCATATTCGCGACGGGTCAGTGGGCTTCCTCGGGTGGGCGGATGTGGCGGAACATGGCCAGGAGGGCGAGGTCGTACACGACCTTGAGGGTGCCGGCGACGACGAGGGGCCAGCCGAACGAGGATTGGTCGAGCATCCACCCGGCGGCAAACGGCGCCGCCGCGGCGGCCAGACTTCGAGGGACGTTGGTGATGCTCGCCGCCGCGGCCCGCTCGGGCGGCGTCACCACCGCCATCACGTAGCTGGTCCGGGCGGGGACGTCCATCTGGCTGAGCATCGCCCGGGCGAACAGCATGGCCACCGCGAGCGGCGCGTTGGGCATGAACGCGGCGGCGATGAGGAAGCCGTTGGCGGGCAGGTGCGTGAACACCATGGTGCGCACCAGCCCGATCCGGCGGGCGAGCGGCGCGGCCAGCAACGTCGAAGCCGCCGAGAGCAGCCCGGCGCCGAAGAAGATCAGCCCCGAGGCGCCCGCGGACAGATCGTGGCGGTCGGCGAGCCACACGACGAGCAGCGACTGAACCACGAACCCGCCCCCGAACGAGTCGAGTGAGAAGAGCGCGGCCAACCGGTAGACGATCCGCCGCGACGGCCCGAGCGGACCGGCGACCGCTGTTTCGCCTTCGAGCCGGGTTGAGAGCCGGCGGTAGTTGACCCACACGCTCAGGCCGATCAGCGAGTACACGACGAACACCAGACGCAGCGCCGTCCGATCGCCGACCGTGGTGTGATCGGCGACCCATTGGGGGACTCCAGCGACGAGCGAACCGACGGCCGCCATCGCGTACCCGACCAGGGCGTAGCGGGCGAACAACGCCGTGCGCCGGTCGTCGGGCGCCGTCGCGGGGAGCAGCGCCTGCTCGGTGGGCAAGAACACGCTGACGTCGCCGCTCGACGGATTGATCGTTCCCAGCGCGGCGACGGCGAGCAGGGCCCAGAACGCCGTGAGCCCGGTGAACGCCAGGCCGGTCACCACCATCAACAGGGCGACGGTCTGGAGCAGGAACCGCCGAGCGATTCGATGGCCTCGCACGCCAACAGCCATCGTGAGAGCAGCCGAGCCGAGCAGGGTCGACGTGGCTATGGCGCCGATCTGCAGCGGCGAGTACCCGAGCTCGAGCAGGTAGACGGGAAGAACGACCGACACCAGCCCGTCGGCGAACGCCCGAAGCCCCCGGGTGAGCAGCAGCACCCGGCCGTCGGCGCTGACCGCTCCCGACAAGCGCACCCGAGCGACCCGCGGTTCGGTCAAGGGCGTTCGTTCATTGCGGCACGGTCAACAGCGTTCGCTCAGCCGAGCGCGCCGGCGGCGCGCAGCACGCCCACTCGATCGGCGTCGTAGCCGAGGACCTCAGTGAGGACCTCGTCGGTGTGCTGGCCGGCTTCGGGCGCCATGGTCGGAACCGGCAGTTGCTCGCCGGTGATCTTGATGGGTAGCGGAAGCTGCTCGGCGCCGACAGCTGAGATGGGCAGGAACGGCATGCGGTGCCGGAACTGTGGGTCGTCGACGACGGTCTTGGGCGTGTTGACCGGCGCGATCGGGGTGTTCTGGGCGTTGCCGAACTCGAGCCACTCGGCGCAGGTACGGGAGCGGAAAACGTCGCGCAGGATCGCGTGCAGCTCCGTGTTGCCGCGAGCGTGGTCGGCGTAGGTGCTGCCGGGCCACCGGTCGAACAGGTCCATGCGGTCGATGCCAGCGCAGAAGTTCTTCCAGAACGCCTGCTCGCTGGCCATGAACAGCACGTGGCCGTCGCTCGCCTCGTAGACCTGGTAGCGCACGGCTTCCCACATGCCGGCCAGCCCGGGCGGGCGGCGCTCGTGGTTGTCCGACGGGTTGCCGGTGACCTCGGACTGCGGCCGGTCGTAGGCCCGATACGACTCGATGCGGTACCAGTCGGTGTACGCGGCGGCGTCGGACTGGGCGATCTCCATCTCGCAGCCCTCGCCGGTCGCCCGAGCTCGGATGATGCCGGCCATCACGCCGAGGGCGCCGATCATGGGACCAACGTTGATGCCGACGTTCGTCCCGTCGGGGATGTGGCAGAACCCCTCGTCGTCATACGCCGGGGTGACCTGGCCGGCCCACGTGTCATAGGCGATGCCGTGGCTCGGCATGTCGCGGTAAGGCCCGGTCGCGCCGTAACCGGAGATGGTGCAGAACACCAGGCGGGGGTTCACGGCGCGCAACTTGTCGTAGCCGAGGCCGAGCTTGGCGAGTGACCCGGGGCGCATGGCCTCGACGACTGCGTCGGCGCCGGCCACGAGCTCGGTGAACACCTCGACGGCCTCGGCGGTCTTGAGGTTCAAGGTGACCGACCGCTTGCCCCGATGGGTGTGGAGGTGCAGCAGCGAGACGCCGTTGACGATCGGCCAGGTCATCTGGCGGATGTAGTCGCCGGCAGGAGATTCGACCTTGATGACGTCGGCGCCCATGTCGGAGAGGAACGTGGACAACAAGCCGGGGCCAAGGAGTGAGACCTCGATCACGCGGACGCCGGCGAGCAGCGGTGGACGGTCAGCCATTGCGCAACTGTACGCTCGCGGCATCACGTTCCAGGAGCTGTGCGCATGACCGATCTCGGGTATCAGGCCTTCGACGCCGACAACCACTACTACGAGGCCGAAGACGCGTTCACCCGCCACATCGACCCCAAGATGGCGAAGCGGGCCATGCAGTGGGCGACCATCGACGGCAAGCAGCGCCTGCTGGTCGGCGGCAAGGTCAACCGGTTCATCCCGAACCCGACGTTCGATCCGGTAGCCCGGCCCGGCAGCCTCGACGCCTACTTCCGAGCCAAGGAATCGGCACCGGACATGCGGGCCGCGTTCGGCGAGTTGGTCGCGATACCGGCGGCGTACCGCAACCGCGATGCCCGGCTGGAGATGATGGACGGGCAAGGAATCGACGGGTGCTTCATGTTCCCGACGCTCGGCGTCGGTATGGAGTCGTCGCTCGAGCACGACGTGCCGGCGATGCTGGCCGCGTTCTCGGCGTTCAACCGGTGGCTCGACGACGACTGGGGGATGGCCCACCAGAACCGGATCTTCGCCGCGCCGTACATCACCCTCGCCGATCCCGACTGGGCCCTCGACGAGCTGAGCTGGGCGATCGAGCGCGACGTGCGCGTCGTCAACATCCGCGCCTCGTCGGTGCCCGACGGAGCGGGCGGTCGCCGGTCGCTCGGCCACCCCGCCCACGAGAAGTTCTGGAAGGCGCTCGACGCGTCGGGCATCACCCTCGCCATCCACTCCGGCGACGCCGGCTACTCGTTCATCTACGAGCACTGGGGGCTGCCGACCGAATTCGAGTCGTTCCGGTTCAACCCCCTCAAGTCGCTGCTCACGTTGTCGCCGATCGCCGATGCCATGGCGTCGCTCATCGGCGAGCACGTGCTCACCACGCACCGCAACATCCGTGTCGCCACGATCGAGACCGGCTCGGAATGGGTCGGTCCGCTGTTCAAGAAGCTGAAGAAGACGTATGGCCAGCACGCCTACGCCTTCGCGGAGGATCCGATCGACACGTTCCGGCGAGCGATCTGGGTGTCGCCGTACTACGAGGACGACCTCCCGGCCCTGGCCGAGATGATCGGCGCCGACCACATGCTGTTCGGCTCCGATTTCCCCCACGCCGAGGGTCTCGCCGATCCCTTGTCGTTCGTGCACGATCTCGACGGCTTCTCCGACGCCGACATCAAGTTGATCATGCGAGACAACGGTCTGGCGCTCACCTCGCGGGTTGCCTAGCCCGACGCTCGGAGCGAGCCGCCAGCAAGTGACACCACGGGCGAGCTTCTCGAAGCGAGCCGCCAGTAGGTAGAGGGGGAGGTGAATTCGAGTGACTCGTCGACTCACCCAGTACAGCCACGGCGCGGGCTGAGCCTGCAAGCTGGCGCCTGATGCGCTGGCGCAGGTCGTGCGCCGCCTCCAACCCGCCTCTCCGCACCCCGATCTGCTGGTCGGTTCGGACACCGGCGACGATGCCGCCGTCTGGCGGCTCGACGACTCGCGCGCCCTGGTGGTCACCGCCGACTTCATCACACCGCTCGTTGACGACGCGCGCACGTGGGGCCGGATCGCCGCAGCCAACTCGGTGAGCGACGTGTACGCCATGGGCGGCCGGCCGCTGCTGGCGTTGAACCTCGTGTGCTGGAACAACGACGAGCTCTCGACCGATCTGCTGGGCGATGTCCTCGAAGGTGGAGCCTCGATCGCCGCCGAAGCCGGGTTCGTCATCGCCGGCGGCCACACCGTCGATGATCCCGAACCGAAGTACGGCATGGCCGTGGTCGGCGAGGTCCACCCCGATCGGCTGTTGACCAACGCCGGTCTCCGGGCCGGTCAGGTGCTCGTGCTCACCAAGCCGCTCGGCATCGGTGTTATCGCCACCGCGATCAAACGCGGCAAGGCTTCCAGCGATTCGGTCGACGCTGCGGTGGCGTCGATGACCCGTCTCAACGATGTGGCGAGCGCGGTAGCGCTCGCCGCCGGCGCGACGGGCGCGACCGACGTGACCGGGTTCGGGCTTCTTGGCCACCTCGGCCGGATGGCGGTCGAGTCCGCCGTCGATGTCGCGCTCGACGCCGCCGCGGTGCCGCTGCTCCCCGGCGCCCGCGAGCTGGCGGCGGCCGGGTTCGTGCCCGGCGGGTCGGCCCGCAACCTCGCGGCCGTCGAGGCCCGACTCGAGCGGGGGGCCATCGACGAGCTGACCGTGACCTTGCTCGCTGATGCCCAGACCTCCGGTGGTCTGGTGTTCGGTGTCGACGCCGATCGGGCGGCCGAGGTGCTCGCCGAGCTCGGCCGCACCGGACATGCGGCGGCGGCGGTCGGCCGGGTCGAGGGTCCGGGCTCCGGAAGGATGATGTTGCGCTGATGGGTGTCGTGGTGTTCGACCTCGGCAACGTGTTGATCCCGTGGGATCGCCGGCGACTGTTCGAGCGGGTCATCCACGACCCCGGCGAGCTCGACCACTTCCTCGACCACATCTACACGCTCGACGAGAACGCGGTCCTCGACCGCGGCGTCGAGCTGGGTCACGTCGCGGCCGACCTCACCCGCCGGTACCCGCAGTACCAGCACGCGTTCGAGGCGTTCGAGACACGCTGGACCGACACGTTGGGTCCCGCACTCGACGATGTCGTCGAGCTGCTGGGCGAGTTGGTTGCCGCGGGCCACCGGTGCTTCGCGCTGTCGAACTGGGGTCGTGACACCTTCGCCATGATCCGGAACCGCTACCCGTTCCTCGACTGGTTCGAGGGCATGGTGATCTCGGGCTTCGAGGGCGTGGTCAAACCGGAGCCCGCCATCTACGAGCTCTTGTGCGGGCGCTACGGCTTCCGGCCTGGCGACGCGGTGTTCGTCGACGACTCCGTCGCCAACATCGACGCCGCCGCGGCGCTCGGGTTCGACAGCCTCTTGTTCACCGAAGCGACTCTTCTACGGGCCGAGCTCGCGGCCAGGGGTCTGACCGCGTGACCGACATCGCCGTAGAGGACATCGAGATCGTGCTCGACGACCCCGAGGTCGGGCGGCTCGTGTTCGACGCCACCGCATCTGGCCCGGCCGACGGGCCGCTCGTGTTGTTGCTCCACGGGTTCCCGCAGACCCGCCGGAGCTGGCGCCACCAGGTGCCGGCCCTCGCTGCCGCGGGCTACCGGGCGGTGGCCGTCGACCAGCGCGGCTACTCGCCGGGCGCTCGGCCCCACGACGAGCTCGCCTACCGGCAGTCGGCACTGGTGCGAGACACCCTGGGCGTCGCCGACGCGCTCGGGGCCGACCGGTTCCACCTCGTCGGGCACGACTTCGGCTGCGTGGTCGGGTGGCAGGTGGCGTGTCGCCACAGCGACCGGTTGCTCACCTGGACCGCCGTCTCGGTGCCCCACCCCTGGGCCTATCTCCACGCGTGCGAGTTCGGTGACCAGCGCGAGCGGTCGTCGTACTTCGACTGGTTCCGAACTCCGGGCTCCGAGAACGACTTCGTGGCCGACGACTGCGCGTTGCTCCGGCGCATCGCCGACGCAGCCAACGTGACCGGCGACGAGCTCGACCGCTACCTCGCCACCCTCGGCTCGGTCGAGGCCATGCGGGCGACCGTGAGCTGGTACCGAGCCTCGCTACCCGAGATGTTCGACGGCCTCGGCCCCGTCACGTGTCGCACCCTGCACGTGTGGAGCACCGACGACCCGGCCCTCGGCCGTGACGGTGCCGAGGCGACGGGCCGATGCGTCGAGGGCCCATACCGTCTCGAGGTGATCGACGACGTCGACCACTGGGTCCAAGAGCTCGTCCCCGACCGCTTCAACGAGCTCCTCCTCGCCCACCTCGCCGAGGAACCCGGCACATAGACGGGGCGCCGCTGATCTCGGCGCAACCACGGCGAAGCCGTCTGACACCCGGTCGCGTCCCGACGTCTCCGAGGTCTACACCACCTCTACCGCGCCGGGGGTGCCGGCGGTGACTTCCCAGGTCGAGATGGTCTCAACGGGGGAGTCGGGGTCACCACGGTCGGCGACGGCGCGGTACTCGCTGGTCCAGGTATCGGCGGTCACGGTGCACAGCGTGTAGCCGTTGCGCGCCGTGAAAAACTTCACCTGCGTGTTGGCGGCCAGGGCCGCGCCGGCCAGGTCCTCGGCGCCGTCGAAGAAGCCCGACGAGATCGACGGCGCCATGAACTCGGTCGCCACGGCGGCGCCGGCCGGGTCGAACGGGTCGAGCCGCACGTCGGCGACGGCACCGGAGTGGAAGTCGCCGGTGAGCACCACGATGTTCGGCACCGCGTTCGCGGTGAGCGATTCGAACAACCGCCGCCGGGCCACCGAATAGCCGTCCCAGGTATCCACCACGACATACGGTGGTGACTGGCCCGGCAAGACGCTGGCCCCGAACATGAACACCTGCTGGGCGAGCACGTTCCAGGCCGACCCCGACGACGATGCGGCATCGACGAGCCACGCTTCCTGATCGTCGCCGAGCATCGATTGGTCGGTGAGGGTCGCCGGGTCGATCTGGCGCACCGCGTCGCCGACGGCCGGAATGTCGAGCGTGGCGCCTTCGCTCGGCTGGTCGCTGCGGTACTGGCGCGTGTCGAGCACGTAGAAGCTCACCAGGTCACCGCTCGATACCGCTCGGTAGATCGGCCAATCGGGGCCGTCGGGGGCGTCGAGGCGGACCGGCATGTGCTCATACCAGGCTTGGTAGGCGGCGGCGCGGCGGGCCCGGAAGTCCTCGACGGGCGTGTTCTCCTCGCTGATGTCGCCGGCGTAGTCGTTGTCGACCTCGTGGTCGTCCCAGGTGACGATCCACGGTGCGGCGGCGTGCGCGGCCTGGAGGTTGGTGTCGGTCTTGTAGAAGGCGTAGCGGGCCCGGTAGTCGTCGAGGCTGGCGACCTCGGCCGAGCCGTCGAGCGGCCGGCCGCCGTCTTGCTCGTAGGCCCCGTCGGCGTACTCGTAGATGTAGTCGCCGAGGAACACGACGGCGTCGAGCTCTTCGAGCGTGGCGACATCGCGCCACGCCGCGTAGTGGCCGGCCTGCCAGTTCTGGCACGACGAGACCGCGAAGCGGAACTGATCGGGCGACGACCCCGCAGCCGCGAACGTGCGGGTGCGGCCGACCGGGCTGGTGTAGCCGGCGGTCGCGAAGCGGTAGAAGTACGTGCCGTCGGGTTCGAGCCCGGTCGCATCGACGTGGAGCGAGTAGCCGAGCGCCGCGGTCGCAGCCGCGGTGCCGCTCGCGACGACGGTGCCGAACGCGTCGTCGCTGGCGACTTCCCAGTCGACGGGGATGTCCGCGCCCGGAAGCCCGATCCCGTCGGCGGGCGGATAGGCGAGCCGGGTCCACAGGATCACCGACTCGGCGGTCGGGTCGCCCGACGCCACACCGAGGTAGAAGGGATCGCCCGGGAGCTCGACGGCCGGTTCAGACGCGGTCGTCGTGGTGTCGGGTGTCGCGGTCGTGGTGCTCTCGCCGGGGCCCGAGGTGGTCGACTGACCGGACGACGTGTCGTCGTCGTCGCTGCACGCGGCGGCGATCGCGGCGGCGATGGTCGCAGCGAGGAACTGGCGGCGATTCATTGGGGGGAGACGATCCATCTCCGAACCCTACTGGGCTAGCGAAATCAAGGCCCACCGACGATGATGGATGTCGGACGAAGGGAGCCCCACCATGCCATCACGCATCCTCGATTATCCGATCTTCGACGCCGACAACCACATGTACGAGACCGTCGAGGCGTTCACCCGCCACCTCCCCAAGGAGTACGCCGGCTACATCAAGTACGTCGAGGTGAACGGTCGCACCAAGATCGCGATCAACAACAAGATCAGCGAATACATCCCCAACCCCACGTTCAACGTGGTCGCTCCCCCCGGCGCCCAGGAGATCGAGTTCAAGCTGAAGAACCCGTCGTCGCGCTCCGCGGCCGACACGGTCGAGCTCACCCCGCCGCCCCGGTACATCCGGTCGCTGCCGGGATTCTTCGGGCCCGACGCGCGCGTCTCGCTGATGGACGAGCTGGGAATCGACCGCTCGCTGATGTGGCCCACGCTCGCGTCGCTGCTCGAGGAGCGGCTGATCGACGACCCGCGGGCCACCCACGTCGTCATCCACGCGCTCAACCAGTGGATGCACGAGGAGTGGACGTTCAACTACCAGGACCGCATCTTCCCCACGCCGATCATCACGCTCCCGATCGTCGACAAGGCGATCGAGGAGCTGGAGTGGGTCGTCGAGCGCGGTGCCCGCGTGATCCTGATCCGCCCGGCGCCGGTTCCGGGGTTCGAGGGCCGGCGCTCTTTCGCTTTGCCCGAATTCGACCCGTTCTGGAAGAAGGTCGAAGAAGCCGACGTGCTGGTCGGGCTCCACGCATCTGACAGCGGCTACCAGCGGCACCTCAACGAGTGGGAGGGCCACCACGGCGAGTTCTTGCCGTTCGTCGGCTACTCCGGGTTCTCGGCCATCGTCCACGGCGACTCGCGCGAGATCTTCGACACGGTGGCGTCGATCATCGGGCACGGCCTGGCGCACCGCTTCCCCAAGCTGCGGTTCGCGCCGGTCGAGAACGGTTCGGCGTGGGTGCGGCCGATGCTGCAGCGTCTCGAGAGCCTCTACGAACGCACCCCGCACGTGTTCGCCGAGGACCCGATCGCCATGTTCAAGCGCAACATCTTCGTTCACCCGTTCCACGAGGAAGACACGTCCGAGCTGGTCGACCTGGTCGGGGTCGACAACGTGATATTCGGATCGGACTACCCGCACCCCGAGGGCATGGCCGACCCGATCACGTTCGTCGACGAGCTCGAAAACCTCACCCACGACGACCAGGCCAAGGTCATGGGCGGCAACCTCGGCCGCCTCATGAAGGTCGCCTAGTACCGAACCAGCCCAGCGCCACCCACGCCGCCACGCCGAACTGGGTGGGGGACATGGTGCCGGTGGCCCCAGTGCCCCACCCAGTTCAGCGGGGCAGGAGCTGGAGCCGAGCGTCACGCGCGGTCGACACCAATCAATTGGACGACGGCTTCGCCCGAGTCGCGTGAGGCGGCCAGGTCGACACGGCCGTGCAGGCTCCACTCGTGGTGGCCGGCCGGGTCGGCGATGATCTGGCGGACGTCCCACCGATCGGCGTGCCGGTCGATGATCAGCAATGCGGGGCCGCGGGCGTCGGCGTCGAGCCGGATCTCGTCGTGTTCGGCCCAGTAGGGCGCGAACGCCTCGGCCAGCACCGCGGCCTTCCAACGAGCGGCGTCCGGCGGCGCCGGTACCTCGGCCAGCGTCTCGTGGTCCCGACGCGCCAGGAGCTGCACCCAGCGGAACAACTCGTTGCGGACCATGACCATGAACGCCCGGGTGTTGGTCGTGACGTCGCGGCGCTCGGCCACCGTCGCCCGCACGACCGACAGGTCGGGCTCGGGGTTGCGGAGCCGTTCCCACTCGTCGAGCAGGCTGGAGTCGGTCTGGCGCACCAGCTCGCCCAGCCACTCGGTCAGATCGTCGACCTCGTCGGTCTTGTAGGCGTCGGGCACGTTCTGCACGAGACCCTTGTACGCGTCGGTGAGAGTGCGCAGCAGCAGGCCCTCGGAACGGCGCAAGCCGTAGTGGTTGACGTACTCGCGAAACGTCATGCCCCGCTCGAACATCTCGCGGGCGACCGACTTGGGCTTGACGTTGTCGCCTTCGACCCAGGGATGCGTCGCCCGGAAGCGGTTGAACAGGTCGTAGATCTCGTCGCGCAGAGGCTTGGGGTACTCGACCTCGGCCAGCTCGGCCATCCGCTCCTCGTACTCGACGCCGGCGGCCTTCATGCGAGCCATGGCGTCGTCGCGAGCCTTGTCGAGCTGCGCCATCAGTACGACGCCGGGGTTCTCGATGACCGACTCGACGACCGACAACACGTCGAGCGGGTATTGGGGCGTGGCGGTGTCGAGCATCTCCAGGGCATCGAGCACGAACAGCGACAGCGGCTGGTTGAGCTTGAAGTCGTCTTGCAGGTCGACGGTGACGCGGACCCGACGGCCGAGCTCGTCGGGTTCGTCGAGTCGCTCGACGACGCCGGCATCGACGAGCGAGCGGAAGATGGCGATGGCCCGGCGGATGTGCCGGCGCTGCTGCTTGCGGGGCTCGTGATTGTCGACCATCAACTTGCGGACGGCGGCGCAGCCGTCGCCGGGCCGGTCGAGCAGGTTCATGATCATCTGGTGGGAGACCTTGAAGCTCGACACCAGCGGCTCGGGTTCGCCCGTCGCGAGCTTCACGAACGTGTCCTCGCTCCAGTGGGCGTAGCCCTTGTCGGGCGGCTTGCGCTTCACCAGCTTCCTGCGCTTGGCCGGGTCGGTGGTCGCCAACAGTTCGAGCCGGCGGTTCTCCGCGACGTGGGGCGGGGCCTGTACCCACACGTAGCCACGATCGTCGAAGCCCTTGCGGCCGGCCCGGCCGGCGATCTGCTGGAACTCGCGAGCACTCAGGACCCGCGTCGTCGACCCGTCGTACTTGCACAGCTGGGTGAACAGCACCGTGCGGATGGGCACGTTGACCCCGACACCGAGCGTGTCGGTGCCGCAGATCACCTTCAACAGTCCGTCCTGCGCCAGCTTCTCGACGAGCAGCCGATACTTGGGCAACAAGCCGGCGTGGTGGATGCCGATGCCGTGGCCGATCCAGCGGTGCAGGTCGCGTCCGGCCGGACTGTCGAACCGAAACCCGCCGACAGCTTCTTTGATGCGGTTCTTGTCGTCCTTGGTGGCGACGTTGACGCTCATCAAGTTCTGCGCCGCTTCAGCCGCGGCTTTCTGGGTGAAGTGCACGAGGTAGATCGGTGCCCGGTCGAGGGTGAGCAGCTCGTCGAGGGACTCGTGGATCAACGTCTCCCGGTACACGAAGTCGAGCGGCACCGGGCGGTCCTTCCCGCCGACGAGCACCGTCGGGCGTCCGGTCCGGCGCCGCAGATCCTCCTCGAAGAATCGGGTCGGGCCGAGCGTGGCCGACAGCAGCAAGAACGCGCAGCGGGGCAGTTCGAGGAGTGGTATCTGCCACGCCACGCCCCGCTGCGGGTCGCCGTAGTAGTGGAACTCGTCGATCACGACCTGGGTGAACGGCGTCGCGCTGCCGAGGCGCAACGCCTGGTTGGCCAGGATCTCGGCCGTACAGCAGATCACCGGGGCGCCCGGGTTGACCGCGGCGTCTCCGGTGACCATGCCGACGTTGTCGGCGCCGAGCTCGCGGCACAGTTCGAAGAACTTCTCGCTCACCAGCGCCTTGATCGGCGCGGTGTACACGCTGCGCCCCCCGCGGGCGACCGCAGCTACGTGGGCGGCCAGCGCGACGAGCGACTTCCCCGAACCCGTCGGCGTGGCGAGGATGACGTTGGACCCCGAGAGCACCTCGAGGATCGCTTCCTCCTGGGCCGGGTAGAGGCGGAGACCCCGTTCGGTGACCCAGTCGACGAAGCCGCCGAGCAGCGAGTCGTCGTCGGGTGTCGGGCGGAGTCGATCAAGGAGCGAGGCGGTGGCGATCCCCCATTCTCGTCCCCTCCGGCCGGATCGGTACGCTTGCCGGTCTTGGATCCGTCGCCGACCGCTCGCCCGCCAGCCGAGTCGGTCACCGATGTCCGGGTGTTGATGCTGATCCTGGCGGCGAGCGCCTACTTCGTGTCGGCGGGCGTCGGTTTCCCCGTGCTGCCCCGCCTGGTGGAGCGAGAGCTCGGCGGAGGCAGTGGCGAGCTCGGGCTGGTGTTCGGCATCCAGTCGCTGGGCATGCTCGCCGCTCGCCCGTTCGCCGGGTACCTCGGCGATCGGATCGGACGTCGGCCCCTCATGGTCGCCGGGGCGATCGTCATCGCGGGCGCCCAACTCCTCCAGCTGCCGGCGGCTCGATCGGGCGGGCTCGGCTTGTTGCTAGCGCTGCGCTTCGTGTTCGGCATGGCCGGGTCGGCGATGTACCTCGCCCACGCGACGGTGGCCACCGAGATCGGCTCGGCGGCGAGCCGAGCGGCGATCTTCGCCGCGTTCTCCACGTCGGTGTATCTCGGGTTCGCGCTCGGCCCGGTGCTCGGCGAGACGATGCTCGACGCCGGCGGGTTCGGTGCCGCTTTCGGTTCGGCCGCGGTGTGCGCGGGCGTGAGCGCCGTCGCGGGGTTCCTGCTGCCCGAGACCCGCCCGCCCGACACCGTGGCCCGGCTGGAAGGGCTGGGCAGCATCGTTCACCCGGCGGTTTTTCGAATCGGGGTCATCAACTTCCTGCTCGGGGTCAGCTTCGTGAGCTTCGGAGCGTTCGTCACCCCATACGCCGAGGACCTGGGTCTCGACGAGACCAAGTGGATCCTCTTCACGTTCGCCGCCACCGTGCTGGTGATACGCGCGATCGGGGGGCGGTACCTCGATGGCGACCACCGGCTGGCCATCGCCACCGGATCAGCCGCCTGCGTGATGTCGGCCACTGCGCTGCTGGCCGCTGTCGCCGAACCGTCAGTCCTCTATCTCGGCGGGTTCCTCCTGGCCTTCGGGATCGCCCTCACCGTGCCGTTGATGGTGCTGATCGCGGCGGACAGCGCGGCGCCGGAGGAGCGGTCGCGTGTGGTCGCCACCGTGGTCGTGTTCGGCGACATCGCCAACACCACGGGCGCCTTGGTGCTCGGTGGCGTGGCCGAGTTGGCCGGCTACCGGGTCATGTACGGCACCGTTGCGGCCATGGCAGCTCTCGCGCTGACCCTCATCCGCTCGCCCTGGTTCCGCCCCGCCGGCCTAGTGGTTCGGTGATCAGTCGCCTCGGACGGTCAGGCCGCCGTCGACGGGGAGGGCCACGCCGGTGACATAGGACGCTGCTGGCAGCGCCAGCGACAGCACCATGTGGGCGATCTCCTCGGGCTCGCCGTAGCGGGGGATGGCAAGTTTGCGGCGGGCGTAGCGCTGCTTGTGTTCGTCGGGGATCGCCGCCGTCAGTCCGGTGTGGATCGGGCCCGGGCAGATGGCGTTGACCGTGATCCCGTCGCGGCCCAACTGCACCGCGAGCGACCGGGTGAGGCCGATCACGCCGTGCTTGGCCGTCGTGTACGGAGCCATGTTGCGGCTGGCCGACAGCCCCTCGGTCGAGGAGATGTTGATCACGCGACCGGCATCGCTCACCCGAAGGTGGGGCAGGCACGCCTGCACCGTGTGGACGTGGGCGGTGAGCATCACGTCGAGGGCCAGTTGCCAGGCGTCGAGGAAGTCCGGCGACGCGATGTCGGCGCCGACACCGATGCCCGCGTTGTTGACCAGCACGTCGAGGCGTCCCCACCGCTCGGCGACCTCGCCGACGACACGGTCGATAGCGGTCCGGTCGGTGACATCGAGCTCCCAACCCGCCGCAACCCCGCCCTCGGCGACGATGTCGGCCACCTCGCGGTCCACGTCGGCGGCGCGAAGGTCGGTCACCGCGACATGCGCTCCTTCGGCGGCGAACAAGCGGGCGGTGGCGCGCCCCATTCCCGAGGCGGCGCCGGTGATGAGCACCACTCGTCCGGCGACAGAGCGACTGAGCGACGAGAGACCAAACATGGCCGAATGGTATGCCCTCACCATCGTGTCGGAATTCCGTCAACGAGCGGAGGATGCCGCCGATAGGTTGCGGCGGTGACGACCGTCCCCGCACCGACGCTGACCCAGAGTCGGGCGTTCGTAGCGAGCGATTGGGCGCTGCTGCTGGCGCCCGCGGCGATCTGGGGATCGTCGTTCCTCTTCACCGCCGAAGCCCTCGAGCACTTCGAGCCCGGACTGGTGACCTGGCTCCGGGTCTTGTTCGGCTTCTGCATGGTGATGGCTCTGCCCGGCGCCCGGCGCCCGCTTCCCCGGGCCGCGCGGCCCAAGGCCGCGCTGGTCGGGTTCTTCTGGATGGCGTTCCCGCTCACCTTGTTCCCTATCGCCCAACAGTGGATCAATTCGTCGATCGCCGGGTTGCTCAACGCCTCGATGCCGTTGTTCACGGCGCTCATCGGTTGGTCCGTGTTCAGGGTGTCGACGACCGGACGGCGTCTGGCCGGGGTCATGATCGGGTTCAGCGGGATCCTCTTGATCGGCGTGCCCACTGCGCGGGTCGACGGCACTAGCGCCCTCGGGGTCGTGTTGGTGCTCGCGGCGGTGGCGTCCTATGGCGTGGCGGTGAACATCTCGGCACCACTGCAGGCCGAGTACTCGCTGCTCCCCGTGCTGGCCCACGCCCTCGGCGTCGCTCTCGTGCTCGTCACCCCGGGGGGCATAGTCGGCGCCACCGGCTCGACCTTCGCCTGGTCCGCGCTCCTGCAATGCATCTGGCTCGGCGCCCTCGGAACGGGTATTGCGTTCGTGTGCTCGTCGGCGCTCGGTCGCCGCCACGGTGCGTTGCCGATGGCCGTAATCGCCTACTTCATCCCGATCGTGTCGACGGTGCTGGGTCGGGTGTTCCGCGACGAGACGCTCGGTAGTTGGGTGCTCGTCGGCGGGGCCGTCGTGCTCGTCGGCGCGTGGTTCGCGACCCAGGTGTCGAGACGGTAGAGCCGGTCACATGTCAGTTGCCGTCGAACGCGCCTACCACCTGAACGTCAACTGCTCGGACCTCGATCGCTCTCGTGCCTTCTACGCCGACATCCTCGGCCTGGCACCTATCGTCCGGACCAGGCCTCCGGTGCAGCCCGGCACCGCGTTCGGGCTCGAACAGGCCCAGTGGGACGCCTGGATCCTCGCGGGCGCCGGCGGTGCTGCGGGCGGCGTGGTGCTCGACCTGCTCGAGTGGAAGGTGCCGGTGCCGATCGGCCGTCCGGCGACCCGCCGGGAGCAGGGGTACTCGCTGCTTGGCGTGGGCGTGGCCGACATCGACGCCACCGTCACCGCTCTGCGCGACGCCGGAAGCTCGCCCGACGAACCGTTCATCCCGCGCCCCCCGGGACCCCGGGTATCGATCGTGGCAGATCCCGATGGGCAACTCGTCGAGCTGGTCGAGGTCGGGTCGTGTCGGCTCACCCACGTCGTGATCAACGTGGGCGACCTCGACGAGTCGCGCACCTGGTACGAGCGGGTGCTCGGCCTGGCCGGTCCGGTCGTCGACCTGCCCGACCGCGCCCGGACGTGCTACCTGTCCGTGCCCGGCGTGCCGTGGCAGATCGCCCTTCGCGACTGGCGCTCGCCAGAGATGGTGGCTCGGTCGCCGCGACGGGCCAACGAGCTGGGCATCTTCCGTCACGCCTTGTTCTGCTCCGACATCGAGGCCGAGTACAAGCGGCTTGTCGCGATGGGTGTTGCGTGCTACTCGCCGCCGCTCGCTCTCGACATGGGTCCGGGACTGCCCTCAGATCTGAAGGCCCTGTTCTTCGACGACCCCGACGGCGCCTGCTTGGAGCTCATCGAGAACGTCCGCGGCTAAGCCCTCGCGTCACATTGGAGGGCTCGCCTGTCGGCTCGTCCTGGTCGGGGGGTTTGCCGCCCAGCTACAGATCGGGCACCCCAGCGGGTCGTGGCGCAGCGCCGGGCAGTGCTCGCGACCGAAGAATATGATCTGGAGGTGCCGGACGTTCCACGTGTGCTCGGGGAACACGGCCTTGAGGTCGCGCTCGGTGGCAACCACGTTGGTTCCGTCCGACAACCCCCAGCGGGCCGCCAAGCGGTGGATGTGCGTATCGACCGGGAAGGCCGGTACGCCGAACGCCTGGGCCATCACCACGCTCGCCGTCTTGTGCCCCACCCCGGGGAGCGACTCGAGCAACGCCCAGTCCGCGCGCACTTCCTCCCCGGCATCGACGATCTGGTTGGCGGCCAACCACAGGTTCTTGGCCTTCGTCGGGGCCAGCCCGACCTCGCGGATGAGGGCGAGGATCTCGTCGGGGGACAGTGCCGCCATCTTCTCGGGGGTGTCGGCCACGGCAAACAGCGCTGGCGTGACCTGGTTGACCTTCTTGTCGGTGGTCTGTGCCGACAGGGCGACCGCGACCAGCAGGGTGTAGGGGTCGTTGTGGTCGAGAGGAACGGGCGGGTCAGGGTAGAGATCGTCGAGGATCTCGCCGATCCGCTCAGCCTTGGCGAGCTTGGACGCTTTGGGCCGTCGCACGCGGTCAGCGTATGACGGGGGAGACCTGCACCAGGGTGTCGGAGTAGCCGACGCCGCCGCCCCACTCGGTGAGGGTGTCGTCGGTGAGGGCGTTGACGTTGGCGACCTCGCCCCACCACGCCCACGGCACCGCGACGACGCCGGGGCGCACTCGGCCGGTGAACCGGGCCGGGAGCGTGAGGCTTGCTCGGTCGTTGTGGATCCGGACCGGGTCGCCCTCGGCGATGTCCCGCTCGGCCGCATCGGCGGGGTCGAGCTCGACGTAGGGACCGCTTTCGAGAGGGCCGTGGTGGTGTGAATAGGTGGAGTTGAGGAATCGCGCGTGGGTCTTGGGCGACAACAGAACCAGTGGATGCTCGGCGGTGGGCGCGGGTGGGGCCTGGTAGACGGGCAGAGGATCGGCGCCGATGCCGGAGAGCCCGTCGGCGCGGAGCTGAGCCCGGCCGTCAGCAGTGGCGAATCCTCCATGTGCGTATGGGAGGTGGGGGCGGACGAGGTCATGCTCCAGCCACCCCTGCGTGCGGAACTCGGCAACGTCGTGGCCCCTGATCGCCAGCTGGATCAGGGCCTCGTCGTCGAGATCGAACAGCGGGTCGCTCATCCCGAACGCCCGCGCCAGTCGCCGCCACAGTTCGGTGTTGGGCACCGCCTCGCCTAGCGGGGCGATCGCCGCTTCGTTCCATCCCATGTGCATCGACCCCCACGAAGGGATCACGTCGACCTGCTCGATCTGGGTGGTGGCCGGGAACACCACGTCGGCGTAGCGGGCGGTGTCGGTGAGGAACTGCTCTGACACCACGCAGAACAGGTCGTCACGCTCGAGGCCGGCCCGGACCTGCGTCGAGTTGGGGACCGAAACCAATGGGTTGGCGCACCACACGAACAGGGCGTGGATGCCGATCGACGGGTCGGTGAGCGCTCGCCCGAGGTGGTTCATGTTGATCGCCCGGGTCGCCGGTCGGTCGACGGGGTCGAACACCGAGCTGTCGGTGTGGGCCTCGGACCAGATGCCGGTCGAGCGGGCCAGGCCCCCGCCGAGGACGGTCCACGCTCCGGTGAGCACCGGTAGGCACGCGAGGGTGCGGAAGAACATGGCGCCGTTGGCGTGGTGCTCGGCCCCGATCAGGGTGCGGATGAACGTGCGCTTGGTCGAGCCATACAGCCGGGCCAGGCGTTCGATCTCGTCGGCCCCGATTCCGGTTTCGGCCGCGGCGCGCTCGGGCGTCCAGTCGGCGACGCGGTCCGCCAGGTCCTCGTATCCGGTGGCGTGGTCATCGACGTAGCGGTGGTCGACCAGGTCGTCGCGGACGAGCACATGCATGATCGCGAGCATCAGAGCCACGTCGGTGCCGGGCCGCGGTTGGATGAACCAATCGGCCGACTCGGCGGTGACGGTGCGCATCGGGTCGATGACGACGACCTGCGCCCCGTTGGCCCGGGCCTGTTCAACGAAGGGCCAGAGGTGCCGGTTGGTCAGCCGCGTGTTGGTGCCCCACAGGATCACCACCTCGGCGTGCACCACGTCGAGTGGGTCGGCGGTGCGGCCGGTTCCGTAGGTCGCGGCGGTGCCGGCTCCAGCGGTCGCTCCGCAGATCGAGCCGGTGAGCCGAGATGCGCCGAGCTGGGCGAAGAAGCGCCGGTCCAGGCTGGACATCTGGATCAGCCCCTGCGTGCCGGCATCCCACCATGGCAGCACGGCCTCGCCGCCGTGCTCGGCGATGACGGCGCCCACCCGCTCCGCGACCAGCGCGGTCGCCTCGGCCCACGTCACCGTCCGGAACTCGCCCGTGCCTTTGGGGCCACTGCGGACGAGGGGGTGAAGGAGTCGGTCGTCGGCGTAGACCCGGTCGAGGAACCGGTTGACCTTGGGGCACAACTCGCCCAGGGAGTACGGGTGATCGGGGTTGCCGCGCAGCTTCACGGCCCGATCCCCTTCGACGGTGACCACCCACCCGCACGAGTCCGGGCAATCGTGGTGGCAGGTACCGAGAACCGTCCGCGTGCTCATGCCCCGAGCCTAGGCCGGGGCCGATGTAGCCAATCCGGCGGGATTTGACCGGCGAGTCACCCGTCTGTCAGATGCGGGTGTCAGGGCGTGCGTAGCTGGCCCCGGGGCCGGCGTAATGCAGCCCGTACCCGGGGGTCACTGCGTAGGCCGGCTGCTCGAATCCGGCTAGCGCAGATCGCCACGAGTCCATCGCCGCGTCCTCGGCGGCGTAGTCGAACGGGTCCTCGAGGACCCGTTCCTCCATGCCCCCCGGGGCGAGTGGGTTGTCGGCCAACCAGCGGGCGACCAGCCCGATGGCCCGGCGAGCCGGCACCAGGTCGCGGTAACCCAGCAGGGTTCGCAGCTTGGCTGTGTCGAGCACCCGGTGCGTCGGCGACTGCGCCATGAGCAACGGGCGGGCCGCGACGGCCAGCGCGGTCGGCATCGACACCTGCTCCATCTCGACGCCGAGCTCTTCGGCGCACAGGGCGATCACCTGGGCTAGTGAGAGCGTCTCCTCGTCGGCCACGTTGAAGATCTGGCCGGCGGCGGCTTCGGGGTGATCGAGAGCGCACAGCACCGCATGGGCCGCGTTCTCGGCGTAGGCGAACGACTGCAACGTGAGCCCGCCGTCGGGGACGATCATGCGGCGCCGGCCGTCGAGGATGCGGCGCACGACCAGCCATTCGCGCGGGACCGGTTGCCGGGGCCCGTAAAGGTACGGGTAGCGGAAGTGTGCGGCCCGGGGCTGGACGTCCATCACCAACTGCTCGGTGCGGGCGATCCGGTAGCTCTTGCCGTCGTCGTCCTCGTCGGCGGCGAGCCCGTCCTCCCGCGCGGGAACGGGCATGCCGGGCGGGTCGTAGCGAGCGGCGTCGAAGAAGCCGCGGTGCGCCGGCACACCGCCGACGGACACGAACTGGCCGACCTTGCCGACCAGTACCTCGGCCACCGTCCGCAGGCGGCCGTAGGTGACCACGGCAGCATCGAACGTGAGGCTACGGATGGCGTCGGTCAGCGCCTCGGCTGACTTCACGTCGCAGTGCAGGTGCGGGACGTGGGCCACCTCGGGGATCTCGTGGGCACCGGTGTGCAGGATGGTCACGGAGTATCCCCGTGCCTCCAGCCCGCGCAGGATCAGCGGGCCGGTGGGCCCCGTGCCGCCGACTACCAGCGCGGTGCGGGTCACGGTCCGAGAGCGGCGTTTCGGCGAGTCACGACAGCATCACGTTGCCGCCGTCGACGACTAGCGTTTGACCGTTGACCATGTCGGCGTCGCTGCTGGCGAAGAACACGGCGGGGCCGACCATGTGCTCGGGTTCGGTGTTGCGACGCATGGCCGACATCACGGCGAACATCGGCTGGAAGTCGCCGGGGACCTGCTTCTCGGTGGCCGCGGTGTTCACCAGGCCGGGCGCGATGCAGTTGCAGGTCACGTTGTACTGACCGAGCTGTCCGGCCAGATGGCGGGTCAGGCCGACCACACCCCACTTCGACTGCTGGTAGGAGAAGCTCGACAGCTCGAAGTCGTCGGGCGATCCCCCGGCGCCCGAGGAGAGCTGGTGCAGGTAGGCCGCGATCGACGCGATGTTGATGATGCGCCCCCACCCTTGGCGCACCATGTGAGGCGCCGCGGCTCGGGCCATGAGCCACTGGCCGTGCACGTTCACGTCGAACACCCGCTTCAGGTACGCGAGCGACTGGTTCTGGCCCTCGTAGTCACCGTAGATAGCAGCGTTGTTGACCAGGATGTCCACTCGCTCGAACCGCTCGATCGTGGCGGCGACGGCGTTGGCGGCCGATGCCTCGTCGGCGATGTCGGTCTTCACGAAGGCGACGTCGCCGATCGGCGCGAGCTCGTCGGCCGCCCGACGGCCTTGTTCCTCGCCGATGTCGGCGATCATGACTGTCGCGCCCTCCATGAGGAATCGGCGGCAATATGCCAGCCCGATTCCGCTGCCTCCACCGGTAACGATGGCGACCTTGTCCTGCAACCTCATCGCACACCTCGTCCGGGTTCGTCGACCCTGGTTAGCCTGCCGGGTCCGAGGCCGGTTGTCGAAAGGGGACGTCATGAGCGAAGCGCAGCGAGCGAGTGCAGCCGTGGGAGCGCAGCTCCCCGGATGCCGATCATGAGCGACCTGGTGTTGGTCGAGATCGATGGTGGCGTGGGTGTGGTCACCATGAACCGGCCCGAGGCGCGCAATGCGCTCAACCAGGCGCTCCGCGAGGGCACCACCGCGGCCATACGCCAGCTCGACGCCGACCCCACCGTCGGGGCGATCGTGCTGACCGGCGCCGACCCCGCGTTCTGTGCCGGCCTCGATCTCAAGGAGATCAGCGGGTCCGGCGCCGGGCGGAGCGCCGCGTTCGTCACCCAGGAGCGCGGGCCGTTCCCCGATCTGTCGACCCCGTTGATCGGCGCCGTCAACGGGCCCGCGGTGACCGGCGGGTTCGAGTACGCCCTGGCGTGCGACTTCCTCGTCGCGTCGGAGCGGGCCCGGTTCGCGGACACGCACAGCCGGGTGGGGATCATGCCCGGGTGGGGACTCACGGTGAACCTCCAGGAGGCGATCGGTATCCGGCGGGCCCGGCAGATGTCGTTCACCGGCAACTACATCGATGCCGACACCGCCTTGCAATGGGGGTTGGTGAACGAGGTCGTGCCCCACGGTGAGCTGCTGCCTAGGGCGATCCAGCTCGGCCGCGACATCGCGTCGATCGATCCGAACGCGATCACCGCCATTCGCGACACCTACCGGCTCACGTCCGACACGACCGGTGCCGAAGCGTGGCTCGTCGAGGCGCGCCGGTCGGCGGAGTGGATGCAGAGCTTCAACCCCGACGACCTCGCCGAGAAGCGTCAGGCCATCCAAGATCGAGGCCGCAGCCAGGCCGGTTCGTGACCGACCCCGCCACGCGTGCTGGCGCACGAAATGCGTCGCGGGCGACCGGGCTAGCGTGCCAGTTCGGGTGGGGTCGCCGTGGGTGATGACGATCGCCAGCCGGTGCTGGTCGGCGTGGGCACCGCTGGTCACCCGGGGCTCGACCTCGACCGGATCTCACTCGCCACGGGCGCGATCAACGGAGCGTTCGCCGATGCCGGCGGAGTCGGCGTGGCCGGCGCGACGACACTGATCCTCACGGCCAAGGGGAGTTGGTCAGGCGACGATATCGGGGGCGCGGCAGCGCGCGCCGCCGGCGTGCCGGAGCGGGCTACCAGCGTGGTCGCCCAGCTCGGAATCGCGCAGACCGCGATTCTGGCCCGGGCCTGCGAGGCGATCCTGTCAGGTGAGCACGACTCGGTCGTGGTGCTCGGTGTCGAGAACCGTGCCCGGGCTCAGCGCGCCGCCCGGTCGGGGGTCGAGGCCCCCGAGGCGCGCGCCGGTCGCGATCCCGACGAGCTCTGGCGGCCCAGCGACATCCCGGTCTCGCTGCTGGAGATCGACGCCCGGTTGATCGAAGCCGTGTACCAGTACGCCATGATCGAGAACGCCGTTCGCCATCACGATGGCCTGACGCTCGACGCTCACGCCGCCGAGGTCGCCGCCTTGTGGTCCCGGTTCGACGAGATCGCCGCGACGAATCCCGAAGCGTGGTTCGCCGGAGCCCGTACTGCTGGCGGGATCGCCGCCGCGTCGCCGGGTAACCGGCCGCTCGCCTTCCCGTACAACAAGTGGCACAGCACCCAATGGACGATCGACCAGTCGACGGCGCTGTTGTTGATGTCGGTCGGCGCGGCCCGGGCGGCGGGTGTGGCGCCGGACAGGTGGGTCTTCCCACTCGCGGGCGCCGATCACGACTGCGTAGTCCCCCTGACCGAACGGGCCGAGCCGTGGCGGTGCCCGGGCGCTGGCCAGGTCACTCGGGCCGCGCTCGGGCTGGCCGACCTCGACCTCGACGACGTCGACCTGGTCGATCTGTATTCGTGCTTTCCGGTCGCCGTCGGGCTGCAAGCGCGAGAGATCGGGCTCGACCCCGAACATCAGGACCTCACGGTCACCGGCGGCATGGCGTTCGCCGGTGGCCCGTTCAACCACTACACCCTCTGGAGCACGGCGGTGATGGCGCGCCGACTGCGGGCCGAACCGGGCCGCGTTGGACTCGTTACCGCGGTGAGCGGGATGTTGACCAAGCAGGGGGCGATGGTGTGGTCGAGCGAGCCCGGCGACGGCTACTGGCACGCCGACGTGACCGGCGCGGTCGAAGCGGCGACGCCCCGGGTCCCGTGCGTGGCCGCCATCGACGGCCCCGGCCGGGTTGTCACCTACACCGCGCTTCCCGACGACACCGGCTGGGCGATCGTCGATCTCGCCGACGGCCGCCGGACCCTGGCCCGGCTCGACGCCGAGACGGCGCGCCGCTCCAGGCGCGACGAGCTTTGCGGCGCCCGAGTGGTGGTCGGGCACGGCACCGCGTCGCGGTCGGTGCGAGACTGACGACGTGGCTCGAGCCTTCGACCAGGTGCACCGGCATCGTGACGTGCAGGGGGGCACCGCGCGGGCGTTGGTGTTCGGCGTCAGCGATGGGCTGGTGTCGAACGTCGCGTTGGTGCTCGGCATCGCCGGCGCCTCCACCGACGCTTCGCTCGTGCGACTCGCGGGCCTGTCGGGCCTGCTCGCCGGCGCACTGTCGATGGCGGCCGGGGAATGGGTGTCGGTCACCGCCCAGAACGAGCTGATCGAGCGGGAGCTCGAGATCGAGCGTCGTTCGTTGGCCGAGAACCCAGGGCTCGAACAGGAGGAGCTGGCGGCGATCTACCGCTCCCGTGGCCTGTCTCGGGAACAGGCCGACGTCGTATCGCGTCACTTCCATGCCGACCCCGTCGTGGCGCTCGACGTCCATGCACGCGAGGAGCTCGGCATCGACCCGGCGGGCCTCGGCAGCGCGATCCGGGCGGCTGGCACCTCGTTCTTCGGTTTCGCGCTCGGCGCCGTGCTGCCGCTCGTGCCCTGGTTCATGGGCGGCGGAACCGCGGCCGCGATGGCATCGGTCGTGATCGGGATGATCGCGGCCGTGCTCGTCGGCGTGGCTCTGGCCCGGTTCACGGAGCGATCGATCGTGCGCACGGCGGCCCGCCAGGTCGCGGTCGCGGCCGGTGCCTGCGCGGCCACCTATGTGATCGGCAGCCTCTTGGGCGTCGGCGCGTCCTGAGCGACAACAATCGCGAAACCCGTCACCCGGCGCGCTCCGGGGGTGGCGTCGAGGCCGGTACAGTCCAAGCGATGCGCTCACGGTTGCTGGCGGTCGCCGCCCTCGTCATGGTGCCGATGGGCGCCTGCGGCGGCGGCGCTGGCCCGACGGCGATCGACACGGCGAGCGAGGCGTCATCGGGGTCACCGTTGCCAGCGGTCGACGTCGCCGATCTCCACACCGGTGAGCCGGCGTCGCTGGCGGCGCAGCTACCGGCCGACAAGCCGCTGCTCGTGTGGTTCTGGGCCCCGCACTGAAGTGCGTGCAACGGGGAAGCCCCCGGCGTCGAGCAGTTCGCTCGACAGAACGCGGACCAGCTCCGAGTCATCGGACTCGGTACCCAGGACAACCTCGACGACGCGATCGCGTTCGTCGATCGGCACGACCTGACGCTCTCGATGTACTGGGACGCGACGTTCGAGTCGTGGACTCAGCTCGGCATCACCGGGCAGCCAGCCGCGGCGCTCTTCGCGGCCGATGGTGAGATCCTCGGGGCGTGGCGAGGAGCGATCCCCGAGGATGAGGTTCTGGATCTGATCGCGGCCTGATCGCGCGGGTCAGACGGGCACCGGCTCGGCTCTCGCGCCCGGCGCGAACCGCACCGGCATGTGCTTGATGCCGCCGATGAAGTTGGATCGCAGGTACTTGGGCTCGCCAGCGAGCGTCATGTCGGGGATCCGGGTGAGGATCTCGTGGAAGATCAGCCGCAGCTCCATGCGCGCCAGGTTGGCTCC
Source organism: uncultured Acidimicrobiales bacterium (assembly GCA_964390555.1). Classification (GTDB taxonomy): domain Bacteria; phylum Actinomycetota; class Acidimicrobiia; order Acidimicrobiales; family SHLQ01; genus CAVTWS01. The sequence continues at coordinate 70,139 of CAYMJU010000032.1, read as the reverse complement.
CAGGCAGAAGTGCGGCCCACCGCCGCCGAACGCGATGTGGTCGTTCGGCGACCGGTCGAGCCGGAACTCGTAGGGATCGACGAACACCTCCTCGTCGCGGTTGGCCGAGATGTGCCACATCACGACCTTGTCGCCCGCCGAGATCGGTACCCCACGAATCTCGGCATCGGCCGTCGCCGTTCGCCGGAAGTGAAGCACCGGCGACGCCCACCGCAGGATCTCCTCGATCGCCGAGTCGAGCCGGCCGTCGATATCGGCCATCAGCCATTCGAGTTGGTCGGGGTTGGTGAGAAGGGCGTGCATTCCGTGGGATGTGGTGTTGCGGGTCGTCTCGTTGCCGGCCACCGTCAACAGCATCATGAACATGTCGAACTCGATCTCGGACAGCTTGTCGCCTTCGACCTCGGAGTTGATCAGCTTGGTGACGATGTCGTCGCGGGGATCGGCGGCGCGCGCCTTGGCCAACTCGTTCACGTAGGCGTAAAGCTGCATGACCGCCAGGCCGTTGTCCTCGTTCTGGTACTCGGGGTCGTCGGCGCCGATCATGGCGTTGGACCACTCGAACAACAGCCGCCGATCCTCCTGGGGGACGCCCATGATCTCGGCGATGGCTTGAAGCGGCAGTTCTGACGCCACGTCGTCGACGAAGTCGATGGAACCGCTCTCGATCACGTTGTCGATGATCAGCGTGGATCGGTGCCGCAGGTACTGCTCGATCAACCCGATCATGCGAGGCGTGAAGCCCTTGTTCACGAGGAGCCGGTAGCGCGTGTGTCGCGGCGGATCCATGTACAGCATCATCAGGCCGCGCGGGTCCATCCCACCGCCCGTGCCCTCGTGCTGGTCGAAGTCGAAGATGCTGATCCCGCCGACCTCGGAGGAGAACGTCACCGCGTCGCGGTTCACCTCGATCAGGTCAGCGTGCTTGGTCACGTTCCAGAACCCGTCCGCCCCGGGCCCGGCGTGCCAGTACACCGGTGACTCGGACCGGAGTCGGCGGAACATCTCGTGGTGCTCGCCCCGCACGAAGCGGTCCATGTCGAGCAGATCGATACCGGCCAGGGGTGCGTTGCGCGATGCCATGAGGCGGAGTGTAGAGACGCAAAGCCCCCCCTGTAGTGCTCAAGGTCCGCCCCCGTGGTGCCGATGACTCATGCGGGTGAATCGCCGGACCCAGTCCGGCGGGCAAGCGGGTGAGCGATCGCCCGTCGAGCGCGGCCTCACAGCAAGGGGAGATCGATGGTCACCACCGCGGAAGCGGCGCACCTGCTTCGACGTACCGGATTCGGGGAGCGGCGCCTGCTCACCGGAGAGTCCGCAGCGTCGGACCCGTGGCGCATCATCCATCTGACAGCCCTGAGCCGCCAGCAAGCGGTCGACTACGTGATGGGACAGGCTCCACCCGCCGTCGCCTACCCAGCCCCGAGCGTCGAAGGGGACTGGCTCGACTGGGTGAACACGACCAGATGGTGGGTCGATCGCATGATCACCACGCCAGCGCCGCTCGTCGAGAAGATGATCCTCTTCTGGCACAGCCACTTCGCATGTTCGTTCGAGAAGGTCGGCGACTGGCCCGCCATGCGGAACCAGTTCGATCTCTTCCGGACTCACGCCCTCGGTCATTTCCCCACCCTGTTGACCCAGGTGTCGCTCGGCTCGGCGATGCTCGTCGCCCTCGACAACGAGTCGAACGTGGCCAGCGGCATCCAGGAGAACTTCGCCCGGGAACTGATGGAGCTGTACACCATCGGCGTCGGCAACTTCACCGAGGCTGACGTGGTGGCGATGGCTCGGGCGTGGACCGGGTACAACGTGGTCGGCTGGAACGGGGTCTTCTACGACATCGACTTCGAATTCCACAGCGAGGATCACGACCACGGCCAGAAGACCCTCTTCGGAATCACCGGCAACTGGGACGGCACCGGACTGGCGGGTGGCAACAGCACGATCACCGAGCTCTGCACCGGTGCGCGGGGACTGCTGACTGCCCGGTTCATCGCCCGCAAGCTCTTCAAGTACTTCATCCACATCACGCCGAGTGACGCCGCGGTGAACCAACTCGCCGACTCGTTCATCGCCGCCAACTGGGACATCGGTGTCCTCGTCGAGGCGGTGCTGATGCGCGACGAGTTCTGGGATGCCGCCAGCCGGTACCAGCTGGTGAAGAACCCGATCGAGTTCGTGGTCAGCGCCCTCCGGCGGACCCGTATCGCGTCGTCGGAGCACGTCCACTACCAGCTCTCGGAGATGGGGATGGCTCCCTTCGACCCGCCGAGCGTCGCCGGATGGCCGCAGAACGGCTTTTGGATATCGACCGCCAATTCGTGGGCGCGCGGGGCCTTCGCCGGACACCTCGGGTGGCGAGCAGACGACTACGGATTTTTCGACGGACTCTCGGCCGGCACCGCGACACAAGGGTCCGCGACCACAGCCGTCAACCGGATGTTCGACGACTTCGGCGTCAACGAGCCGTCGGCCGCGACCCGGACACGGTTCGAGGCGTGGTGGTTGACGTCTCGACAGCAGTACTCGTGGTCCATCCAGCCCTATGGCGTCGTCCTCGGGGCGCTATCCCCCGACTTCCAGGTGGCGTGAGAGGACAACGATCATGGCCCACTTACCTTCCGCCTTCGCCCGCCGCTCGTTCCTGCAGGGCGCCATAGCCCTCGGCGGCGCCGCGCTCGTCGACCCGGGCTGGTTTCGCGGCCACGCCCTCGCCGGCCCGCCACTCGGTCCGACCGAGCGGATCCTCGTCAACGTCTTCCTGTCGGGCGGCAACGACGGTCTGAACACGGTGGCCCCAGCCGAGAACGGCGTCTACCAAAGCTTGCGGGGACCCCTCGCCGTGAGCCCGGCGACGGGGAGGCCAGTCGGCGGCGGGCTGTACCTGCACCCGAACCTGCCGCTCCTCCACAGCCGGTTCAACGCCGGCGACGTGGCGTTGGTCCACGGGGTCGGTGACCCTCTCGACGACCACAGCCACTTCACGTCCGCGGCCCGGTGGATGGGCGGGCGACCGGGCAACTTGCCACCGACGACCGGGTGGCTCGGCCGCTACCTCGATGCCCTCGCCATGGACGACCTGGCCGGAGTTCACGTGTCGTGGGGAAGCGTGCCGCTGTACCTCAAGGGAGCCCAGACGACCGCGATCGCCCTGCCGTCGTCGGGATCGTTGCTCGGCGCCGACCGCGACGAGCCGTGGGAGCAGGGTCTCTACGCCACCATCGAGGCCATGGGCCAGGACGATTTCGGGAAGGGGCAATGGGCCAACCGGGTGGCGTCGACCACCGGTGTCGCGACCGCGGTCGCGGCCCAGGTGCAACCCGCTTTCCAGAACCTCACCGATGGGCACCTGCCGCGGAACCTCCAGATCTGTGCTCAGCTCATCAACACCGACATCGGCGTCCGTGTCCTCGGCGTCGAACAGGGCGGGTACGACACCCACGACGCCCAGGACGGTACCCACCGCGATCTGCTGACCGAGCTCGACCAATCCATCGAACTGTTCTTCAACAGCCTGTCGCCGCAGTTCCGTGATCGAGTGACGCTGTTCGTCTTCAGCGAGTTCGGTCGCCGGGTCGAGGCCAATGATGGCGGCGGCACCGACCACGGCACCGCGAACACGTTGCTCGTCGTCGGGTCTCAGGTGCGGGGAGGCCATCACGGCCTCTACCCGTCGGTCAGCGCTCTCGACCAACGAGGCGATCTCGAGCACCACGTCGACTTCCGATCCGTGTACGCAACGTTGCTCGGCACGTGGCTCGGTGGTGACGACTCGGCGATCCTCGGCGCGACGCACACCAAGCTCGACCTCTTCCAGGCCGCGAGCGGTGGTGGCAACGTCCCGCCCGTGCTCGCCTACACCGGGGGCTACGCGCCGCTGTCACCGAACCGGGTGCTCGACACTCGTGACGGCACCGGGGCTCCTGTCGGTCCGCTGGCCGGACAGTCGTCGATCGACGTCACCGTGCTCGGCATCGCCGGGACCCCGGCATCGGGGGTCGGTGCTGTCGTGCTCAACGTGACGTCGACCCAGGCGACGCACCCGTCGTTCGTGACGGTCTGGCCGACCGGCGAGGAGCGGCCACGGGCGTCGAGCCTGAACACCCAGGTCGGCGAGGACGTGCCGAACCTGGTGATCGCCAAGGTCGGCGCCAACGGCAAGGTGTCGATGTTCAACAACGCCGGATCGGTCCACCTCATCGCGGACGCCGTGGGCTGGTTCCCGACCGGTCAGGGCTGTACGCCGCTGACCCCGGCTCGCGTGCTCGATACCCGCGACGGAACCGGTCTCCCGGCGCCCGCTGCGCTCGGTCCCGGCGGCCAGGTCGACCTGGGCGTGCTCGGCGTCGGCGGCGTGCCCGGCTCGGGCGTCGGTGCCGTGGTCTTGAACGTGACCTCGACCGAGGCGTCCAATCGCTCCTACGTGACCGTGTGGCCGACCGGAGAGAGCCGACCGACGGCGTCGAGCCTCAACACCCAGGTCGGTGAAGACGTCCCGAACCTGGTCATAGCCAAGGTCGGTACCGGCGGCAAGGTGTCGCTGTTCAACGCCTCGGGCAGTGTTCACCTGGTGGCCGACGTCGTCGGGTACTTCGCCAACGGCTCGGGCTACACGCCCCTCACGCCCGCTCGACTGTTCGACACCCGCGAGGGGTTCGGTATCCCCCTCGGCGCGGGCCGTTCGTTCGACCTCCAGGTCGTCGGCGTCGGTGGTGCGCCGGCGTCGGGGGTCGCGGCCGTCGCCCTCAACGTCACGTCGACGCAGGCCACCGCCCGCTCGTTCGTAACCGTGTGGCCGACCGGGGAGGGCCGGCCGAATGCCTCGAGCCTCAACACCCAGGTCGGCCAGGACGTACCCAACCTGGTGATCGCCAAAGTCGGCGCCGACGGCAAGGTGTCGCTCTACAACAACACCGGCAACGTTCACCTCGTCACCGACCTCGTCGGTTGGTTCGCGCTGTGACTCTGGCGGTCTCGCGGTAGCTCTGGTCTCGCCCCCGGGTAACTGCGACGAATGCGTTCAGGTGTCGCCGAGCGCGGCGGGGCGGGTGGGGTCGGTTGCCCATCCGGACCAGCTCGCCGGGTACAGGCGGGCATCGGTCACCCCGAGGGAGCGAAGCGCCAGCAGGTCGAAACATGCGGTGACTCCCGACCCGCAGTAGGCGATCACCGGGGTGCCAGCGGTGACGCCGACGGCTTCGAACACCTCCGCGAGCTCGGCGGAGCCGCGCATCGTCCCGATCCCGGGGTCGACCAGTTCGGCCCACGGCACGTTCCGCGCGCCCGGCACGTGTCCGGCCCGAGCATCGATCGATGTGTCCTCGCCCGTGTAGCGGGCGCGTGCTCTGGCGTCGATGACCGTCGCCGAGCCGGTCATCAGCTCGTCGGCCGTCGCCAGCCGATCGGTGGGCCACGATCGTTCCTCGAAGTCGCCGGTGACGACGGCCGGCAGGTCAGTCGTCAGAAGGCCCGGCCACGCGGCCATGCCGCCGTCGAGCACCGCCGCGGGGTGACCGAGCGCGTCGAGCATCCACCACAACCGCGCGGCGACCGCCCCGTGCTGGTCGTCGTAGACGACGACCGGCGTTCCCGCGTCGACACCCACGCGGCGCATGGCGCCCGCGAACACCGCAGGCTCAGGCAGGGGATGACGGCCGACGACGGGCCCCGAAGGTGCGGCGAGTTCGGTATCGAGGTCGACCCATCGGGCACCAGGTAGGTGTCCTTCCCCGTACGCCGCCCGTCCGCTGCGACCGTCGAGGTACCAGCGGGAGTCGACGACGACCAGCCGTCGGGCCGCGACGTCGTCGAGATGGTCGACCAACCATGGACCATCGACGAGCGGCCCGGGAAGAGACGGCGACATTGCCGCGAACGTTAGGCGAGAACCATCGGGATGGTTCGATCGTCTGGTTGGACATGACGGCACTCCTGAACCCTCCCGAAGACATCGAGGTCGCCTTCGACAAGGCAACTGATCTGGGTCGACTGGTGTCGACCGGCGACCGGGATCAGCCGCGCCGGACCGAGCCCCGAGCCGGGCTTGTAGTTGTCGCGCTGGTCGCCGCGCTGGCGGTGGCGGGCGCGACGATTGCCTCACTCGTCGACGACGACGGTCCGTCACCCCTCGTGCTGGTGAGCGATGCCGAGGGATCCGTCTCGGCCCTCGACCCGGTCTCGGGCGTGTCGACCTTTACCGTCGAGGGCGGCGCGGTGTCCGCGGATGGTTCGACGTTGTACCAAGCGGAGTCCGACGGCGTCGCCACGGAACTGTCCCAGGTCGACCCCGCCACCGGGGCGGCCGAGGTGACGGCCACGCTGCCCGGCGATCTCGAGATCAGGAACGTGTCACCGGACGGCGACGCCGCCGTGCTCATGGCGCCGCGGCAGGCGTCGGGACTGTACGAACCGGAGTCGCGGGCGACCACGTCGCTCACCGTGTATTGGCGCGACCGGCCCGAGCCGGCGACCTATGAGCTCGAAGGGAACTTCGAGCCCGAGACCTTCACGCTCGACGAGCAGACTCTGTACCTGCTCGAGTTCTGGCCTCCGCTCGACCCGGACCGCTACTTCGTGCGCCGTCTCGATCTGGCCAGCGGCACGGTGGCCGACGTGTTCAGCCCCGAGGTCGAGCTCGGTCCCGAGATGCGGGGCCGGGCCCGAGCCCAGGTCCTCGCGCCCGACCATCAGTTCCTGTACACCCTCTACACGATCCCGAGAGGTGATGCACCGGTGCTCGACCCGGCCGGTGCCGAGACCGGCGGCGGTGAGCGCTGGGCGTTCGTGCACGTGTTGAGCCTCACCGAGGACTGGTCGTTCTGCGTGTTCCTCCCCGTACCGATCGGGACCGGGGCGCCGGAGTCGGTGAGCCTCACGATCACGCCCGACGGCCGGTCGCTGTACGTCGTCGACCCGTCTACCCAACACGTGGCCATCGTCGACCTCGAAGCGCTGACCGTGCGGTCGAACACCTGGGTCGCGTCGATGCCGGTCCCCGGACCGGGGTACACCCCGCCGCAAGTGCATGCTGCGGTCACCAACGACGGGGTGCTGTACGTCGGCGACTCCTACTGGGTCACGAGCTACTCGCCCGACTTGACCACGCCGCTCATGACGATCAGCCCCGCGGATCCGTCCGCCGGTTCGATCACCGACCTCGACGTGACCGCCGACGGTTCGCAGCTCCGCGTGGCATTGAACGGGCAGGTGGTGATCTGGGACCCGGCTCGGCAGCTCGCACTGGCGACGTTCTCGCTGCCCGGCGACGGGGGCGGCGTCACCTTCGCCGGACCACCGGGCTTTCTGTTGACGTGGGGCTCAGTTCTCAAATGCGCCTGTTGAGCCGACCCCGTGACGGCGGCCTGACAGCTGGCGATCGATGGGGCAGGCTGTCCGCGGAGGGGAGCGACGGATGGACGAGCCCGACCCGGTCGTCGTGCAGGCTGCCGCGACGGGCGACCGCGACGCCTTCGCCGAGTTGGTCCGGCACTGCCAGACCGACGTGTGGCGGTTCCTGTGCCATCTCGTCGGTGACCCGGAGCGGGCCGCCGAGCTCGCTCAGGACACGTTCGTTCGCGCCTATCGCGGGTTGCCGGGGTACCGGTTCGAGTCCCGGTTCTCGTCGTGGTTGTTGCGCATCGCTCGCAACTTGGCCATCGACGACATGCGGGCGCAACGACGGCGGGATCAGCGCGACCGCCACCTCCGCGTGCGAGCGCTTCGCGCCGATGAGGGCCGGGCGCCTTCGATCGCCGAGCAGCGTCACGAGTTGCAGGCGGCGCTCGACTCGCTGTCGCCGCGGCTGCGCGAGCCGTTCGTTCTCGTCGAGGTGCTCGGCATGACCTACCGCGAGGTCGCGTCGATCCTGAACGTTCCCGAAGGGACGGTGAAGAGCCGGGTGTTCCATGCGCGTCGGGACCTCGTCGCCTGGTTCGATGCCGGCCAGGACGACACCTCCAAGCCGGGCGAGGTGGGCCGTGGGTGACGAGCGGGATGAGGCGAGCCATGTCTGACCACGATCTCCTGTTGGTCCGCGTGTCGGCGGCGCTCGACGGCGAGGAACCCGTGGCGCTTCCCGATCCGCTCCCACCGGGCGCCGAGGCGTTTCGACGGCAAGCTCTCGAACTGCGGGCCGCGGCGCGGATCCAGATTGCGGTCGCTCCGCCGGATCTCGTCGCCGGGATCCTCGCGGAGCTCGACGCCGAAGCGGCCCGACGATCGGCACCGCGCCACCGCAACCGGTTGGCCGTAGCCGCGGCTGCTGTGTTCCTGGCCGGATGCCTCGCCGGCGCGACGATCGGGGGCGTGTTCGACCGCGGCGTGTCGACCGCCGTGGCCGACCTGGCCGACGACGTGCTCGCCGCCCAAGTGGCGGTGGAACGTCTCGACGTCGACGTGGAGATCAGCGAGCGGGGTTGGGACCCGGCCATCCCGATCCGCACGTTCAGGGGCCGGTTGACGTATTCCGCGCCCGATCGCCTCACCCTGGAACTCGATGACACGACCGACCATCCCGCCGGGCGGTGGCCTCGCAACGACGTGCTGGTCGTCGTGGACGAGTCCGAGGCTTGGACCGTGGCTCGGCTTGGGTGCCCGATCCAGCTCCGACCCGGGTGCATAGTCGAGGAACCACTCGTCCGTCATGTCGTGGACCGGGTGCCGTTCTCGTCGGCCGGGGCGACCGTCGACGGGGCACCGCTCGGTGTCGCGCTCCCTCTCGATCTGGTGGTACCCACCGGCACGTTCGTATCGCCGGGCGTCTCGGCCGACACGTCGATGTCGATCGACCGCACCGGGGGCACGGTGATCGTCTCCTCGACGGTGGCTCGGTTCGAGTCGCTCGTCGGTGGGCTCCTCTCGGTCGGAGACTGGCGCGCGATCCATCCGACCGACCGGGCGACGGTCCACCTCGATGCCGCGACCATGACGCTGCGGGGGCTGACGGTGACGGCAGCCGACGGCGTCGATCGGGATCTCTGGGCCCGCCGCCACGGTTATGCGGACGAGCCCGGCTCGGTGCTGATCGAGGCCACGTTCAGCCCTCGGGCGCCCGGTGCCCCGACACCCGAGCCGCCGTCAGCGGCGCCAGTTGCGGAGCGGTCCGAAGGCTTCGACCCGTCGGCGCCGGCCGATCCGGCGCCCGAGCCGGCCTGGCTGCCCGACGGGTTCGAGCCGTACCGATCGGGCCGGGTCGTCGATGGCGTCGCGGTCGGTCTGCGCTCCTACACCGACGGGCGGGCGTGGCTCGTCGTGAGGGCTACCGGCGAGTGGGAGGAACCGAGGATGTTCGGCGAGATCGACCCTCTCGCCCGACCCGTCGATGTCCCGGGCGGCGGTCGCCTGTATCTCGATCCTTCGGGCATGCGAGTCGGTCTTCACGCCGCGAGCGGGGGGCGGACCGTCGACGTCGAGGTGTCGGGGTCGATCGGCTCGGCGGCGCTGATCCGGGTCGCGTCGTCGCTCGGTGTCGTCGGGACTGCCTTGCCGAGCGGCTGGCTCCAGGCGCCGTCAACCGAGTCGTTGCCTGAAGGGGCCCTCACGAGCGATCGGGCTCTCTCCGAGCGTGTCGATGACGGCGTGGTCACCGTGCTGGTGCCCGGCCCGGGGCAGAGCGGCTTCACGATCGTGCAGCTTCCCGGGTCGACGCTCGACCCGCCCACTTCGCCCGATGTCGTCGGCGTGGTCGTCAGGGGTGTGGCCGGCCGTTGGGATCCTGATCGCGGCCACCTCGAGTGGGTCGAGCGAGGCTGGGTGGTCAGCGTGCGCTCCGACGGGCTCGGTCTGGCCGAGTTGGTAGCGGTGGCCGGAGGGCTTCACCGGTGAGTCGTGTCGTCGGACGCCTGGGCATCGGTGTCGGCCTCGCCCTCGTCGCCGCGGCCGGCGTCGTGGCCGGTTTCGCGGTCGCGTTCGCGACCTCGGGTTCCGACGCGGCAACCGTTGCGGTGCCCGCACCTCCCCCGGTCACCCTGGCCGTCACCCCGGCGCTCACCGCCCCGTCGGCCGGACCGACGAGCGCGATCGATTCGACCGGCGAGGTCGTGCCCGTGCGGCCGCCGATGTTCCTCGCCTGGACCTCCGGTGGGCTTCCCGCCGCCTACGGCGAAGCGGTGGTCGGGCGGTCCGAGATCGAGGCGTCGACCGTGGTCCGCGGGGAGGAACTCGGACTCGTCGCGGTCCACGGCTCCGACGGCGAACTCGTCGAACGATGGGATGACGGCTGGCGGGTTCCGCTCGACACCCTCGCGGTGGATCCCGCCAGCTATGCGGCGCTCGTGGGTCTCGAAGCGTCGTTCGGCGACACGATCGGGAGCGACGACAGCGCGGTGCTGACGCAGACGTCGGCCCGGCTCCGCGGGGTCGGTATCGGCGGCCGCCTGGAGCTCGTCGGTGGGCACCACCTCGTGGTGACGGGCATCGTCGACGATGTCGCCGGCTCCGGGGCCGAGGTGCTCGTGTCGCACGCCACGGGCGCGGCCATCGGGGTCGTGACCGACCGATTCGTGCTCGTCACGTCCGAGGAACCGCGCCTGGTGGTCGAAGCGGCGCTGACCGAGTCCCTCCCGTCCCCGATGCCGATCCGGGTGCGGGCGCAAGGCGAGAGCCCGTTCCTCCGTCACGGCGACGCGGTGCTGCCGTTGGTGCTGGTGAAGGAGCGGTTCGGGGAGTTCGCCTTCCGCCCGCTCGCCGGGCGTGACGTGGAGATCGATCCCGGGTGGGTCGCGGCCCACATCGTGACCGTCGATCTGCCGCTCGTGGGTACCACGCGCTGCCACATCGACGCCGTCGATCAGATCGCGGGCGTGTTGGCTGAGCTCCAGAGCCGCGGTCTCGGTCATCTGGTCGACCCCGACGGCTACGCCGGGTGCCACGCGGCCCGGCGCATCGGTCCCGGGCTCGCGTTGTCTCGCCATTCGTGGGGCATCGCGGTCGACTTGAACGTGGCCGAGAACCCGGCCGGAACCTTCTCCAACAAGGACCCTCGACTCGTCGACGCGTTCGTCGAGCACGGCTTCGGCTGGGGCGGTGTGTGGCTCGTACCCGACCCCATGCACTTCGAGATCATTTCCCCAGGTTGATCTGTCATTCTGTTCCCAGAACCGCGATCGAGCGGGCGATGGCGCGATCAGGCGACCGAAGGGGTGACGTGATGGGAAACGCTGGAGCATTGGCCGGGGTGCGGGTCGTCGAGTTGGCGGGGCTCGGCGCGCTGCCGTTCGGCACCCTGAAGTTGGCCGACATGGGTGCCGACGTGATCCGCGTCGACCGGGCGGCCGAGGTGCCGGCCGAGCCCGCGCCGAAGCCGTACAGCTCGTGGGACCGGGGCCGCCGATCGATCGGTGTCGATCTCAAGCACCCCGATGGAGTCGAGACGGTCCTGCGGCTGGCGGAACAGGCCGACGTGTTCTGCGAGTCGTTCCGGCCTGGCGTCGTCGAACGACTCGGGGTCGGTCCCGAGCAGGTGATGGGGCGGAACCCGCGGATCGTGTACGGCCGGCTGACCGGGTGGGGCCAGATGGGGACGCTCGCTCACTCTGCGGGTCACTCGCTCAACTACGAGGCGATCACCGGCGCCATACGAGCCGTCGGGCCCCCGGGCGGCCCCCCGGTCCCGGTGCTCCAACTGCTCGGTGACTTCGCCGGCGGTGGGCTCAACTTGGCGTACGGCGTGGTCTGCGCCCTCGTCGAGGCCCAACGGTCAGGCCGGGGCCAAGTAGTCGATGCGGGCATGGTCGACGGTGTGATGTCGTTGACCTCGTTGTACTACGCGATGGCGGCCTCGGGCTCCCACAGCGACGAGCTGGGCACCAACCTGTTCGACGGTGGCTCGCCGTTCTACACGATCTATGAGACCGCCGACGGCGGCTACGTGAGCGTCGCGCCGATCGAGCCGCACTTCTACGCCCTGTTCATCGACGCCATCGGATTGGGCGACGCCGGGCTGCCGGTTCAGTACGACCGGGACCGCTGGCCCGAGCTGAAGGCCCGGATCGCCGAGGTGATGAGAACCCGGACGCGCGACCAATGGTGCGAGTTGCTCGAGGGAACCGACGCCTGCTTCGCCCCGGTCCTCACTTTCACCGAGGCCCGCACCTATCCCCACCACACCAGCCGAGGGGCGTTCACCGAGGAGGGGGGTACCGAGGTGGTGCCGGTACCTCGACTGTCACGCACACCCGGCGCTCCGGGTCCGTCACCTCAATGGGTCGGATGCGACACCGATTCGGTGCTGTCGGAACTCGGCTGGACGTCGAGCGAGATCACATCACTGCGGTCGTCGGGGGCCGTGCGGTGACGTTGAGGGTCGCCGACCGCAGCCTGGTCTCGCAGCGGGTACTCCGGCACCAGGCGAGCGATGAAGATCGACACGATCGCCACCGGCAACATGACGACCAGCGCGGTGGTGATCGACCGGCTGAACGAGGTGATCACCGCCTCTTGCACCGCTGGGTCGAGCTCCCGGATCTGAGTCGGGTTGTCGCGCAGGGTCGCGGCCGACAGCCCCGAACCGCCGGCCAGCTCGCGTAGCCAGTAATCGAGCCGGCTCACGTAGATCGTGACCAGGATCGCTCCGCCATAGGTCGCCCCGAGGCTGCGGAAGAACTGCGACGCCGATGTCGCCGCGCCCAGGTGCGCGTGGTCGACCCGGTTCTGCACCGCGAGCATGACCGTCTGGAACCCGAGCCCGAGTCCTATGCCGGCGAGGGTCGAGTAGGTCACGGCTTCCCACAGCGAGGTACCGGTGTCCATGGTCCCGAAGCCGATGAACGCCACCGACGTGGCGATCGCACCGATGATCGGGTAGCGCCGGTACTTGCCGGTCCGCGAGATGAGTTGGCCGCTCCCGATCGAGCCGGCGAGCATCCCGAGTGAGCCGGGCGCGAGGAGGAGCCCGGAGTTGGTCGCGCTGACGCCGACCACGATCTGCAGGAACAGCGGGAACAGCGCGGTCGCCGCGAACATGGTGATGCCCTGGAAGAACGCCAGGACCGATGTGGTCGAAAAGACCGGTTCCCGGAACAGCTCGAGGGGCAGCACGGGTTCGGCGGCGCGTCGCTCGATGGCGACGAACGCGACGACGCCGGCAACGGACGCGACGATGAGGCCGATCGTGATCGCCGATCCCCAGCCCCACTCGGCGCCTCGGGTGGCCACGAGCACGCTCGCGGAGACCCAGACGATGAGCGTGGAGGTCCCGAGCCAGTCGATCGAGCTCTCCCGGCGCGTGAACGGTACGTCGCGCAGTGTGATCAAACCCATCGCCAGACCCACGAGGCCGAGCGGTAGGTTCATGTAGAAGATCCACCGCCACGTCGTGGTGTCGACGATGATGCCGCCGACCCAGGGTCCGAGCATGGTGGCGACCGCGAACATCGCGCCCATGTACCCCTGATAGCGGCCGCGCTCTCGGGGCGAGATCACGTCGGCGATGATGATCATCGTGAGCGTCATCAGCCCGCCGGCACCGACGCCTTGCACACCCCGACCGGCGATGAGCTGGCCCATCGTTGTGGCGGTACCGCACACGATCGCGCCGACGACGAAGACGACGATCGACAGATAGTAGAGCCACCGCCGCCCGTACAGGTCCGAGAGCTTCCCCCAGACGATCGTGCTGGTCGCCGACGCCAAGCTGTAGCTCACGAAGACCCACGGGGTGAGCTCGACGCTACCGAGCTCGGGAACGATGTACCCGAGGGCGTTCACGATGATCGTGCCTTCGATGCCCGCCATGATCTGGGCCAGCATCAGCCCGACGATCATCACCACCAGCTTTCGGTGGCGCGTGTCGTCGGCTTCGCTCATCCAGACAGGCTATCCTCAGGTGATTGTGTGGTACAAACAACTGTCGGGTGACGGTCGGCACCGGGTACCGGTAGCGTGCGGGCCGTGACCGGGCTCGAGGGCGACATCGACCGCATCGAGCAGGCGCTCGGCGTCATCGTGCGCCAGACCCGTTCGAGCCGGTTCTCCGAGGCCGTCCGGGAGCGGGCTGGCATCCACCTCGACCGGGCGACCTACATGGTGCTGGTGGCCATCTCCCGTCTGGCGCCGGCCCGGCTTTCGGACATCGCGACCGACTTGGCCGTCGACGTGTCGACCATCAGCCGGCAGGTCGCGGCGCTCGAACAGAAGGGTCTGATCGACCGCCAAGGCGATCCCGACGATCGACGGGCTTCGAGGATCTCCCTCAGCGCCGCCGGCGAGCACCTCACCGAGAAGCTACGGGCGGCATGGCGGTCGACCGTGGCCGACGCCCTCGACTCCTGGAGCGAGCGCGACCTCGCCCGTCTGGCACCGCTGATCGAACGCTTCGCCGCCGACGTCGTCGCCCACGGCACCTGACGGCGCGCTCCCGTCCGGGTTCAGTACCGCGGGGATCGGGGAGCGAAGAAGAAGCGGTCGGCGTTGGTGTAGAGATATTTGGCGAGGATGTCCTCGGGCAGGTCGAGGGCCCGGGCCTCGTCCACGCAGCGTTGCATGGGAAGCGCCGGGTGGTCCGACGCGAAGATGATCTTGTCGGCGCCGCGGGTGCGCATGAAGTGCAACAGCTCGGCTGGGAACCGCTTCGGCGACCAGGCCGAAGTCATCAGGTGAAGGTTTCGGTACTTGATCATCAGGCGGATGGCCACCCCCCACCAAGGGTCGGCACCGTGGGCCATGCACAGCTTGAGGTCGGGAAAGCGATGACAGACCCGGTCGAGGTGGATCGGGTCCTGGCACTCTCCGGGCATCGGTGGACCGGGCAGTCCGGCGTTGATCGTGAGCGGCAGGTCGATCTCGACGCACTTGGCGTACAGCGGGTAGTAGAGGGCGTCGCTCGGGGCCAGATCGATGCCGAAGGGCACGACTCGAGCACACGCCACCGGGTGATCGCGCACGATGTCCTCGAGCGCCCAGAGCTCCTTCATGAGGCCCCGGGGATCGACGTGGACGGCGAGGGCGAAACGGTCGGGGTGCTCATCGACGAATCGCAGCACGCGACCAGAACCGCTGTCGTTCGAGCCCCGACCGTGCCCGCGGGTCGCATAGGCAATCACGGACTTCGCGACACCGAGCGAGTCCATCAGGTCGAGCAACTCGGGCGGATCGTACGAGCGAAAGAAGCTGTCGCCCTGCTTGAGGTAGTCCTCCTTCACGCGAACGAGGTACTCGGGCGGCTTGCTGTCGCCCATGGAGACGTTGACCCAACCGTCGATCACCGGCAGCCGATCGGCTGGTGCGTTCACGCGTCCCCCTTGGCACGGATCCGCCCGCGGCGGTTGGTCCATGATGCCAGGGAGCGGCCGCGGTCGTCGGAGCGACCGACACGAGGATCGAGCCATCGAACGCCGCGCTCGCGCGCCACTCGGGCCAACTCGGCGTTGAGGGTCGTGACCGCCCCCGCCCACCGGCCTCGTCCGTGCGGAACCGCGGCTACGGTCACGACGGAGTCCGGTGCCACCCGGGAGAGCTCGTCGATGGTCTCAGCGACGTGGTGGACCACGTCGGCGATCGGGCGCCCGCGGCGCACATCGGCGGCGCCGGCCCAGATGACCACGTCGTCGGCGCCGGCTCGGCGCACGGTGTCGATGCTGGGCAACAGGTGCGCGGCGCGATCGCCGCGAAGCAGCCAGGCCGCGGCCGCTTCGCCCGGCACCTGATCGGGCACTCCCGGCTCGGTAAGGCTGTCGACCATCACTGCGACCTGTCGCATCGGCTCACTCTCACACGACCCCGGTGCCGGGGAGGCATCGGTCAGCTCATAGGGCGAGCCGATAGGCGAGCCCTCCGATGTGACAGTGGCATTTCTCGCCTGCGCTAGCAGGCGAGCGAGACCGCTCAGACATCGAACGTTCACTTAGTGGCGCTCTCTCAGCGGGACCAGTCGATCGACCCGTATGCCGACGGTGAGAGAGGTGGGGCCGCTGGCCGGGTAGGCGATCGACAGACGGGCCCCGCCCGAGAGCTCGACGACGGCGGTGGGCTGGTCGAAGGTGATGTGGCGGCTGATGACGTACCCCGCGATGTCGCCGCCGAGGGTCACGGCGTCGTGGGGCACGAGGATCTGGCTGGCACCGGCGAGATGTGTTGGAAGCGATCCGACGGCGCCGCGGAGAACCGCAGGGGTCACCAGGTTCCGGTGCCCGAGCAGCTCGGCTACCCGGACCGAGCCGGGGTCCGACCACACGTCGGCAGGCCGGCCCTGGCGCACGGCCCGACCCTCGTCGAGCACGATGATCGACGTGGCCAGCGCGAACGCTTCGTCGCGGTCGTGGGTTACGTACACCGCAGCTTGTGACAGCTCTTGGAGAACCCGCCGCACCTCGTCGAGCAGGTCGGCCCGCCGGGGCCGGTCGAGGGCGGCGAGAGGCTCGTCGAGCATCAGCACACGCGGGTTGGGTGCGAGTGCGCGGGCCAGGGCCACGCGCTGGGCTTCCCCGCCGGACAGGTCGGCCACCGATCGCCTGGCGAACCCGCCCAACCCGACCCGATCGAGCAGCTCCTCGGTGCGGGCGGCCCGAGCGGTACGGCTCGACCCGCGCACCTTGAGCCCATAGGCGACGTTCTCGCCGACATCGAGGTGGGGGAACAAGGCGGGATGCTGGAACATGAGGCCGAGACCGCGCCGGTGCGTCGGCAGGGACGTGACGTCGACGCCGTCGATCTCGATCTGTCCGGCGGCGAGCGGGATCAGACCAGCGATGGCCCGCAGAAGCGTCGACTTGCCGGCTCCGCTGCGGCCCAGCACGGCCAGCACCTCGCCCGGTTCGACCGAGACCGACACCGCGTCGAGCAGCACGCCGCCACTGGGACCGCGGCCGCCAGGGCCGCCATCGATGACGACGGTCAGGCCTTCGGCGCGCAGCCCCTCGCTCACGACGGGCGCTTCCGGGCGACTCGGTCGCCGGTGGCCACCACGGCGACAGTGAGCGCCAGCACGACAACCCCCATGGCGGCGGCCTGACCCCGGGGCTCGTCGCCGGGTCGGCCCAGGAGCCTGACGATGGCGATGGGCGCGGTGAGCTGGTCGTCGCGCCGGGCGAGGAACGAGGTGGCACCGAACTCGCCGAGCGACACCGCGAACGCGAACGAGGCGCCGACCGCCACCGACCGGCTGACGAGCGGACCGATGACAGTGCGAGCCACTACGGCTGGGGATGCGCCGAGCACGCTGGCGGCGTCGCGGAGGTCAGGACCAACCGACCGCATGGCCGGGCCGACGGCTCGAGCAACGAACGGCGCGCCGACGACAGCGTGGGCGAGGGGTATGACCCACCACGACGAACGCAATCCGATCGGTCGGTCGAACGTCACGAGCATGCCGAGACCTAGCGACACCGCCGAGATGGCGAGGGGCAGGGTCACGGCGCCCTCGACGACCCGACCGAGCGGGCCGCGGTGGCGGCTCGATGCGACCGCTGCCAGACCTCCGATCACCAGGGCGGCGATGACGGCCACAGCAGCGACCAGCAGCGAGTTGACCAAGGTGCGGGCGGGCACGACGGGCAGCAACGTCGATCGATCGACGAGCGAGGCCATGTGGTGAAGGCTCCAGCCGCCGCCGTATCGGAAGGCCTCGGTGGTGAGGGCGGTCAACGGCGCCACGATGTAGGCGACGACGGCGGTCACGAGGGCACCGGCGGCGAGCCGCTGACGGCCCCCGAGTGGGCGATCGGCCCGAGCGCTGAACCGGCTCAGCGTCGCCGAGCCCACCGACGCCCCGGCCCGGCCGGCCACCCACACGACGAGCACGACCGTCGCCAGCTGCACGAACGCCAGCGATGTCGCCGTTTCCACATCGAGTCGGCTCACACCGAAGCGGTAGATCTCGGTCTCGAGCGTCGCCCGCCGAGGCCCCCCGAGGACCCGCACCACTCCATAGGACGTAACGCTGAACGCGAACACGATGGCCGCCGCGGCGCTCAGCGCCGGCCTCAGCGCGGGGAGCGTGACGCCCACGAACGCGCGGGCTGGGCTCGCTCCCATCGTCTGAGCCACCTCCGTGGCGGTCGGGTCGAGTCCCTCCCACGCCGTTGCGACGACGCGAACGACCACGGCGAGATTGAAAAAGACGTGCGCGGCGACGATCGCGGTGGTGCTCTCGGTGAGATCGAGCGGCTCGCGGTCGAGCCCGAGCTGGCGGAACAGAGTCAGGTAGGCCCCGGCGACGACGACGGTCGGCATCACGAACGGTGCGGTCACCAGCGCCCGCAACGCGGAACGCCCGAGGAAGCGGCGCCGCGACAACAGCCCGGCGAGCGGCAGTCCGACCACCGCGGTGGCGACGGTGGACACGGTGGCCTGCCACAACGTGAATCGCCATGCCCGCCAGAACCAGCCCGCCGTAACGGTGTCCACCAGGTTGGATAGGTCGAACGTTCGCCGCGCCAGGCCGGCGACCGGGTACCCGACGAGAACGGCGATCGCCGCCAGGGGAACTACGGCGACGCCGACCGACGTCAGCCGAGCACGATCTCGCGCCACTCGCTCGTCCAGGCGTCGCGGTTCTCGTGGATGGTGACCGGGTCCATGGTGATGGGATCCTCGATCGTGGGTGCCACTGCGAACTCCGGTGGTAGCTCCACGTCGGTGCGGGCCGGGTACACGAACATGCTCAGCGCCACGTCGGCCTGGAACGTGGGTGACACGAGGAACTCGACGAGCGCGGCCGCGGCCTCGGGGTGCTCGGTTCCGCGCAGCACGCCGGCCATCTCGACTTGGCGGAAGCACGAGTCGACCACGACCGAGGTGCTCGGTTCGGACACCGGCGGATCGCTGAACAGCACCTCGGCAACCGGGCTGGTGGCATAGGAGGTAACGATCGAGCGGTCGCCGCCGCTGGCCGCGAACTCGACGAAGTAGGCCGTCGTCCAGTCGGGGCTGATCTCGACGTCGTTGGCGACCAGCCCGGCCCAGTAGTCGCGCCAGCCGTCGCCGAGAACAGCGATGGTGGCGAGCAGAAAGGCCAGGCCCGGCGACGAAGTCTCGGGGTCCTGGGTGACCAGCTCGCCGGCGTACTCGGGGTCGACCAGGTCCCGGAAGCTGGCCGGGGCAGGTTCGGCGCCCGAGGTGTTGAGGCATACGTCGCCGAAGTCGACGGGCACGACCCGGTGGTGGGGGTCGAGGTCGAGCGTGGGATCGATCGCGGTGAGGTCGAGGGCGAGCGGCTCGAACACCGACGCTTCGAGCGCCCGGCACAGGAAAGTGTTGTCGACGCCGAACAGCACGTCGCCGAGCGGTTCGCCGGCGGTGAGCACCGCTTCGGACACGAGCTGGCCGGTGTCGCCGAGCGTGCGGACCTCGACGTCGATGCCGGTCTGCTCGGTGAACGTCTCGAGCACGCCAGGGGACACCGCGAACGAGTCGTGGGCGAGCAGAACGAGGGTGTCGGTGGCATCGGTGGCGGCCGGTTCCACCGGCTCACCGCCGGGAGCGTCGAGGCACGCTCGGCGCTCGGTCGAGTCGTCGTCGCTGCACGACCCCAGCAACCCGATGATGGTGAACAAGACGATGACCGTGGCCGACCGCATGGCTTCCCTCCGCTGGCATTACCCAGTTCAGGTTCTTCGAGTCGGTGCCGGCCGGCTCTGCCGGTACGAGCACCCTCTCAGCCCGGCTACCCCGAGCTCCCCGTATGTCGTGTGTGATGGCGAATGTATCAGCCGTCCGCGCGTCGGCCCCCGCGGGCGATGTCGGGTTCGATGTACATGGGCCGGGCGATCGGGACCTCGGCCCGGACCGATGCTTCGATCTCGTCGATGGCGTTGGCGACGGTGGCCAGATCGAGGTGAGGCCCGAACGCCACCTTGGCGGCGACGAGCAACTCGTCGGGGCCGATGTGCTGGGTCTTGAGATGGATGATCCCATCGACGTCAGGGTGACCGGAGATCGCCGCGACGATGCGGTCGTGGTCGTCGGGGCTCGCCCCTTCGCCAATGATCAGGCTCTTCATCTCGATGGCCAGGACCACGGCGATGACGGCGAGAAGGATTCCGATGCTCAGGGTTCCGATGCCGTCCCACACCGGATCGCCGGTGACCTGAGCGATGATCACCGCCGCGAGTGCGAGGACCAAGCCGATCAGCGCCCCGAGATCCTCGAGAAGCACCACCGGCAGCTCCGGGGCCTTGGCCCGACGGATGAATGCGACCCACGAGGCCGAGCCGCGGACGTGGTTGGCCTCGACGATGGCGGTCCGGAACGAGTAACTCTCGAGGCCGATGGCGAGCAGCAGAATTCCTATGGCCCAGCCGAGACCCTCGAGCTCGTGAGGATGGCGGATCTTCGACACGCCCTCCGCGATGGCGAACAGCGAGCCGAGCGAGAACAGCACCAGAGCGACGACGAACGACCAGAAGTACCGCTCGCGGCCGTAGCCGAACGGGTGATCGGCCGAGGCCTCCTTGCCGGCTCGTCGCCCGCCGAGCAGCAACAGGGCCTGGTTGCCTGTATCGGCCAGCGAATGGACCGATTCGGCGAGCAGCGACGCCGACGACGTGAACAGGAACCCGACGAACTTGGCGATGGCGATGCCGAGGTTGGCGAAGAACGCGGCGAGGATCGCCTTGGTGCCTCCACTGGCGGACATGTCACTCCTGGGTCGTTTGGCGCCCGATGATGCCACACCTCTCCTGAACCTCAATCGGTGCGGCGTCCGAGCCGATGAGAGTACCGGTGACGACTCCGTGACGACCTGGTCCAACGAAGGGCTATTGACGCTCCTCTCCTCGAGCGCGGTCGAAGACGAGCGGGCCGTCCTGCAACTGCTCGACCGGCTCGGCGAGTCCTTGGGCTGCACGGCGCTCGCTCTCACGTGCGGGGACCGCATTGTGCACAGCTGGGGACCGATCCAGCGTCCCGACACCCGAGCCCGAATCGTCCGGTCGGCCCGCATGGGCTGGACCAACATCGTCGATGACCATGGGACGGCCCTCGTCGTCTATGTCGCGCTGATCGATCCGGTCGAGATGCGGTTCGTGGTCGCGCTCCGCGAGGGGCCCTTCGAACTGGTCGAGAGCGAGACGCTGAGCGTCGTTTGTCAGCTGGCCGGAATGAACTTCCGCCAGCAGCGCTCGCTCGACACCGAGCAGTCGGCGCGCGAGGCGATCGAAGCGCTTGCGACCCAGACGAGTGAGCTGGTCGCAACGCTCCGCAAGCGCCAGGTCCTGTTCGACCACCTGTCGGCGATCGAGCGGGCGATCTCGCAGCGACACGAGACCGCGACCGTGCTCGACTCGATCACGCACGGCGTGTCGGAGATCCTCGGCGACGACGTGATCTGCGTGCTGCGGCTCATCGATGCCGCGGACGCTCGGTACACGAGGCTCGTCTCGACCTTCGGACTGGACCAGGGCGAGCGCAGCGCGATCTTCCGGGTCCCGGTCGGCCACGGTGTCGGAGCCGTGGCCATGGAGGGCCGGCGCCTGGTCGCCCTGGCCGCCACCGAGGCGGCCGAGCACGGCGACGACGTCACGACCCGCGATCCCCTGACCTTTCGCATGGCGACGCCGGTCTATCGGGAGAACGAGCTTGCGGGGGCACTCGTCGTCGGTTCCCGGCGGCGGCGAACCCCGTTCAGCATCGAGGACGAGGGAGCCCTCCGAGCGTTCGCCGAACACGTGTCGATCGCCCTGAACGATGCCAGCGCGTTGATGTCGATGCGCCAGGCGCTCGAGTCGGCGGTGCACCAGGCGAACCACGACAGTCTGACCGGGCTGGCCAACCGGGCGTCGGTGCTGCGCCAACTCGACGAGGAGCTGCGCCGTATCCGTGTGGTCGGCGGGGATCTGGCCGTTCTGTTCATCGATGTCGACCGCTTCAAGCCGATCAACGACGCCCTCGGTCATCAGTTCGGCGACGCCGTGCTCCGCACGATCGCGCGCCGGCTCGAGGGATCGGTCCGCCTCGAGGACATGGTCGGCCGGTTGAGCGGCGACGAGTTCGTCGTCGTATGCCCGGGACTCGATCAGGCGTCAGCGGTCGAGCGGGCGTTCGAGCTCCAGCGGGTGGTGCACATGCCGATCCGGGGGCTCGGTCGGGTGCAGCAGATCTCGGTCTCGATCGGTGTGGCGTCGGCACTGCCGGCCGACCGCCCCGAAGGCCTGGTGGCCAACGCGGACATCGCCATGTACCGCTCGAAGGAGCAGGGACGAGGGCGGGTCATCGTCTTTGACGAGCAGTTCCGAGATCTGGTGAGAGAACGGAAGTTCCTGAGCGACGAGCTGGCCACGGCCATCCCCAATGGCGAGATGCGACTGGTCTTCCAGCCGTCGTTCGGCCTCGTGACCGGCGAGATGGGCACGAGCGAGGCGCTCGTGCGTTGGCAGAGCCCGAAGCGGGGTCTGGTCATGCCCGACACGTTCATCTCTTTGGCTGAAGACAGCGGCATGGTGCGAGCGATCGACATGTGGGTGCTCGAGGAGGCGTGCCGGCATCTGATCGGTTGGCCCTACGAACCCCGCTCGCTTCCCCAGGTCGCCGTAAACGTGTCGGCTCGCCAGTTCACCGACGCCAACTTCGTCGCCAAGGTCGCCGAGGTCCTGGAACGGACCGCGGCGCCACCGGATCGGGTCTGGATCGAGCTCACCGAGCGGGTTCTGATCGAAGACACCGGCCAGACCCAGCGGACGCTGAGCGCTCTGGATTCGCTCGGAATCCGTATCGCCCTAGACGACTTCGGGGTCGGTTACTCGTCGCTCGCGTATCTGCACCGGTTCCCACTCCATCGAGTCAAGATCGACCGGTCCTTCGTCTCGGCGCTGGAGACCGAGCCCAAGGTCGACGCCCTTGTCCAGGCCATGTTGCACATGGCTGCGGCCCTCGGCCTGTCGGTGGTGGCCGAAGGTGTCGAGACCGAGGCGCACATCGCCCGCCTACTCGAGCTCGACGAGGGCCGGCTCGGCGCGCGGCTCTACGGTCAGGGCTTCCTTCTCGGGCGACCGAGCCCGGCGGACGAGCTGCACGAGCGCGTCGTACCCACGGTCCGTGGGCTCTGACCGCGGCCCCGTCGGCCGATTCTCTACACTGAGAGCTCGCCGCCCTCGAGGATCGTCCGATGCCGACTACCCCTACAGTGTTCGAGTCACCCGACGCCCTCGCCGGTGCCGTGGGTGCCGATCTCGGGGTGAGCGACTGGCTGACGATCGACCAGGGACGCATCGATCGGTTCGCCGACGCGACGGGCGACCACCAGTGGATCCACGTCGACCCGGGACGGGCCGCCGACGGGCCCTATGGCTCCACCATCGCCCACGGCTATCTCACCTTGTCGTTGACCAACCTGTTCCTCCCTCAGATCCTCGACGTCCGTGGCGCATCGATGGGGATCAACTACGGCGTGAACAAGGTCCGGTTCCCGGCCCCGGTCACCGTGGGATCGCGCGTCCGGGCTCGTGGCCAGGTCTCAGCGGTCGATGAGGTACCCGGCGGTGTCCAGGCCGTCATCACCTTGACCGTCGAGGTCGAGGGTGGCTCGAAGCCGGCGTGCATCGTCGAGAGCGTCTCGCGGTTCTTGCGATGACCAAACGTCGCCGATCCCAGAACACGACGCTCGTGAAGTCCACCAGCGCCCTGATTCGTCCGGGCCTGGTGAGTGGCTGGCGGGCCGTGCCGCGCTCGGTCTCGCGACCTCCCTATGCGCTGACCGGGGATCCGGGCCCATCGCGATCGAGCGCCATCCGCACGCCCGACGAGCTGGTTCGGATGCGGCGCGCCGGTGCTCTGGCGGCGGAGATCCTGCTCGATGCCATGCCGCTCGTGGCCCCGGGCGTGACGACCGATCGCATCGACGTAGCGGTCCACGATCGGACCGTCGAGCTCGGCGGATACCCGAGCCCGCTCAACTATCGCGGCTTCCCGAAGTCGGTGTGCACGTCGGTGAACGAGGTCATCTGCCACGGCATCCCCGACAGCCGCCCGCTCGCCGAGGGCGACATCATCAACATCGACGTCACCATCTTCATCGACGGCGTCCACGGTGACACGTCGGCCACGTTCCCGGTCGGCGACATCGACGACGCGTCGTGGCGGTTGGTCAGAGAAACCCGCGCGGCGATGTACGCCGGCCTCGCCGCCGCCCGCTCGGGCGTTCCAGTCAACGTGATCGGCCGCGCCATCGAGCAACACGCCCGCCAGCACAATCTGGGCGTCGTGCGCGAGTTCATCGGCCACGGCATCGGGACCGAGTTCCACACTTCGTTGCAGATCCCGCACTATTACGATCGGTGGGCGACCACCCGGCTCGAGCCGGCCATGACGTTCACCGTGGAGCCGATGCTCACCCTGGGTTCGCCGGATCTGTACGTCTGGGACGACGACTGGACCGCGGCGACCCTCGACGGTGGGCGTTCGGCTCAGTTCGAGCACATGCTGGCCGTCACCGATGACGGGGTCGAGATCATGACCGTCACGCCGGCTGGCGCGTGCGCCGCCGATCACCTCGCTTGATTCGTCCCTGATCGGCGCCCGGCGCGGGCTATTGGGGGGCGCTCAGCTCGAAGGTGACCCGGCGGCGGTCGAGGTCGACCGAGGCCAAAGTGACCGCCACCCGCGAGCCGAGCTCGACACCGGCGTCGATGAGTGTCACCACCGGCGGATCGGACAGCACGATCTGCGCGCCACGCTCGTCGACGGCGGTGACGGTGGCCTCGAACTGTTCGCCGACCCGGCCGCTGAGCACGAGACACTCGGTCACGTCGACCACGGCCCGCTCGACGGCGCGTTCGCGAGACCGGGCCTGATCCATGAATCGCGGTAGACCCGGCAAGGCGGCCTCGACCCACTCCGGGACCGGCCGGCCGGCGCACACCGCAACGACGATCTCCAAGGCGAACCGGTCGACCAAGCGGCGCAGCGGCGCGGTCACGTGGGCATAGTCGGCGGCAATGGCCCAATGGCCGTGGTCAACGCCGGGCGGGCTAGTGAAAGCGAGATATCCCGCGCCGCGCATCGAGCGCGCCGCTTGCGTGGCCAGGGCGACCGACGCCGGTTGGGACATGTCGAGGGTGCTCATTCGCTCGGCATACGGGAGGCTCGCCGGCCACGCGATGCCGAGGGCGCGCGCCTGGTGCCGCAGGTCGTCCACGGCGCCGCCGCGGGGTCGGGGAAGCGTGCGCAGCACGCCGACGCCGGCGTCGAGCATGATCCGCGCGGCGGCCATGCCGGTGAGCAGCGATATCTGGGCGTTCCAGTTCTCGACCGGGAGGGTGGTCTCGAAGGTCAGCGCGTACTGCTTGGCGCCGGGGGAGTCGACGATGCTCACCTCCTGAACCGGCGTACGCAGGCTGACTCCGCCGCGGGCCAGCTCGATCGCCACGCGCCGCTCGCCGACCTCGCGGAGCAATTGGAGCATGTCGTGGTGCCCGGCGTCGATGCGGTCCTGGGCCTCGACGTAGGACAGCTGCTCCCGGCTGCGCACGGTCGCTCGCTCGACAGTCGCCCGTTCGAGCTCGCCGTCGGCGTCGAGATCCAGGAGCCACAGCAGCGCCGGCCGGTGCTGGTCGGGGAGCAAGCTGGCGGCACCCTCGCTCAGTACCGGTGGGTGCAGCGGTACCCGCTCGTCGGGCAGGTACAGCGTGAGGCCGCGCTGGCGCACCTCGGTGTCGAGGGCGCCGCCCGGCACTACGAACGAGGCGACGTCGGCGATGGCGTAGTGGACCCGGTACCCGTGGCCGCGGCGTTCGATTCCGACCGCTTGGTCGAGGTCGCGCGACCCTTCGGGGTCGATCGTCAACAACGCCAAGTCGGTGGCGTCTATCGGGTCGCCGTGGACCCCCGGGGGCGGCCGAGGACCCCGGTGGGCCATGTCGGCGGCTTCGGCGGCGGCTTCGGCGGGGTAGACGGCCGGGAGCCCGAGCTCGTCACGGATACGGCGCAGGGCCCGCTCGAAGGGTTCGTCGTCTACGACAGAGCTCGCGAGTTTTGCCGTTCGGTATCGGGGGTGAGGCATCGGGACGGTTCGACGTCAGCTGATCGTGCCGGTACCCGGCTCGGCCAGCTCGACCCAGGTGCGGCCCGGTGTCAACGTGACCTCGTTGCCGTCAGGGTCGGTGAACACCGTGCGATCGCCGGCCGAGTCGCGTCGCCACCGGCCCTCGATCACGGCCCCCGCGGTGAAGATCCAGGCGTCACCCTCGCCGGTGACGTGAGCCTCGGGGCTGTTGGCGTCCGCGGGGCTCGTGCCGTACTCGATGAACTGGACGATCACGTTCTCGGGGGACACCCCGACGCCACCGGCATCGACATGGGCTCGGCCGTTCTGGGTTCGGGCCCAGCCGCTGCCGTCCCACGAGTAGCTGATCGACGCCCGCTCGAACCGGACCGCCAGACCCCGTGCCGGGCGCGCCGACGGCGGCAGCGAGCCCTCGGGGGCGCGGAACGTGAACTGCGCGGACGGACGGCCGCCCCGGCCGCCGTCGAGGGCCCACAGATCGGCGGTGGTCGAGAACAGGTTGTGAGGCGCCGACCGGCCGTTGTCGCGGAAGTACGACTGGGGCGAGTCGGGGTGCCCGATGCTCACGAGCGACGACTGACCGATCAGGTCGCGAGTACCCCCGTTGGCACCCGAGCTGGCGAGCAGCGGGCGGTCGAGGTTGGCGAGCAGCTCGATGTCGGTGGTGCGGGCCGACCTGACCGGGCCGACTCGAGGGACGTCGGTCGAGTGGAACACGGCGGCCAGGCGGGTCAGCCCGCCCTCCACCAGCTCCTCGTAGACGATGTCGGCCTGGTTGATCCCCGCCTGGGGCCGCGCCGGGTCGACATTGTCGATCTTGACCACCAGCGCCGGCCGGTCGGGGTTGGCACCGGGGAGGCCGGTCAGAACGGGCCGGTTGACGAGCGAGCGCAGGAACTCGATGCGATCCTCCACCTCGGCGCGCTCGGTCACGAGGGCCTGGCGCGCGACGGTGACCTCGGTGAAGCGGGCCTGGGTGGTGGCGAGGAGTTGCTCGTGCTCGGTGCGGGACCCTTGGAGGGACACGACCTCGTCGCCCAGCGCGACGAGGGCGGCGTCGATCGCCGCCAGGTCGTCTGTCGTCTCGTCGATCACGGCAGAGAACAACTCGGCGCGAATCGCCGGCGTCGAATCGTTGCCGAGGCCCTGGAGCTCCTCGAGCAGTGCTTCGGAGCGCGGATCACCACGGACGTAGCTCTGAATCGCAGCGATGTGGCGGATCCCGGCCGGGCCGCGCCGGGTCTCGACCGTGCGGGCGTACTCGTCGGCGGTCAACTCGAGCGTGGCCGACGTGATCGCCAGGTCGGCGTTGATCTGACGGAGCGCGTCCTCAAGGGTCGCCAGCTCGGCGTCGGCGGCGGCGATCTCGCCGTCGAGCTCGGCGAGCCGAGCCTGCAGGTCGTCGATCTCGTCGGCGTGGGCGGGCCCCGAGACGCCGGCCGTCACGCTGGCGACGACCGCTACGAGGAGCGCGACGCGAAGGAACCTTGGGCGTAGAAGTCGAGCCGCCACGGCGACGACGGTACCGCAGTCAGGGCCGGTGGAGGTGCGCGGTCCAGGAGGTTCCATCCCAGAAGCGCAGCGCCTTCGCCACGCCGGACGGATCGGGGTACCAGCCGGGTGCGGCGCCCGACGGGCTCGCCGCGGCGCCGGACTGCGCTGTCATCGTGTCCCACGCCGACGAACCGGAGCGCCCGAATGCCCCGTCGAGGCCCCGGCGCGCGGCATCGGTCGCAGCGCGTTCCCTCAACTCGGCGACCATTGTGGGGTCGGGGCCGGTGTAGGCGGGCAGGCCCTCCATCGCCCGCAGAACGTCGATGCGTTCGCGAAGCGGGGGATGGGTGTCGAACATGTTGTTGATCCACCGACCCCGCTCTTGGGGCTCGTGGGTGTCGGGCGACTCGATCCACAGGTGCGAGGTGGCGTGAGAGGTGCGTCGCACGACGGTCGAGTCGGCGTCGAGCTTCTCGAGCGCCTTCCTGAGACCGGTCGGGTGACGGGTGAACTCGATCGCCGAGGCGTCGGCCAGACCCTCTCGTTGGCGGCTGATGGCGGCCTTCAACATCGCGGCCGCGAGCGGCGCCAGGAACCCCACGACCACCAGCCCGAGCAGGGCGAGCGGGTTGGCGTTCTTGTTCCGGCTGCGACCCCCGCCCAACCACAGGAGCCGCCAGGCGAGGTCGGTGATCAGCGCGATCGAGCCGGCGGTGGCAACGGCGACGGTCATGATCCGGATGTCGTAGTTGCGGATGTGAGCCAGTTCGTGGGCCATGACCCCTTGGAGCTCGTCGCGGTTCAACTTCTCGAGGAGTCCGGTCGTGACCGCCACCGCTGCATGGTCGGGATCGCGCCCAGTGGCAAAGGCGTTCGGGGCCGGGTCGTTCACGACAAAGACCCGGGGCTTGGGAATCCCGGCCGCGATCGACATCTCCTCGACCACGTTGTGCAGCTGGGCGAACATCGCGGGATCTGCCGGTGTCGCTCCGGTCGACGACAGGGCGAGCCGGTCCGAGTTGCGGTAGCTCACCCAGGCGATGGCGAACGCGGCGATGGTGCCGATGCCGGCCACGATGATGCCACCGCCGATCGCGAGGGCGACCACGCTGCACACGGTGGCCAGGAGCAGGAAGAACCCGGTCAACAGCACCAGCGTCGCTCGCTTGTTTCGCGCGATCCGTTGGCGAAAGTCGGTGTCGTCGGTCGCCACGGCAGGAACGTAGCTCAGCCCAGCAGGGCGGCGATGCCGTGGATCGCCAAACCGGCGACGGCGCCGACGAGGGTGCCGTTGATGCGGATGAACTGGAGGTCGTAGCCGACCGCCATTTCGACGCGGTCAGATGCCTCCCTCGGGTCCCAGCGGGCGACCGTGCCGGCGATCAGCTCGGTCGCCTCGTGGCGGTAGGCGTCGACGAGATAGCGCGCCGTTCCCTCGACCCAACCGTCGATCTTGCGGCGCAGCGCGGGGTCGGTAGCCAGTGATTCGGCGAGCCGGGCGACGAAGGCGTCGATCCGGTGCCGAAGTTCGGAGTCGGGATCGGCGCTCTGGGCCAGCAGCCGGGTCTTGAGGTCGCTCCACAGCGTGGCCACCCACGCCCGCACGTCGGGGTGCTCGAGCAGCTCGGCCTTGAGCTCCTCGCCGCGACGAAGGTGGTCGGGGCTCGTTCGCAGTTCGACCACCAGTACCGCCAGCCGCCGATCGAGGTGATCGCGAACCAGGTGGTTGGGATCGTTGGCCACCTCGTTCAGGAAGCCCCGCAATCCGTCGAACAGCTTGGTGAATATGCGGTCGTCGATCGACTCGGGCACCCACCAGGGCGACTCGCGGCCGAACTGGTCGCGCAGCGCGTGACGGTTGTCGTCGATGAAGCCGATGGCGCCACGGGTTGCGGCGGTGACGACGTCGTGGTGCCGGCCGTCGGCGGTCAGCAGCTCGATCGCCCGTCCCGCGGCGGGGGCTGCCGGGATGCGACGGATCCGGGCGAGCAGGGCCGATTCCAGGACGGACTGAACGTCGTCGTCACGCAACACCTCGGCGGCACCGGACAGGGTCGCCGCGACATGGCGGCCGGCCGTCGCCCGGTTGGTGTCAGCGGCCAACCAGGCGGCCGCCCGGTCGCCGACGCGCACACTGCGGACCTTCTCGGCTACGACATCGGGCGTGAGGAAGTTCTCCTCGACGAACTCGCCGAGGGTTCGGCCAAGCTGCTCCTTGCGTTCCGAGATGATCGCCGTGTGGGGTATGGGGAGCCCCAGGGGATGGCGGAACAGCGCGGTCACCGCGAACCAATCGGCCAGACCACCAACCATGCCCGCTTCCGCGGCCGCCTCGAGATAACCCCATCCGGCCCCCGAAGGTTCGGTCACTTGGAGCACGAGGAACCCGATCACGGCGAGGACCAACAACCCGGTCGCCCGGCGCTTCATCACCTTCAGATCTCGTCCCCGGTCGCTCGAAATAGTGGTCATCGGGGTCATCGGGATCATCGGGGTTGGCACCTCGGGCACAATGTCGTGGACCGGGCGTCGTAGATCCGCCGGACGAGCGTGGTCCCACACCGCAAGCACGGCGAGCCCGCCCGCCCGTAGCAGACCAACCGATCCTGGTGGGTGCCGGCGCCGTCGAAGGCGTCGCGGTAGTCCCGAAGCGTCGTGCCGCCGTCGGCGATCCCGTCTGCGAGCACGGTCCGGATCTCGGCCAGCAGCGCCGCGGCCTTCGGCCGTGACACCCGCCGGGCGGCCGGATGAACCCGTGCCCGCCACAGCGCCTCGTCGGCGTAGATGTTCCCGACGCCGGCGATCGGGACCTGGCTCAGAAGGGCCGTCTTGACCCGCCGGGTCGAGCCGGCGAGACGGCGCCAGAGCCCGTCGCCGTCGAGGACCGGATCCCATGGTTCTGGCCCCATCGAGTGAAGCGTCGGGAGGGAGCGATGGTCGCCGGCCGGCACGATCACGGTCCGGCCGAAACGGCGCACGTCGCGGAACTCGAGCACCTCGCCCGAGTCGAGCCACCACCGTGAGCGGACATAGGGATCGTCCGTCGGGCTCGGTCGGATAGCCAGCGAGCCGGTCATCCCCAGGTGCACGACCAGCTCGCGGTCGGCGGCGTCGGGACCGCTCAGGCCGGCGAGCAGGAATTTGCCGCGCCGTCCCAAGTCCGTGAACGTCGCGCCTACGGCCCCCGCGGCCGACGCGAACTTCGGGGAGGCGTGCGCCCAGGCCTCGGTGATCGAGCTTCCGGCGAGGCGGTCGGCGAGCTGGCGCCGTACCGTCTCGACCTCGGGCAGCTCCGGCACCGCGACACGCTAGTTGCTCGGTCTGCGCCCCCATCGCCACTCGGCTCCCCGGTGCTCGCTCGATCGGCGGGTTACGGGCACAGAAGACGCGTCACAAAGTCACGAGTCGTCGTGCCCGAGAACCCCGCCACCGTTTCGTCGTGCCATCCTTCGCACTCGTGTGCCCCGCCCCGCGAGCCGACTGGTTGGTCGAGCTGATCGAACGCCTCGACGAGCTCGACGACCTGACCGACGCTCCGCGGGCCGAGGCGTGGATCTCGGGCTTGTTCGGCGAGCTGCGTGACTCGGCGCTCGACGCCGATCTCGAGGCCGACGAACTTGGCTGCGAGCTACTCGCGGAGCTGGCGTCGGTCCCCACGGCCGCGGCCCTCGCGGTCGCGCTGGTGGCGGCCAACTACCCGGACGCGGCGCTCAGCCGGGCCGCGTCACAGGCCGCAGGAGCCCTGCGCAACCATGGAGTGAACGGGCCCTTGTGGGCGGCCGAGTTGGGACGTTCGGTCGCTCGGAGTTCGTGGGTCATCGTTCGGGACGGGCTGGGTCCCGGCGGTTCGCGCACGATCGTCGTCGAGTTCGGTTCTGGTGACCGGGCCGACCACAGCGTTCTCGTCGAGCTCGACGACGACGATCGGTTGCTCGACCTCCACGTCGGTCCGCCGGGGCTGGTGGGCGATCTTGCCGAGGCCGACGCCGATGAACGGCGCGGGCTCACCGTCGTCGAGCTGACCATCGACGCCGCCGCGGCGTGTGTCCGCGCGGCACTGGAGCGTCCGCCGGCGGCGATGACCGACGGCGTGGTGCTGAATCACTTCTTGGTATCGGCGCGATTCGGCGCCGAGCAGTCCCTCGTTCACCCGGCACCGGTCGACGCCGGGTGGGTTGTCTCGTCGGGCCGCGACGCCGAAGCCGACGCCGCGGCACGAGAGGTGCTGGTCGCGGCGCTGCGGGGGCAGCGCAACCGACCGGCACCCGAGGCGCTCGGCGCGGTAGCTCCTCTACTGGCGGCGCGACTCGCTCACGGGGAGCCGGCGGTGGTCGCGCTACTGCGGGTGGCGGGTGGGTCGAGCGGCGTTCCTGGAGCGGACCTCGTCGAGACCCTGGCCGGGGCCTACGTGGCGCCGGCCGACCTCTCCGGTCACCCGCCGGCCGATCGCGAGCTGATCGCCTCGCTGGAGTGGGCCGACTGGTTGGGCGCGGCGATCGAGTTGGTCCGAGCCGGCGTCGGAGCCGCGGCTGGTGGCGACGATCTGGTTCGGGCCATCAATCGCTGCGACGAGGTGACGACCACGATTTCAAAGCGCGACGCGCCTCGGGTCGCCGCGGCCTTCGAGTGCGCGACCGCGGCCTGGGTCGAGACCGGCGTCGTGGACGACCGGCTTCAGCTCACCGAACTGGGAGTATGGCTACTGCCCCGAGCGCTCGCCCGAGCATGGGGCGGGAGTTTCGACGCGTGACCCCCAGCGACGACTGCGCGCGAAGCGGAGCGAGCGAGTGCAGCCGAGGGAGCGCAGCTCCCAGGGTGCCGATGGGGTCTGGGGGCGCCTAGCCCCCAGCGACGACTGCGCGCGTAGCGGAGCGAGCGTGTGCAGCCGTGGGAGCGCAGCTCCCAGGGTGCCGATGGGGTCTGGGGGCGCGTAGCCCTCAGCGACGGCTAGGAGGAGGTGATCGCCCGGAAGGTGGCGAGGGCCGCGGCGTGGTTCACATTGGTGATAGCCGTCGCCATACCCAGGCGCACCGAACCGGTTGGGTCGGCCACGATGGACAGCACGGCGCGGAGGTGGTCGATAAGAAGCTCGCGGACGTCTATGAATCGGTAACCGTCGCCAACGGCATCGAGCACCGCCCGGCTCACCGCGAGCAAGCTGTCATGGCCGCCACCGCGACCGATGTGGCTCACCGCACCGTCGGCGATGACCGCCTCGACGGTCACTCGATCACCCACCGTCGACACGACCAGCCTGATGATCGGGTCGTCAGATCGTTCCCCGGACTGGATCTGGTGGGCCACCGCGCCGAAGGCCCGACATATCTCGTGAACGATCGACAGCGAGCCGTGATCGAACCGTCCACGGGCGCGGGCGACCATGTGCATGCCGTCAGAGGCCGGGCCATGGGTGCGGACATAGCGGGCGTTCAGGTGCTCCCACTCGAAGGCCCCCTCGGCGGCGTCGAGGTTGGTCAGGGTGGCCAGCCGATGCATGAGGCGGAACGCTCGACTCGGCGTGAGTGTGTCGAAAGCGGGAGTTCGCAGGAACAACATGGGCTCGCCGGTCGCGGGCGCGTGGAGGTAGGCGCACAGGGCCAGGTTCGTGCCGTCCTGCAGCACGTCGAATCCCGCGTTCACCAATTGATCGAGCAGCCTCTCCGGGCCTGTGAAGTGGCGCCGCTCGATGTTCTCGGCCGACGGGATCAGGGCGGCCAGCCCTCGTCCTTTACCGGAGCGCGTCGGTAGGTTCACGACTCAAGAGTAGACGTCGACCCCTTTCGGTCCCTGAGGCGATGGGCCCGTTTTGCCGGTCTGTCGGCGGCTAGTGTCGGGGCCGAGTGGGTACTGACGACGACTCGAGAGATGCGCCGCCGTGGTCGGTGGTGCCGGACCCCGCGACATCGGGCGACCTGCGCAAGCTCGGCGTTCTCGGCGGTGTGCTGGCCATCGCGAGCCTGGTGGTGTGGCTGCGCCGACGCCGGCGCTGACCGTCATGCACCAAGTCTCAGGCGACCAAGGTTCAGGCGACGAGGGTCGCCGCAGGCGCGGCAGGGTCGAGTAGGCCCTGGTCGTTGCGTCGCTGAACCTCGGCCAGGCCCTCGGGACACATAGCCGCGTACGGGCACCATCCGCACAATGGGCCCGGCGTGGGCTCGTATGACCCTGTCGCCATGTCGGCGCCGAGACGATTCCAGGTGTCGTTGAGCCCCTCGCCGATCCGGTCGATGGCGTCGGAATCGACGGCACGCTCGATCGTCTTTTGGCCCAGGTAGAGCAATCGGACGCGTTCGGGTCGCTCGCCGAACGTCGACTCGACGGCAGCGGCGTAGAGCATCACCTGGGTCAGCCGCTTGTCGGCGAACCGGGGGCTCGGCGCCCGGCCGGACTTGTAGTCGCTAACGACCAGCGAGCCGCGGTCGCGATCGAGACGGTCGACGATGCCGCGGAACGGCACGCCGGCCACCGTCGTGAGCACCTGGTGCTCGGTGGCCTCGACCACCACCTTCTGGGGATCCTCGAGTGTCCACAGACCCTCGATCGCCGACCAGCCGCGCCAGCGGAACGCCCGCCGCTCGTCGTCGCCGAGGCCGAGCGCTAGGAAGTCGGCGTGGCCCTCGGTCTCGGGCCAGCATTCCCGGGCGAGAGAGCGAGCCCGGTCGAGAGTCCGTTCGGCGGGATCGAGTTGCATGAGCGACTCGAGCACGCGGTGGGCGAACGTGCCCGCCAACGCCGCCACTCCGGGCGGATCGGGGAGCCCGTCGACGTAGCGGAACTTCCACCGCCGGGCGCACTGGTTGTACGTGTCAGCCGACGACGGGCTGAGATATCGCGGGCCCGGCGCCGGGTCGACCCCCGCCTCGTCGCGCTCGTCGTCGAGTTCCACAGCTGTAGTTCTACACGAGGACTGTGACATTGCTTGCTACGGTCAGTCACGGACGCGCGGACGAAGAAGGTCTGATGCACGTCGGGGTGATGGCCACCGGTTACGACCAACGCGATTGGCTCCGGCTTCTCGATGGCGGGGCTGCTTCGCTGAGCCCGGTGTAGGCGCTGGCCGTTGTGGGATCGCACCCGGGTGTCGCTGCCTCGGTCGTTCACCCGGGTGGGGTGATCTAGATGTCGAGGGTGGCGGTGTCGAACAGGGCGCTGTTGCGCACGAGGAAGTCGCGCCGGGCCGGGACGTCGTTGCCCATCAGCACCTCGAACATCTCGGCGGCACTGGTCGCCTGTTTGGCGTCTTCGATGGTGAGGCGCTTGAGAGTGCGGGTGGCCGGGTCGAGGGCGCAGTGGGCCAGCTCGTCGACGTTCATCTCGCCGAGGCCCTTGAATCGGTTCCAGCGGATGTTCTCGCGCTTGCGGTTGCCCTTGCACAGGTCGTCGGTCACGCGGTCGCGCTCGGCGTCGGAGTAGGCCCGGTACACGTCGTCGCCTACGCGAGTGGTGTACAGCGGTGGCATAGCGGCGAACACCCGGCCAGCGGTGAGCAGCGGGCGCATGTAGTGGTACATGAGCGTGAGCAGCAGGCAGCGGATGTGGCTGCCGTCGACGTCGGCGTCACACAAGATGATCACCCGGCCGTAGCGGCAGTCGGACAGGCTGAAGTCCTTGCCCGAGCCGCCGCCCATGGCGGTGAACAGCGCCTGGGCCTCGACGTTGTCGAGCACCTGCTTGGTGCTGGCCTTGCCGGCGTTCACGATCTTGCCCCGCAGCGGCAAGATGGCCATGAACTCGGCGTTTCGACCCTGCTTGGCCGGGCCGGCGGCGGAGTCGCCTTCGACGAGGATCAGCTCGGCGTTGGGCCCATGGACCCGGCAGTCGGCCAGCTTGTCGGGCATGCCGCTCGAACCGAGCTTGGCCATCTTGCGCTTGTTCTCGAGCACCTGCTTGCTGGCGACCCGGTTGATGATCGCGTTCGCGATCTTGTCGCGCACGGCGTTCACGTGGCTGCGCGGGCCGCCGCCGGCACCCGGGTTGATCCACTCGGTCAAGCCATCCTTGAGGATGCGGTACACGATCGACTCGACCGCCGGGGTGCCCAGTTCCTGCTTGGTCTGGCCCCGGAACTGTGGCTCGGGCAACGTGACCTTCACTGCGGCGACGAGGCCCTCGTTGACGTCCTCGCGCGTCGCGCGGCCCTTTTGCTCCTTGGCGAGCTTGGCCAGCTTGCGGGTGTCCTTGAGCAACACGTCGCTGACGGAACGAAGCAGCGCCCGGTCGAAACCGGCGAGGTGGGTGCCGCCCTCGCCGGTCGGGATGGTGTTCACGAACGACACCACCGCCGAGTCGTACCCCTTGACCCAACGTAGGGCGACGTCGACGGCGCACTCGCGCTCGACGAGGGTCATCTTCCCATCGACGGGAACCTTCTCCTCGAACGTCTCGACGCCGCTCAGCCGGATCACCTGAGTCACGGGCTCGCCGATCGACAGATGATCGACGAGGTCGGCCAGGCCGCCGCGGGAGACGAACTCGAACGGCTCACCGTCGGTGTCGCCCCGCTTGTCCTGAACCTTGATGCGCAGCCCGGGGACGAGGAAACACGACCGGGTGGCGCGCTGGCAGATCTCGTCGAAGTCGATCCGTGCCTCGGGATCGAAAATGTCCCAGTCGGGCCAGAACCGCACGCGGGTGCCGGTCTTGGTGGGCGAGATGCGCTTGACCTTCTCGACCTCGTGCGTCGCCTTGAAGCGACCGTCGGTGACGCGGCCGGCGCGGCGGTCCTTGAACGCCAGCCGGTGGGTGTGGCCGTCGCGGTCGACGTCGGCGACGAGCCGGGCCGACAAGGCGTTGACGACCGAAGCGCCGACGCCGTGCAGGCCGCCCGACGCGCCGTAGGCCCCGCCGCCGAACTTGCCGCCGGCGTGCAGCTCGGTGAACACGACCTCGAGCGCGGAGACCTTGTGCTTGGGGTGTAGGCCGACGGGGATGCCGCGACCGTTGTCGCACACTTCGACCGAGCGGTCGCGGTGCAGCGTCACGTCGATGCGGTTGCAGAAACCGGACGAGGCCTCGTCGACGGCATTGTCGATGATCTCCCACACGAGGTGGATGAGGCCCGCCGACCCGGTGCCGCCGATGTACATGCCGGGTCGTTTGCGGACCGCTTCGAGCCCTTCGAGGGTCTGGATGGCGTCGGCGCCGTACTCGCCCGATGGCGCCTTGGTAGCCACGCTCACCACCGCCCGGGGCCGAGGGCGAGGACCTGGCGTTCGGTCGCCACCGCAACCAGATCCCGCTTCGTGGCCGCCATCATGAACGGCACCGGCGTGGGATCGGGCTTGGTTGGGTCGTCATCGGTGCCCATCAGCGCCCACAGACCACCAGCACCGCCGACGTACGCCATGGTGACCCGCTCGCCGTCGCCGAAGCGCGCGAGCCGCACCCCTTGCGCGCCGCGGCCCTTGGCGGGGATCTCGGCCGCCTCGGTCACTTTGGCGGTACCTCGGCTGCCGATGGCGATGACCATCGGGTCACCGAGCGCCGGCCCGGCGCCGACGACCGAAGCGCCTTCGCGCAGGCTCATGCCGGCGACGCCGCCGGCGCTTCGACCCTGGACCGATATGCCATCGGAGGGGGTGCGCAACGCCTGACCGTCGCTCGACACCAGGATCACGTCGATCCCTTCGGGGCAGGCGAAGGCCGCGACCAGACGATCTCCGTCGCGCCGCGCGGCGATGGTACGCCCGGAGCGGGTCCCGGCGACCTCGGTCGCGGTGACGCGCTTGACGATGCCGCCCGCGGTGACGAGCACGATCGGTTCGGAGCCGTCGGCGACGACGGCGAGCACCGATTCGCCCTTGGTCGTGCCGAACACCTGGGCCGCGACTGACCCCCGGCTGCGGCCGTCGCCCTCGGCCAGCTCGCCGACGGTCGCCCGCAGCACACGGGCGTCGGTGGTGAGAGCCGCCAACTCGCTGCCGGTCGACGTGACGATCGATGTGACGAGCAGGTCGTGGCGGCCGGGGGCGGAGCGCTTGGAACCTTCGAGGGGGACCCGACCCACCTGGCCCGACGCCGACAGGGTGACCACGCACGCCTCGTCGGTCCGCGGCGCCTCGACTGCGGGGGCGAGCACCGGCCCGGCGAGCTCGAGCACGTCGTCGGCGGCCACGATACGGCTGCGCCGCGGTCGCCCGTACTTGGTGACGAGCTCGCTGAGCTCGGTGCTGACGAGCTTGCGCTGCCGGTTCTCGGACCCGAGCAGGGCGGTGAAATCGTCGATGGCCCGCTGCAACTCGCCCCGCTCCTCGTCGAGCTCGAGCTTCGCCAGCGCGGTGAGCCGCCGCAACGGCATGTCGAGGATGTGCGTGGCCTGGATCTCGGAGAGGCCGAACCGTTCGATCAGGCGTGACCGGGCCTGGCCGGTGTCCTGGGAGGAACGGATGATCGCGACCACCTCGTCGATGGCATCGAGGGCGATCAGCAGGCCCTCGACGATGTGGAGCCGCGACTCGGCGCGGGTCCGGCGGTGGGTGCTGCGCCGGACGATCACTTCGAGCCGGTGGTCGATGTAGTGCTGGCACAGCTCGTAGAGCCCGACGGTGGTGGGCACGCCGCCGACGAGCACGACGTTGTTGATGCCGAAGGTCTCTTCGAGCGGGGTCAGTCGGTAGAGCTCGGCGAGCAGGGCCTGGGGATTGACACCCGGTTTGCACTCGACCTGGATCCGTAGCCCCAACTTGTCGGACAGGTTGAGGAACTCGGCCACACCGGGCAGCCGGCCGTCGGCGACGAGCTCTTTGATCTTGACGATCACCCGCTCGGGCCCGACCTGAAACGGCAATTCGGTGATGACGATCCCCTGGCGGCCGCGTGCGAGATGGACGACCTCGGCCCGGGCCCGGATACGGATCGAGCCGCGACCGGTCGTGTAGGCCTCGGCCAGCCCGTCGTCGATGATGATCCCGCCTCCGGGGAAGTCGGGCCCCGGGAGGACGGCGAGCAGCTCGTCGATGGTCGGTCGCGGGCGGCGCTTGGTGAGCACCAACTCGATCGCTCGGTAGACCTCGCCCAAGTTGTGCGTGGGCATGTTCGTCGCCATGCCGACCGCGATCCCGGTGGTGCCGTTGACGAGCAGGTTCGGCAACAACGCCGGCAGGCACACGGGCTCCTCGCCGTCGCCGTCGTAGGTCGGGCGGAACTCGACGGTGTCCTCGTCGAGCTCGCGCACCAGCTCCATGGCGGCCTCGGTGAGTCGGCACTCGGTGTAGCGCGCCGCCGCCGGCGGGTCGTCGAGCGAGCCGAAGTTGCCCTGCGGGTCGACGAGGGTGATGGCGCGGCTGAAGTCCTGGCCCATGCGCGCGAGCGTCTCGTAGATGGCCGAGTCGCCGTGGGGGTGGTAGCGGCCCATGGTGTCGCCCACCACGCGCGCGCTCTTGCGATGGGGTGTGTTGGGACGCAGGCCCATCTGCAGCATCGAGTAGAGGATCCGGCGCTGCACCGGCTTGAGGCCGTCACGGATGTCGGGGATGGCCCGTGAGGTGATGACCGATAGCGAGTAGGCGAGGAACGACTCGCTCAGCTCGTCGACCACGGGCACGTCGATGACCTCGCGGGCATACGGGATCAGCTCTTGTTGCATGAAGCGTTGTGATCCTCACGAAAGGACGGGCGAACGAACAGGAGTTCGACACTACCAGGGCCCGGTGTCAAACCCCGCGGAGGCCATCGACCGGATGTCTGACCGTACCCCCTGGGCTCGCTCGATCGGTGGAGCCGTGCCGCCACGACGTGGCCGGTGTGGCTGGTGTTCCCCAAGGGCCCAACGGGGACCGATGTCGAGGGTCTGGTGCTGCAGACGGGCGGCGCCCCGTCGCGGTGAGCGATAAGCCTGACCGGTCCCGACGGTGCCCCGCACTTTCGACACCAAGGTTTGCGTAGCCTGCCGGCCATGCGCATCGTGCTCGCCATCGCAGTCCTGTCCGGTCTGGTCGCCTGCGGTGACGACGCGGGTGACGGCGGCGACGCGTCGGCCGAGCTGGTAGCGGCGATCGCTGGCGAGATCGCCACGCCCGACGAGCCCGACGACTTGCCGATCCCCGCCGAGAACGCCCAGTGCATGGCGTCCGACATCGTCGAGTCGATCGGCGTCGACCGGCTGAACGCGCTCGGTGTCACTCCGGAATCGGTGCCCGACGAGCTGAGCGAGGTCGATCTCAGCGACGCCGAGGTGGCCACCGTGGTCGACATCCAGCTGGGGTGCGTCGACATCCGGGCCCTGATCGCCGAGTCGATCGTGACCGGTGGAGGGTTCAGCGCCGAGAGCGCGACGTGCCTCGCCGAGGCGGTGCCCGACGGCGTCCTGCGCGACGTCGGGCTGGCCGAGATCGGCGGCGATGCCGAGCTGGCAGCGAGCTCCCAGGCGGCGTTCGAGGCGGCCGTCGGAGGCGCGGCCGAGACGTGCCTGAGCCCCGAAGAGCTTGGTGTTCCCGTCGAGGAGTGACCGATGGCACATGTAGGCGCCGGCCGATTACTTGAGTTCCCCCCCGTCTCTCGCCGATAGGAGCGTGCCTGGATTGGACCCGGCCGACGAAGGACGTGTGATGAGGCGCTACCTGATGCTCCTGCTGGCTGCGGGCCTGTTCCTGGGCGCCTGCGGCGACGACGACACCGCCGACGAGGCGAGCGACGACACCGCCGACGAGGCGAGCGACGACACCGCCGACGACACCGCCGACGAGGCGAGCGACGACACCGCCGACGGCGACCTGGTCGCGGCGATCGCCGAGTCGATGCAGATCCCCGATGAGCCGGGAGAGCCCCTCCCCACCGCGGACGAAGCGCAGTGCGCGGCCGAGGCGATCGTCGGTGCGATCGGCACCGATCGGCTGAACGAACTCGGCGTCACGCCCGAGAACGTCCCGACCGATCTCGGCGAGGTCGGGTTCGATTCCGGCGAGGTGGAGACGGTCGTGACGCTGCAGTTCGGCTGCTATGACTTCGTGCGACTGATCGCCGAAGGGCTGGCCGTCGGTGGCGTCAGCGAAGAGTCGGCGCTGTGCGTGGCCGCTGCACTTCCCGAAGATCTGATCCTCGCCGCCGGGATCGCCGAGGGCAACAACGACGAGGTCGCCGGGGCGGCGGCCGACGAGGCGCTGTTCGAAGCGTTGAGCGACGCCGCGCCCGATTGCCTCACCGCCGAGGAGCTGGAGCTGGTCGGCCTCGGTTGATCAACCCGGCAGATCGGGCATGCTCGGCGCGTAGAGCCACGCCTCGAACAAGGCGCCGAGGTCCTCGCCGCTGATCTCCTCGGCCAGCGCGATGAAGTCGTCGGTGGTCGCCGACGCGCCACCGAATCGCTCGACCCACTCGCGCAGCACCTCGAAGAACGCCTCGTCGCCGATGGTCAGCCGCAGCGCGTGGAGCGTCAGGCCGCCGCGTTCGTAGATGTTGCGGTTGAACATGTCCGACGGGCCGGGGTCGCCGATCGGGCCCCAGTCCTGCGACGCCATCTCGGCCAGGCGACCCGAGGCCGCATAGCTCGCCGATCCCTGCTCGGCCCAGAG
The DNA here is from genome assembly GCA_964390555.1 of uncultured Acidimicrobiales bacterium. Lineage (GTDB taxonomy): Bacteria > Actinomycetota > Acidimicrobiia > Acidimicrobiales > SHLQ01 > CAVTWS01. The sequence continues at coordinate 29,204 of CAYMJU010000032.1, read as the reverse complement.
GTACTCGGCGTATGTGGCGAATCCCTCGTTGAGCCATATGTCCTGCCAGCGCGCTGGCGACACCGCGTTGCCGAACCACTGGTGGGCGAGCTCGTGGACGCCGACGATCTCGGCGAAGAACTCGTCGTCGAGGATCCCGGGCGAGAACATCGACAGGGTCTGGGTTTCGAGGGCGCCGCCGAAGTTCTCGGGCGCCACGGCCACGCCGTAGGCCTCGAACGGGTAGGGCCCGAACAGATCGCCGAACAGCTCGATGGCTGGCCCGGTGTGGCCGAGGTTCTCGACGGCGAGCGGCGAGGTGGGCGGTGCGACGACATGGCGGATCGCGACGCCGGCTACGGCGGGCTCGTCGACGATCGTGAGATCGCCGATCATCACCGTGGCCAGATAGGTCGCCATGGGTCCGTCGTGCTGGTAGGACCACGTCGTCCAGCCCGGTTCGGCTTCGGCGGTGTCGATCAGCACGCCGTTGGCCACCGCGCTCAGGTCGGACGGGATCGTCAGCTCGAATCTGAACGCCGCCTTGTCGCTCGGGTGGTCGTTGCCGGGGAACCACGCCCGGGCACCGTCGGGCTCGGACAGCACGTAGGTCGTGGCCCCGTCGTCGAGCCAGCCGACCGGGATCGGCGCGCCCTCGGAGCCGGTGTAGTCCGGTACCGGCGCCCGGTAGTCGACCGACACCGTCAGCCGGTCCCCGGGCGTGCTCGCGGGCGTCCGCACGACGAGCTCGTCTCCCTCGCGGATGAACGGCGTTGATCGGCCGTCGACCCGGACGTCGGTTACCTCGAACCCGATCAGGTCGACGGACAGGGCATCGAGGCTCTCGGTAACCGTGAGATCGATGTCGGTCCGGCCCTCGAACCCGTCGGTCCGGGGGTCGTGCCGGACGGCGATCGTGTAGCGGTCTACGTCATAGCCGCCGTTGCCGAGGCCGGGAAAGTAGGGATCGTCGGCGTCGTCGTCGGGCACATCGGCGATGGTCGGCAGATCGGGCGACGAGGGGTCGGTGGTGGCGGTGCTGGTGGTGGTGCTGGTGGCAGTCGTGGTGGGGGACGCAGTGGTGGTCGTCGGCGCAGTCGTCTCGGCGACGGTCGTGTTCGGAACGCTCGGCGAGGCCGACTCGCCGATGGCCTCGTTCACCGTGTCGTCCGAGCAGCGCACCGCTGTGGCCGTCACGACGCCGGTCGCGAGGATCAAGAACAGCACGCGTCGCGATCGAGTCACCCAACCGACGGTAGCCCAACCCGACCGACCGTCGGGTTCGGCCTCACACGGATAGCAGACCGCCGATCGACGTCGCTCGCTCGGGCAGCACCGATCCGGCTTCGATGCCGAGCCAGGTCTCGGCCGGCGTCGCGTAGTAGTCGGCCATCGGCACGGTGGCGATCAGGTTCTCGGTCTCGTCGAGCTGGCTGAGCGACGGGTGCTCTCCGTGCAGCCCGGCGTGCACCGGACCCGCGAGCAGCGCGCACGACGCCGAACCGTGATCGGTGCCGTTGCCGTTGCGCCCCGGCCGGCGGCCGAACTCGCTGGTCGTCACCACCAACGTCGTCTCGAGAAGGCCGCGGTTGTCGAGGTCGTCGAGGAACGCGGCAACGTTGCCGCCCACCTCGGTGATCGGGCCGTCGTGGGCGCCCCGCCCGCCGTCGTGGGTGTCGAACCCGCCGATCTTCACGTGGACCACCCGTACCCCCGCGCCAGACGCGAGCAACCACGCGGCCAAGGACAGCTGCCCGGTGAGGTCGCCGCCCGGGTACATGGACGTGTCGGGATCCTCGTACCCGGCGAGCACGTCGGCGAACGCCAGAGCGTTGGACAGCCCTCGTCGAGCGCCTCGCACCAGATCCAGCTCGCCGTCGGGGCCGCCGCTCATGGCCCCCATCGCTCGGCGCAGGTTCCGGGCGAAATCGCTGTCCTCGGTCAGGTACCAGGCGCCGTAGGGATCGGGGAGCCCGACGGTGACCGCCCGCGCGGACAGGAGGGCGGGCGTCGGCCCGCCGAGGGCCACCCCGGTGATCGGCGAGCCGTCGTCGAGCGAGTCGCACAGCCGACCGAGAAAGCCCGTAGCCGGTCGTTCGGTTCCGCTCTGGTCGCCGGCCCACCAGCGCTGCTCCATGTCGAAGTGCGACTGGTTGGGCTGTGGGGTCCCGACCCCCATGAGCACGGCCAGGCCCCGCTCGTTGAGTGGAGCGAGCCCCTGGTGCAGCGCGTAGTCGTCGTCGAGGATGAGCAACTCCTCGGCGGGAGCTGCCAGGTCGCCGCGGAGGTCGTGGAGCCGCCCGGACGCGTAGGGGACGAGGGTGGCGAGGCCGTCGTTGCCGCCGCTCAGCTCGACGACCACGAGCGCTCGGCCGCTCGGGTCGCCACCGGTGATGGCGCGCGGGACCGTGGCGTTGGCGAAGCTTCCCGGACCCCCGACACCGCCGCTTCCCTGGCTCCATTGGTACAACCCGCCGGCGGTGGCCGCAGTGGCCGCGCTGCCCATCATCCAGCGCAGGAACGCTCGCCGGTTCCCCGCCGGCATGGTTACGCCGGCCGTCGGTTCGCCCGCGCCTGGGGGCGAGGCCGGACACGGGGGTGGTGGTGGCAATGGCATCTTCGACTCCTCGAGAGGGTGATGGTCGGTTACGAGACAGGCGGATCAGAGGAGGTTGAACTCGGGGGAGTTGAGGACGAGCATCAACATCAGACGGAGCCGGCCGTCGTACTCATCGACGGTGCTCGCGACGTCGTCGAGTGTGGCTCGGGTGTGGTCGGTGATGTCGTAGAGGCCGCAGTGCGCGAGCACGTTCTCGACCGTGGGTTCGAGGCTGTCCTCGAGCTCGGTGGGGAGCGTCAACCCGGCCACGATGTTGCCCTTGGTGAGAACCTGGCTGGCCGCGACCCATCGATCGTCGTGGGGCCAACCGGCGACGTTGGGCGGGTAGAACGGTGTCTGGTTGAGGAGGGTGAGCCACCACTGTTCCTCGCCTTCGGCGGGCTGGTAGCGCAGCGCCCGCATGGCGGCGGCGACCCACTCGACGGGTTGGCGGGGCCGTGCGTGGATCGAGTCGAGGAACTCGTCGCGGCGCAGGATCTCCTGGACGAGCGGCTTGACTTCCAGGTCCCCGTGGCGGAACACGTCGCCGAGGTCGGCGCGTGTGTCGTCGCTCGGCTCGGTGCCGACGAAGTAGCGGTAGAGCCTGCCGGCCACGAACTCCGCGCACGCCGCCTGGTCACAGAGATGGTCGACCAGCTTCTCTGCGGTCCAGCGAGCGCGCTGGCCGAGGAACGTGAGCGGACCGGAGTAGTGGGCCTCGGGATCGAAGGCGACGTCGCCGGTCTCGTAATCGACCCACCATCCCGAGAGGGCCCGGGCCGCCACCCGCACGTCACTCTCGGTGTAGTTCCCGGCCCCCACGGTCATCAGCTCCATCAGCTCGCGGCCCAGGTTCTCGTTGGGACTCTCGCCGCGAGAACCCGAGCCGTCGAGCCAATAGAGCATGGCGCTGTCGATCGTCATGGCTTGGGCGAGCTCGCGGAAGTTGCCGAGGGCGTGGCGCCGGATCAGGTGGTGCTGGCGCCACATGAGCCGGTTGGGGGCCCGGGCGATGCTCGACGTGAAGTGGTTGTGCCAGAACCACGTCATGCGCTCGTGGAGCCGAGCGTCGTCGGACAGCAGCCTGGCGATCCACCACCGAGGCAAGCTGTCGTAGTCCTCGCCGGGCAGCTCGTCATCGACGTCGCCGGAGTCGAGGGCGAAGCCGTCCTCGCTCAGCAGCTGGTCGATCAGGGCCTGAGGGCCGGCGTCGACCCATTCGGCCACGGCGCCCGGGGCAGGACCGAAGGTCGTGCGGCGGAAGATGTGGGCGATCTGCTCGTGGATGGAGACCATGGGCGGGACCGTACAGAGGCGTCCATGAGGCCACCGTGAGGCCGGGCTTCACGATCCCTTAATCGACGTTCGGGTCTCATTGCTTCGGTGGCGATCGATCGGCTCCGAGGCGCGCTCCCACTCGAGGCTCGAAGGCACGACAATGGTGCGGTGCGGCTCCTGCTGGTCGAAGACGACGCCGCCCTCGCCGCGGTGTTGGCGCGGGCGCTGCGCGACGACGGCTATGCCGTGGACCACGCCGGCCGAGGCAGTGAGGCCCGCTTCTTGTTCGACGTCAACGACTATGACCTCGTCGTGCTCGACCTGGGGCTTCCCGACATCGATGGCCTGACCCTGTGCCACGAGTGGCGCGCCTCTGGATCGAGCGCGCCGGTGCTGGTGCTCACCGCCCGGGACGCGCTGAGCGACAAGGTCGCCGGGCTCGACGCCGGCGCCGACGACTACCTCACCAAGCCGTTCGACTATCCGGAGTTGGCGGCCCGGCTTCGGGCGCTGCTTCGTCGGCCAGCCGATGCCCAGCCGACCGTTCTCGAGGTGGGCGACGTGCGGCTCGACCCGGCCAGTCGCCGGGTGTGGCGCGGCGCCATCACGGTCCCACTGACCGCCCGAGAATTCGCGTTGCTCGAGTTCTTGATGCGGCGGTCGGGTCAGGTCGTGCCTCGCACCGACCTGATCGAGCATGTCTGGGACGTCAACTACGACGGTCTCTCCAACGTGGTCGACGTACACGTTGCGAACCTGCGTCGCAAGCTCGACCTTCCGGGGTCGCCGGCGCCCGTCGAGACCATGCGGGGCGTCGGATACCGGCTTGGCGGAGCGGCGGTGGGGTCGTGAACCTGCGCCGGGTTCGGGTCCAGCTCACGGTGCTGTACACGGTTCTCGCGGCGGCCGTGCTCGCGGGCATGGTGTGGTACACCGCCGACAGTGGTGAGCGCCGGATCTACGCCAGCGCCGATCGCGAAGCCGTCGAGACCGTCAACGAACTGGCGATCGTCTTCTTCGACCCCGAGCAAATCCAGGTCTCCAACACGTGGTACGTGCACTTGGACTCGGGGGCCGACGAGTACTGGGAGAATCCGTTCGGCGACTCGTGGGTCGAGTTGCCGCTGAGGACGATCGTCGAGCAGACCGGCGGGTCGCCCTCGTTCACCCGCCACGACTTTCAGGGCCAGACCTGGCTGGCCTACGCGAGGCCGGTGACCGAGATCGAGTGGGCGGTGACCGCCATCGACCTCGAACCATACGAGAGCGATGTGTCGTCGCTCCGGTTGCGCCTCATGCTCGCCGCGATCTTGTCGGTCGCGGCGATGGCGGCGATCGGCTACTGGCTGGCCGGGCGGTCCCTCTCGCCGGCGCGCCATGCCGTCGCCCAGCAGCGTGACTTCATCGCCGACGCCGCCCACGAGCTGCGCACGCCGCTGGCTGTCATCCGCGCGTCGGCGAGCCACACGCTGTCCAAGCCACGCGACGAGCGGGCCTACCGCGAGTCGCTCGGCGAGATCCTCGCCGCCGCCGAACGGGCCGGGCAGGGTGTCGGCGAGCTGCTCGAGTTGGCCCGCCTCGACGCTGGCCAAGCGCATCCGCGGCTGGCCCCGCTTCGGGTCGACTTGCTGACCGAGGAGGTCGCGGCCGCGGTGCGCATCGACGGCGTGACCATCGCCGCCATCCCAGGCGAAGCCCTCGTCGCCGACGCCGACTACGTGCTGTTGCGGCAGGTCGTCGAGAACCTGGTCCGCAACGCCGCCGCTCGGGCCACGGTCGTGCAGCTAACGACATCGCGCTGGGAGAGATTCGCGGTCGTGCAGGTCGCCGACAACGGTCCGGGGTTCGATCCCGACGTGCTGCCGCACGTGTTCGACCGCTTCCGCCGCGGCGACGGCAGGGGTTCGAGCGGTCTCGGTATGGCCATTGCCCGCCGCATCATCGAGGGCCACGGCGGAACGATCGACGCCCAGAACGGTCCCCAAAGCCCCGGCGCGCTGGTGCGCTTCACCGTCCCTCTCGCCAGCGATTAGCCGCGCTGGTTCTCAGAGGGCGAGCCGATAGGCGAGCCCTCCAATGTGACAGTGGCATGTCTCGACTGCGCTAGCAGGCGAGCGAAACCGATCGGAAGCTGAAACAGTCACCTAGCGGCGCGGGCGCTCAGCTACCTGTGGTGTTGCTCGGAGCGCGCGAATCGTGTTTGCAGCAGCCGGGGGGACAGGCGGGCCCGGGATCGGTGATCAGATCGGCGGCCATGGCAACGAAACGGGCATCGTCGCCCGGTGTGGATACCCGGGCGAAGCCGAGGTCGTGACCTGCGGCCACGCCAGCCGCCACGGTGTCGAGGTCGTGGACGACCTCCATGTGATCGGCGACGAAGCCGATCGGCACCACCACGACCCGCTCGATCCCCGCGGCGCGCCGAGTCGCCAAGTGGTCGGAGATGTCGGGCCCGAGCCAGCTGACGTGAGGCGGGCCGCTGCGGCTCTGGTAGACGAGGGTCCTCGGCAGGTCAGCGGCGCCGGCTCGCCGGGCGACCTCGGCGGCCGCTCGGACAAGTTGTCGCTCGTAATCGCAGCCGGCCGCCATCGACGTCGGGATGCTGTGGGCGGTGAACACCAGCTCGGTCGGCTCCGCGTGGCCACGCCGCGCGTGGCGTACGCCGTCGGCGAAGGGGTCGAGGAACCCGGGCTGGTCGTGGAACGGCCGGACCTTGACGATCTCGGGCGCGCCAGGACAGCGCGCGCGCGCCTCCTCGATGTTCTCGAGGTACTGGCGGCAACCCGAGTACGAGCTGTACGCCGACGTGACGAACGCGACGGCGCGATCGACGCCATCGTCGGTCATCTGACCGACGGTGTCGGCGAGCATCGGGTGCCAGTTGCGGTTACCCCAGTAGACGGGTTGAGGCTTGCCCCGGGACGCGAGCTCGGCCTCGAGGCGAGCGACGAATCGCCGGCACCACGGGTTGAGAGGACTCGCCCCTCCGACCGCGTCGTACGCCGCCGCGACCCCTCGCAACCGATCCTCGGGAACGTCGCGCCCGCGGGTGACGTTGGCGAGGAACGGCATCACGTCGGCGTGCCCTTCGGGCCCGCCGAAGGACACGACCAGCACGGCGCCGTGGTCGGGCCGCGTCCTATCGCCCCCGGCTATGAGGGAAGCGGAGCGACCGAGTAGCGCAGCCGAAGAAGCGCCAGCTTCGAGGTTGCCGATGGGGTCTGGGGGCGCAGCCCCCAGCGATAGCCTTGTGATGTCCTCCATCTGCTGGAGGTTACGAGCCAGCCCCGTTGGTGGGCGACCCGGCCCATGTGCCAAGTCGGGCGAAGACGGCTAGCGTGTCGCACCGGTGCGAGCGGAGTGTTCGCGCTGCAACGCGACCATGCACCCGACCGTCTTCCGCCGCCGAGCGATCGCCGTATTGTCCGCCAGCGCGCTGGCTTGGATGGCTGGCGCGCCGGCCAGCGCCGAGGGTGGCCGCGACTACCCGGCCTGGTACCAGTACGACGTCGTTCCTCTCGACGTCGCGGAGCTGCGACTCAACGAGGCCGCCCAGTCGATCGAGCAGATCGAGGATCGAATCGTCGATCTCGACGCGCTGGCCGAGCAGACCGTAGTCGACCGCCAGACCTTGACCGCCCGCGATAGAACGCTGCTCACAGCTCTCGACTCGGCACGCGAGCATGCCAGCGACGTGATCGTCCAGGCTTACCTCGCCGCCGGCGACGCCACCGATGCCGACTACCTGCTGGCGTCTGACGCCGCGGGCGACGTGATCTGGCGATACGAGCTCGTCCGCCAGCGAGCCGACGTCACGCTCGAGGCGGCCGCGGACTACCGGGAGCTCCGTGACGAGGCGTCGGTCGACCTGGTCGAGCTGCTCACCCTCGCCGACGAGACTCGGGCCGATCGGCGGCAGGCCGATCTCGACCTGTTCAACGCCACCCTCGCCTTCGAGCGAGCCGAGGTCGAATTCACCATCGCCGAGGCCTGGGCCCGCGTCGATGCCGCGTTGGCCAACAGTCGCTACGGGCTGTTGCCCTGGTCAGAGCTGGCCGAGTTACGGTCGTGCGAGTCGACCGACAATTATGCGGCCGTCGACCCAACGGGAACGTTCTGGGGTGGGTACCAGTTCGATCACACGACCTGGCGCACGGTCGGCGGTCAAGGCAACCCGGCCGATGCCACGCCCGAGGAACAAGACGCCCGGGCTCTCGAGCTGTACGCGCGTCGAGGCGCCGCCCCATGGCCGGTGTGTGGGGTCTCGCTGACCGACTGACGCGCGAACCGCTGTCCATCGGTGAGCGCTCGACGTCGGATCGGTCCTCGCGCCTGCTGGCGCAGGCGAGAAATTCCACTGTCACATTGGAGGGCTCGCCTATCGGCTCGCCCTCGTAGACCGAGGCGCGACGGCGGCGCCGCCCGAGCCTCGCGCTCAGGAGGCTGAGGTGCCGGTCTCCGCGGCGAGGCAGACCACCTGGCGGTCGCCGTCGGCCCACGATTCGGGGCTCGGCTGAAGCATCAAGAACTGCTGGTTCACGAGTCCCTGCGCGGCCAGTTCGTTGGCGCACCCCTCAGAACCCTGCCGGCGGACCTCTTCGGCGTCGAACTCGAGGAGGGTGGCGCCGACAGCGACGGTCGCGGCGACGCGATGGGTGTGCTCAGCAGTGCAGTCGACGGCGACGAGCTCGTCGAGCGAAGAGGGGGCGGCCGAAATGTCGGACAGGCACATCCCGGTCCGTAGGTCGAACACCGACACCAGACCGATGGTGGGGGCGGACGACGGTGCGTCGGGCTCGCCGCGGAGCCGGGCATAAGCGTGCAGGCCGCCGATCCCGACGGCGGCGGCGCCCACCGCGGCCAGGGCCCCGGTGGCCACCGGAGCGCGGCCCAGGAAGCGCCGAAGGCGCGACTTGGACGGTGGTGATGGCAGCGGCACCGAGCGAGCGGGCGTCGGCCACGGCCGGAGGTCCGGTTCGGGGAGGGTGATGTCCTCTCGCCCGCGGTGCGGGTACGGCAGCCGGAGGTCGATCGTCTCCCAGGCGTACTCGGGGATGAGCGTGTCGGCGCGAGGACGGTCGGGTCGCGGTTCGTCGAAGCGGGCGACGATCTCCTCGAAGGCCCGGGCCGAGGGCGCGTCGAGGGCGTCGAACGTGTCGAGGACTGCGAGGGCCGGCGCCGCGGCAACGGGGATCATGCGAGTCGCGATCGCCGGCCGATCCAGGACCGCAACGGCGGTCGCCACGGGCGCGCTCTCCCACCAGCGCCCGATCACATCGGGGTGAAGCTCGGGCGGGTACCACTGGCGATCGCTCGCCATCCACCAGCCAGGCCCCGGTTTGTCTACCAGCTCCATCGCCACGAGAGTACCCCGTGAGGTCGTGGGCGGAACAGCCCCAATTCGTGAGTCGGATGGCTCAGGGGGCGATCCGATGGACGAGCCTTCCAACCGTGAAGGTGGTTCATAGAACCCGCGCCAATAGGTGAACGTCTTCCGACCGAACCCTCGGTCTCGCCAAGCTGGGCAAGGCGATAAGGCACTGTATTGCTGGGTCGCGTGCGCCTATCGGCGCACGCTCTCATGGTCTGCGCTCGCGGGCGAGCGAGACCGATCCGAAGCTGAACCTTCACCCCGTGGCGCGCGTCCTACGCGGCTGAGGTGTCGTTCCCGAGGGCAAATTCGGTGACGTCGATGGCCAGTCCGGCCCGCGACCGCTCGGCAGCGCCATGGCGCAAGAAGGTGCGCGTCGTCACGAAACCCGAGCGGCTGACGTAGCCGGCGAGTCGTTGAGCTTCGGCCACGGCCTCGGCGACGGGGTTCGCGGCCAAACGGTCGAGGTAGCCGGCGTCGACCGCGCCGATCGGGTCATAGATGTGAGCGAGCGCGGTGGCCTGGGTCAGGTGTCGACGGGAGAGGCGGTCCGAGGCCAACTCGATGGCGAAGCGCGGAACGGGCATGCCGATGGCGACCTCGTTCATCCCGATCTTGTACGCGCCGGGTTCGCCGATGCGGACGTCGAAGGCGAACAACGTGATGGCCCCCATGGCCAACGCGTGGCCGGTGCAGGCGGCGACGGTTGGCACGGGGAGTTCGAAGATGCGCAGCGCCAACTCGGCGCCGGCCGCGAGCAGGTCACGGGCGTCCGCGGGCCCCGCCTTCATCGTTGCCAGGTCGAAACCGGCCGAGAACCGTCCGGGCCGTCCAGCGAGCACGACCGCGCCGGCGTCGGCCGACGCGTCGAGCGCCGCGTGAACGCTGTCGATCACCTGGTGGGAGAAGGCGTTGGCCTTGCCGTCGTCGATGGTGATGACCGCGACGTCGCCGTCGGCTCGGTGGGTTACGGCGGGCGCGGGCGATTCGCTCATGAACGGGGACCCTACCCTGGCCGCCATGATCCTCGTCGATGCGGAGTCGGTCTCGGCCAGCCGGCCCGGCAAGCCGCTCTTCGCCGGGTGCTCGCTGACGATCTCGACCGGCGACCGGATCGGGGTGGTGGGCCTCAACGGCTCCGGCAAGTCGACGCTGTTGCGCCTGCTGGCGGGCATCGACGAGCCCGAGGCCGGCGCGGTGCGTCGGGGTCGTGACACCACCGCGGTGATGCTCGACCAAGCCGCACCGCTGCCGCCCGGCTCCGCTCTCGAAGCCGTGGGCGTCGGATGGGAGGCGCGGGCGGTGCTCGATCGGTTGGGCATGGCCGACCGGGTCGAGCGACCCGTCGATCAGCTGTCCGGCGGCGAGCGCAAGCGGGTCGCCCTGGCCCGGGCGCTCGTGCAACCGGCCGACCTGTTGTTGCTCGACGAGCCGACCAACCACCTCGACATCGACGGCATCGAGTGGCTCGAGGACCGGCTCGCCGGCCACCGCGGCGGACTCGTGCTCGTGACCCACGACCGGCATCTGCTCGATCGGGTGACGACCCGGATCGTCGAGCTCGACCGGGGCCGCATCCACGTGCACGATGGCGGTTACCAGTCCTATCTCGACGACCGCGCGTTGCGCGAGGAGAGGGCGCAGCGGACCGAGAGCGTCCGGCGCAACCTTGCCCGCCAGGAGCTCGAGTGGCTGCGTCGAGGTGCGCCGGCCCGTCGTCGCAAGCCGCGCTCGCGCATCGCCGCCGCCACCGCGGTGATCGACGGCCGGCCCGAGCCCAAGGCACGCGGCGGAGAGCTCGACCTCCACATCGACACGCCCCGGCTGGGCAACCAGGTCATCGATCTACATGGTGTGGGCCATGGCCCGGCCGGACGGCTGTTCCATGGGCTCGACCTGTTGATCGGCGACGACACACGACTCGGGATCGTCGGCCCCAACGGAGCCGGCAAGTCGACCCTTCTCGACCTGATCGACGGCCGGGCCGAACCCGACGAGGGTCGAATCGTGCGCGGACCCACGGTGCGACTCGGCTACTACGACCAGACCGGCCGCGAGCTCGACCCGACCCGGCGCGTGCGCGACACGGTTGCCGGTGCGGGCGAGCCCGATTGGCGCGATGCCGCCTTGCTCGAGCGGTTCTGGTTCGACTCCGACGCCCAGTGGGCACCGGTCGGGCTTCTGTCGGGCGGTGAGAAGCGCCGGCTTCAGCTTCTGCTCCTCCTGCACGGCCGCCCGAACGTGTTGATGCTCGACGAGCCCACCAACGACCTCGACATCGAGACGCTGCGGGTCATCGAGGACTTCCTCGATGACTGGCCCGGCGCCCTGATCGTGGTGAGCCACGACCGGGCGTTCCTCGAACGGACCGTCGACGACGTGCTCGTGCTGCCCGGCGACGGGACAACCCGACGTCATCCGGGCGGGTACCAGGGGTGGCTCGACGAGCGCCGGGCCGACCGTTCCAAGCCGGTTCGAGGGACAACCGGAGATACCCGCCAACCGGCGGGAACGAAGAAGCGGGCGACCCCGGTCGTGCGCACCGAGCTGCGCCAGATCGAGCGCTCGATCGCCAAGCTCACCGCCGAGCGCGACGCGCTGGTCACGGCACTTTCCGGCGCGAGGCTCGACCACGAGGCCCTGGCGACGACCGGAACCCGCCTGGCCGAGGTCGAGCTCGATGTGGCCGACGCCGAGACCAGGTGGCTCGAGCTCACCGTCGAGCTCGAGGGTTGAACCCGGCTCTACGCAGGTGGGGGTGCCGGGTCGGTAGCCTGCATTCATGGCCATCGACGTAGACCAGCCGGTCATCACCATCTCCGACACTGCGCTCGCCAAGATCCTCGAGATCCGCGGCGACGAAGACGACCCGGCCGGGCTCGGCCTGCGCATCGTGATCACGGGCGTCCGCGGCGTCGACTACGTCTACGACTTGGCGTTCGAAGAGTTGGCCGACGCCGATCCCGACGACGTTCGGGTGACCGTCGACGACCTGACGGTGATGATGCCGCCGGACAGCGCCGCCAAGCTTCAGGGATCCACCCTGGACCTTCCGAGCATGCCGGGCCAGAGCGGGCTCGTCATCCGCAACCCGAACCGACCGAACCCCCTCGGCGACATCGAGAAGCTGGAGTTGTCCGGCGATCTGGCCGACAAGGTCACCCAACTGCTCGAGCAGCGCATCAACCCCGCCCTCGCGGTCCACGGCGGCTTTGCCAGCCTGGTGGGCGTCGACGAGACCAACAAGGTCTACGTGTCGATGGGCGGTGGCTGCCAGGGATGCTCGATGAGCGCCGCCACCCTCACCGAGGGCATCCGCCTCGGGATCATGGAAGCGCTGCCCGAGGTCGTCGATGTCATCGACGCCACCGATCACGCCATGGGTGACAGCCCCTACTACAGCTGACCGGCGGCCACTCGACGCATGCAGCGCTGTATGCCGCGCTGTATGTCGCGCTGTATGCTGACTCGATGGCGAGTACCCGTACGCAGATCTACCTGACCGACGGCCAGCGTTCGGCTCTCGATGCCGCGGCGACAGCCGAAGGCGTCACCATGGCCGAGATCGTGCGCCGGGCACTCGACACCTACCTTCACGAACACCAGCGTGATCCGGTGGCGGCTCTGGCATCGACGTTCGGTGGAGCGCCGGACTTCGCGGTACCCGATCGCGACGAGTGGGACCGTGGCTGACGTCCTCGTCGACACCGACGTCTTCGTCGACCACCTTCGTGGCTTTCGCGAGCTGAAGACGGCGGGCCACCGCCTGCACTACTCGGTCATCACCCGGGCCGAGTTGTTCGCCGGGAACTCGGCGAGTGATCTGGCGTCAACGCTCCTGTCGCCGTTTCGAGAGGTCGCCGTCGATCGAGACATCGCCGAGCGGGCCGGTCGCATCCGGCGCGATGCCGGCATCAGGCTTCCCGACGCCTTGATCGCGGCGACAGCGATCGAGGGCGGATTGTCCCTCGCAACGAGGAATCGCTCCGACTTCAGCCAGGTGCGAGGTCTTCGGTTCCGTGACCTGAGGTGATCGCGAACACGTCGATCGGGCCGAGGACGCCCGGGCCGCGGCGAGGGTGCGACCAACTCAGGCGATGATGGGCTCGGCGTCGAGCCGGGCCTGCCAGCGCCCGATGGTCTCGGCGACCGACGGGCCCTGCCGAGCGCCGGGCGTGAACGTGGCCGGTACGTGCTGGTAGCCGTTGATGACGCCGATGCTCTCGTACTGGACCACCCCGGCCCGGTCGACGCGGTAATCGGGCAGCCGTTCGAGGGTGCGCCGGAGCATGATCTTGAACCCCATGCGAGCCAGATTGGACCCGATGCAGCGGTGCACGCCCATCCCGAACGCCGCGTGACGGTTGGGCCAGCGATCGAGCACGATCTCGTCGGGGTTCTCGAACACCGCTGGGTCGTGGTTGCACAAGGCGTATGACAAGAACACCCGGTCGAGGGCCTCGAACTCGTAGCCCCCGATCGTGCATTCGGCGGCGATGGTCCGACCGCCGCCTTGAGCCGGCGTGAACCAGCGCAGGAATTCCTCGGTCGCGGTGTCGAGCAGCCCGTCGTCGGCGAGAAGCCGGGGGCGCTCGGCGGGGTGCCCGTCGAGCCAGTTGAGCGACGCAGCCAGCAACGAGGTGGTGGTGTCGAAGCCGCCGCCGATGAGCAGGTTCACCGTCGTGATGATCCCGTGATCGGGGAGGGGCCGGCCCTCGAACTCGGCGTCGATCAGCGCCCGGATCATGCCCGGAACCCGGGTGGAGCGGATGTCGGCCACGCACTCGGCCAGGCGGGCGACCATGGCCAGGCTCTGCTTCATGACGCGGGGGAAATCGGGGCTCGACGGAGGCGTGAAAACGGTGGCGTGGGCTGGTTCGCAGTACACCACCCAGTCGGCGAGCGGTAGGCCGAGCATGCCCATCGTCAACACGGCCGGGACCACGTTGGCGATGTCATCCACGAAATCGACGTGCCCGGTCTCGATCACGTCGTCGAGGCACGCGTCGGTCAGCTCGGCGATCATCGGCGCCCACGGCTTGACCGCGGCTGGAGAGAGGTATGGGTTGAGCACCCGTCGGTACTCGAGCAACTCGGGGGGATCCATCTCGAGGAAGCCGCCGTATCCGCCGCTGTCGTGGCTCGGGATCGAGATCCCCTTGTAGCCGGGGCGGCTGCCGTCGACATCGTGATGGTTCGACACCAGGTCGTGGTGCTTGGCCATCTCCGTCATCTGGTCGTGGCCGGTGACGACCCAGAAGCCGCCGTGGTTCGGCGACCACGCGACCGGACAGACCTGGCGCACGGCGTGACCGATCGCCGGAAAGCCCGCCCGGTACTGCGGCGTGTGCTGGTCGAATTCGAACGAGCGATCAGCCTTCGTCATGGTGCCTTCCCCGGAGACGCGGCCCCGACCATACCGCGCCGCGGGTGCCGGCTCGTCAGGTCGGCGACAGGACTGCCAGGTGGCGGCGCACCGTGGCGGCTACGCCAGCGGCGTCGAGACCGAACCGGGACAAGATGGCGTCGGGCTTGCCGTGGTCGATGTACTCGGTCGGCACGCCGAGCACGCGAACCCGGCCCGTGAACCCGGCGTCGTCGAGGCGGTCGCGGATCGTGGCGCCGATGCCGCCGTCGCGCAGTCCGTCCTCGATCGTGACGACCAGTCGGTGGCGGGCGGCGTCTTCGATCAAGGCCTGGTCGAGCGGCCGCACCACCCGCGGGTCCCACGCCGTGGCGTCGATGCCCTCGGCGGCGAGGACTTCGGCGGCGCCGAGAGCGGCAGCGAGCATGTTCCCCACGCCGACGAGGCAGACCTGATCGCCCGACCCGGCCCGGGCCTTGCGGGCCCGCAACCCGGTGCCGACCTCGGACTCACCGACGTGGGGCGCGGCGGTCTTGGACCACCGGATGGCGCTCGGGCCGTCGGTCACCAACTCGACCGCGTCGGTGAGCATCACCTGCAGTTCCTGGTACGAGGACGGGGCGAAGATCGTCATCCCCGGAACCTTCGACAGCAGCACCATGTCGAGGACACCATGATGTGACGGGCCGTCGTCGCCGGTGATGCCCGCCCGGTCGAGGCAGAAGATCACCGGTTGGCGGTGCAAGCCCACATCGAGGTTGACCTGGTCGAACGCCCGGCTGAGGAACGTGGAGTACACCGCGAAGATCGGTCGTAGCCCGCCCATCGCCATGCCGGCGGCCGCGGTGACGGCGGGCTGCTCGGCGATGCCGACATCGATGCACCGGTCCGGAAAGCGCTCGCGGAACGGCAACAGGCCGGTGGAGTCGGGCATGGCGGCGGTGATGGCGACGATCTCGGGGTGGGTCTCCCCGAGCTTCACGAGCGTCTCGCTGAACGCCGCCGTGTACGACTCGGGCTTGAGCTCGGACAAATCGTGCATGTTCTTCACGACGTCGTTCTCGGCCGGTGCGTGGCCCCGACCCTTCTGCGTGAGCACGTGCACGACGGTGGGCCCCTCGAACTGGGCGGCGTTGCGCAGGGCCGCTTCGACCTCGGCCAGGTCATGGCCGTCGAAGGGGCCGAGGTACTTCACGCCGAGCGTCTCGAAGAACGCCATCGGTTCCCACATCTGGCGGATGGCGGCCTTGGTGGCGTTGATCGTCCGGTCGAGGTGTTCGCCGACCCACGGGATGCTCTGCGACACCCGTTCGAGCACGGCCTGGCGGCGCATGTACACCGGGTTGGCCCGGATGCGGATCAGGCTCTCGGACAGCTTCGAGATGGTCGGCGCGTAGGACCGGCCGTTGTCGTTGAGGACGATGGTGACGGTCCGGCCGCTGTGACCGAGGTTGTTGAGGCCTTCGAACGCCATGCCACCGGTCATCGAGCCATCGCCGATCACCGCGACGACCCGCCGATGATCGCCGAGCGCCGACTCCTGTGCGGTCGCCAGCCCGTGGGCGTAGCTCAGCACGGTCGAGGCGTGGCTGTTCTCGATCCAGTCGTGGGGAGACTCGGCCCGTGAGGGATAGCCCGAGATGCCGTCGACCTGTCGAAGCCGGTCGAAGCCGGCCATGCGCCCGGTGATGAGCTTGTGGACGTAGGCCTGGTGCCCGGTGTCCCACAGCACGATGTCGCGCGGGGAATCGAACACCCGGTGCAGGGCCAGGGTGAGCTCGACCACGCCGAGGTTCGAGCCGAGGTGGCCGCCGTGGGTCGAGACCGAGTCCACGACGAACTGGCGGATCTCGGCGGCGAGGGTCTGCAGTTGTGTGTGACCGAGCCGGCGGAGGTCGGCGGGCTCGGTGATGGCATCGAGGAGCATGCGCTCGGTCAGCCTTCCGAAGGTTCGACCAGCCCGGCGTGAGCCGAGGCGGGCACGGGCGTCAGCCCCGACTCTACCGGCTCGAATGCCGGGGCCGGGGGGCGGGTTGAGCGCCACGCGTCGATCCTTTCGAGGACCCAGCCGCTCACGACGCAACCAGCGCCGAGCACGATCAGTCCGCCTATGGCGTCGATCCAGTAGTGGTTCGCCGTGACCACGATCGCGAAGAGCGTCGCGAACGGGTAAGCGACGAGCGCCGCCTTGCTACGCCGGCGCAGCACGACCGGATACGCGGCGAGCAGGCACCACGCGGCCCAGCCGATGTGCAAGCTCGGCATCGCCGCGTACTGGTTCGAGAGGTCCTGCACCGCTCCGGAATCGAACGACCAGGTACCGCCGAACTCGGCCAGGGTGTCGACGAAACGATGACCCTCCTGGCACCCCCCGTAGGGGCCGCAGTCGCCCAGCAGGCGGGGCGGCATGAGCGGGAACGTCGCGAAGCCGATGAGCGCGAGTCCGGTGGTGGCGGCGAGCGCCGACCGCCAGCGCCGGTAGCGGACCGGGTGACGGCGGTACAGCCACACCATCACGCCAAGGGTGACGACGAAGTGGGGATAGCCGTACCACATGTTCCAGAAAGTGAAGAACCAGTCGGACCCCTCGAACCAGTCCTGGATGGTTTCCTCGTGATACAGCTTCAGTGCGAGCTGGAAATCGATGACCCGATCGGCGTTGCGGAGGGCCGAGGCCGGGTTGACGGCCTCGGAGCCGAATTGGTTCCGGACCGCGCTGTAGACCGCATAGAACGTCGCCGCGAACGCGATCTCGAACCACCATCGCAGCCGCACGGGCGCGGCCGGTCCCTCGACGATCGCCATGGCTCGATGGTAACGAGACGTTCGATGGGCCGACGCTCAGTCGGCAGCTAGCCGGGCGAGCTCGAGCTCTATCACCGCCCGGTCATCGACGCCGGTGAGGATGCGTACGTTGCGCCGGCCCGCCCAGGGCGACTCGGCATCGCTGACCCGCAGGGCGGGCAGGGTCTTGCCCCGGCACACGCTCGTGCCGGTGTCGACCCGGATCGGGTGGTCGACCCACGAGTACAACTCCGGGTGAAGCAGGTAGCTGATGGTGGTCGAGTCGTGAGGGTGGATGCCGTCGAGACCCAACCGTTCGAGGTAGAACCGGTGGTAGTACGGCGTGATCGCAGCCAGATGACGGGCCCGAGGGTTGTCGATCGCGGCAAAGCGGGTCAGGTCGTCTGCGGTCATCACAGTCAGCTCGGTGACGTCGAGGCCGGCCATCACGATCGGGCAATCGGCCCCGAAGACGATGTCGGCGGCCTCGGGATCGTTGATGATGTTCGCCTCGGCGCCCGGTGAAGCGTTGCCGCCACAGAAGGCGTTGCCGCCCATCAACACGATCCCGGCGGTGTTGGCGGCGAGCCGCGGTTCGAGCGTGATGGCCCGGGCGATGTTGGTGAGCGGACCGAGCGGTACCAGCGTGATCTCGCCGGGGATGGCCATCACCATCTCCACGATCAGCTCGGCGGCGGGCTGGTCGATGGCGCGGGTGCTCGGCGGTGTCGTGCCGGCGTCGCCTTGGCCGTCGGCGCCGTGCACGAAGTCGACCGGGCCCCGGAATTTCTGGGCCAACGGAACCTCGGCGCCGTGGGCGACCGGGATGTCGGTGCGTTCGGCGATCTCGAGGAGCCGCAACGCGTTGGCGGTGCACACCGGCGTGTGGGCGTTGCCGAACACGGTGGTGAGGGCGACCACGTCGAGCTCGGGCGACGCCAGCGCGTAGAAGATCGCCATGGCATCGTCGATCCCGGGGTCGGTGTCGATCAGGATCTTCCGCGGCGCGCTCATGGCCAGAAACTACCGGTCGCGCCCAGGCTGGCTCTGGTCCGTCCTCTGCGCTACCGCAGTTACACGTTCTCGACTACCAATCGCACGTCGGCTGGTGGGCTCTCCGCTAGTGCGCGAAGGGGTCGTAGTGTCGCGCCATGGCGAACGACGACACCATTGACGACAACGCCGGCACGGTCGAAGGACACGGGGGGCATCTCGCGCTCGCGGCGCTCCAGCGGTTCGGGGTGACCGAGCTCTACACGTTGTCGGGCGGCCACATCTTCCCCTTCTACGACGCCGCCGTGGCCCGCGGCGTGCGGATCGTCGATGTGCGCCACGAGCAGACGGCCACGTTCGCCGCCGAGGGCGTGGCCAAGCTCACCCGCAAGCCCGGCGTGGCTGTGCTCACCGCCGGACCTGGGATCACCAATGGGGTGAGCGCGACCGCCAGCGCCTGGTTCAACGGTTCGCCGCTCGTCGTGCTCGGTGGCCGGGCCCCGCAGGCCCGGTGGGGCGCCGGGTCGTTGCAGGAGTTCGACCACGTCCCGGTGTACGCGCCGATCACCAAGCACGCCACGACCGCCGGTTCGGTCAACGACATCGGGACCGTCACCTACGACGCCGTGGAACGGGCGCTGTCGCCTCACCGAGGCCCGGTGTTCGTCGACTACCCGATGGACGTGATCTTCGCCTCTGGTACCGGGCCGGTGCCCGACCGCGCCACGCCCCGAGGGCTCGACCCCGACCCCGACGATGTCGCCGCGGCGGCCCGCCTCCTCGCCGAGGCCGAGCGCCCGGCGATCATCGTCGGCACCGACCTCTACTTCTCGGGGGCGTTCGACGAGCTGCGGGCCGTAGTCGAGCAGCTCCGGATCCCGATGTTCGCCAACGGCCTCGGCCGCGGCTGCCTGCCGGCCGACCACGAGCTGTCGTTCAGCCGGACCCGCGGCCTGCTCAAGGCCGAGGGCGACCTGGTGTGCGTGATCGGCACCCCGCTCGACTTCCGCCTGGGGTTCGGCAAGTTCGGGTCGGCGCAGGTCGTGCACATCGTCGACCACCCTGACCAGCGGGCGACCCACACCTCGCCCGCGGTGTCGCCCGCCGGCGATCTCGCCGCCATCCTGCACGGCATCGCCGACCACGGCGGCTCGCTGGCCGACCACGAGCCCTGGATCGCCCGGTTGCGCGACGCCGAACGGGCGGCGTGGGCGGCCGACGAGCCGGCGATGCACGACGAGCGCGACCCGATCGCCCCGGCCCGCATCTACGGCGAGGTGCGCCGAGTCCTCGACCGCGACGCCATCGTGGTGTGCGACGGCGGTGACTTCGTGTCCTACGCCGGCAAGTACATCGAGGCCTACCAACCGGGATGCTGGCTCGACGCCGGCCCCTACGGGTGCCTCGGTACCGGGCTGGGCTATCTCACCGCGGCCCGGATCACCCACCCCGATCGCCAGGTGATCGCCATGATGGGCGACGGCGCCGCCGGGTTCTCGCTGCTCGATGTCGACACGCTCGTACGCCACAACCTCCCGGTGGTGATGGTGGTCGGGAACAACGGGATCTGGGGGCTCGAGAAGCACCCGATGCAGGCCATCTACGGCTACGACGTGGCCGCCGACCTTCGGCCCGACACCCGCTACGACCAGGTCGTCCAGGCGCTCGGCGGGGCGGGCGAGACCGTGACCCGGTCGGCCGATCTCGGCCCGGCGCTCAAGCGGGCGTTCGACTCCGCTGTCCCCTACCTGGTGAACGTGATGACCGACCCCGCCGACGTCTACCCCCGCACCAGCAACCTGGGCTGACGCCGTCACGCCGCTCGCTTGTGGTGCTCGCGGTGGTGGAGTGAGCACTTGAGTCCGAACTCGTCGGTCACGGTGTGGCCGCTGGTCCCTACACATTCCCCGATAGGACCACAGCACATCGAGGACGCGCCCGCGGGCGCGTCGGTAACCACTTCAACTCCGACTTCCGCAGGTGCAACCTGGACAAGTAGTTGATCGCCGTCAGCGGGCTTTGTCGAGGAAGCGATCCCGGTCGACGATGACTCGGGTCACTCGACCGGCGGCGACGAGGCCGCGCTCGTCGTTGGCGTGCACGGTGAAGGTGAGGCGGCGGCCCTCGACGCGCTCGAGGCGGGCCTCGGCGACGACGGTGCCGCCGACGGGGGTGGGCTGAACGTGGTCGAGTTGCACCCGCATGCCGACTGTCGTCTCGCAGTCGGGGAGCTGGCCCGCCAGGGCGGCGACGGAGGCCTCCTCGCACAGCGCGAGCACCCTCGGGGTGGCCAGAACGGCCACCTCACCGGAGCGCATCGCCACCGCCGTATCGGCTTCGGTCACGGTCAGCTCTACCTTGGCCGACAGGCCGGGTTGCACGCGCATCGGAGCTACGATAAGACCCGCTCGACGTCCGCAGCTAGTCCGGTCGCTGTTAGGGCCGGGCCCGAGTCCGACAACTGGAGGCTGTGGTGCTCGACGAGGCTGTGATCACCCGCACGCTCAGCGAGGCGCTGCGCACGGGCGCCGACTTCGCCGAGGTGTTCGTCGAGGACCGCCGCAACTCCAACGCCGTGCTCGATGACGGTCGGGTCGAAGAGCTCACCTCGGGGCGTGAGCGCGGTGCCGGCATCCGGGTGGTCGTTGGTGATACCACCGGTTTTGCCCACACCGCCGACCTGTCCGAGTCGGGGCTGCTCACCGCCGCATCCGCGGCGGCGGCTGCGGCCCGTGGTGGCGGAGGTGGCGTTCGCGAGGTCGCGCTCGGCCCGCTCAGTTCGCCCGGACGCGGCATCGAGGTCCGGGTCCAACCGTCTGACGTGCCCAAGGCCACCAAGGTCGCGCTCCTGCAGACCGCCGACGAGGCCGCTCGCTCGGCCGGCTCGGCCATCACCCAGGTGATGGCTCGTTGTGGCGATAGCCGGCGGCGAATCCTCGTCGCCAACAGCGACGGCGTGTTCGCCTCCGACGACCAGGTGCGGGTGGTGTTCGCTGTGAGCTGCGTCGCCGTGGGCGACACCGGCATGCAGAGCGGCTACAAGGTCGTGGGCCGAACAGTCGGGTTCGAGTTGTTCGACGAGGTCGACGTGGCCGACATCGCCCGCGACTCGGCGCGTCAGGCCCTGGTGAAGTTGGCGGCCCGCCCAGCTCCGAGCGGGTCGATGCCCGTGGTCGTCGGCCCGGGTACCGGTGGAGTGCTGTTCCACGAGGCATGTGGCCACGGTCTCGAGGCCGACCACATCGCCAAGGGCGTGTCGGTGTACGCCGGGCGAGTCGGCGAGCTTGTGGCCGCCTCCAACGTCACGCTCGTCGACGATGGCTCGATGGCCGGCGAGTGGGGCAACCTCGGCATCGACGACGAGGGTCACGTCGCGCAGCGCAACGTGCTGATCGAGAATGGTCTGCTCACCGACTACATGTGGGACCTGCTCCGGGCCCGCAAGGAGGGTCGGGTCAGCTCGGGCAACGGCCGCCGCCAGACCTACCAGCACCTCCCCATGGTGCGGATGACCAACACCTACCTCGCCAACGGCACCGAGGACCCGGCGGCGATCATCGCCGGCACCGATCGGGGCGTCTACATCGCCAGCCTCGGCGGCGGCCAGGTCAACACCACCACCGGCGACTTCGTGTTCGGGATGACCGAGGCCTACCTGATCGAGAACGGCCAGATCACCGAGCCCATCCGCGAGGGCAACCTGATCGGCAACGGTCCAGAGGTGCTGCGCGGCATCGACGCCATCGCCGGCGACTTCGCCATGGGATCGCCCGGCACATGCGGCAAGGACGGTCAGGGGGTCCCGGTCGGCGACGGCACGCCGACCATCCGGGTCGCCCAACTGACCGTCGGCGGCACCGCCATCTAGCACGGTCTCGTATGGCAACGGAAGATCTCGTCGCGGTCGCCGAACGGGTGCTGTCGTGGGCGCGCGACGGGGAGGACGTCGAGGTCGTGGTCGCCCGCGACCGGTCGACCGACGTTCGCGCGTACGAGGGTGAGATCGAGTCGTTCACCGCGGCCGAGACGCTTGGGGTCGGTATCCGGGTCGTGAAGGCCGGCCGGCAGGGCTTCTCCTATGCCGGGTCCCTCGATCTCGACCAGCTCGGCGAGGTCTTGAACGAGGCGCGCGACAACGCGGCGTTCGCCACTTCGGACGAGCACGTGGGGGTGGCCCGCCCCGACGGGTGGCCCGCCCCCGAACTCGACTTGTATCACGCCAGCTTTGACAAGGTCCCGGCTGCCGACAAGATCGCGCTGGCTCTCGAGCTCGACCGAGCCGGGCGGGCCGCCGACGCTCGCATCGTGGGCACCGACAGCGCCGACTACGGGGATAGCGCATCGGAGGCCGTGATCCTCAACACCCTTGGCGTGCGGGCCGTGAGCCGCGAGACCAACGCCTACCTGTCGCTGCTCACCATCGCCGCCGACGGTGACGAACGCCAGGAGGGATTTGGCTTCAGCGTGGCCCGCGAACCGGGCCGCCTCGACGTGGGTCGGGCCGTCGGCGATGCGGCCATGCGGGCCACCCGGCTGCTCGGTGCCCGCCAGCCCGAGACTCGCCGGCTCACCGTCGTGCTCGACCCGTTCGTCACCGCTCAGCTTCTGTCGATCATCGGCGACACCCTGAGCGGCGAGTCGGTCCTCAAGGGCCGGTCGCTGTTCGCGGATCGCCTCGGCGACGAGGTCGCGGCACGCGGTGTGACCCTCGCCGACGACCCGACCGACGCACGGGTGTTCACTGCCGCCGCCGCCGACGGCGAGGGGCTGGCGACGCGCCGCAACGAACTGATCGTCGATGGAGTGCTGAACATGTTCGTCCACGACTCCTACAGCGGGCGCCGGTCGGGCGCGGCGTCGACCGGCTCGGCAGTGCGGGCCGGCTTCCGATCCACCCCCTCGGCTGGTGTTCAGGCGCTGGCTCTGCGGCCGGGCACTCGTGACCAGGCGCAGCTCGTCGCGTCCATCGACGACGGGGTGTTGGTGCAGGAGGTCGCCGGTCTGCATTCGGGTGTCAATCCGGTGAGCGGTGACTTCTCGACCGGAGTGGCCGGCCTGCGGATCCGCGGCGGTTCCCTCGCCGAGCCCATCCGCGAGGCCACGATTGCGTCGACCCTTCAGCGCATGCTGCTCGACATCGTCGAGGTCGGTGCCGACGTCGAGTGGCTGCCGATGGCCGCGGTCGGGGTGTCGCTGGTGATCGGCGATGTGACCATGTCGGGTCGCTGAGATGGTCGTCGACGTCGGGGCGCTGGCGCGCGCCGTCGCCGACCGGGCGCGACCGGGGGAACAGGTAGAGGCGATCGTGGCCTACAGCCGATCGACGATCGTGCGCGTACACGCCGGCTCGGTCGAGTCGTTCACCCGGGCCGAGCACCTTGGCGCCGGCATCCGGGTCGTGGCCGGCGGGCGCCAGGGGTTCGCCCACTGCGGAACCCACGACCCGGGGGTCATCGACGAGACCCTCGCCGATGCCCGCGAGAACGCCCGCTTCGCCGAACCCGACGAGTTCGCCGGTCTCGCCGTGCCCGACGATGTCGCTGTGGTCGACCGGGGAGGCTGGGACGAGTCGGTGCTGGCCGTGGCCGAGTCGGCCAAGATCGATCGCGCCCTGGTGCTCGAACGCCACGCCACAACCCTCGACCCGCGAGTGAGTCGGGCCCGCACGGTGTCGTATGCCGACTCGGCCGGCGAGGTCGCCATCGCCACCTCGACGGGCATCGTGGCCCTCGATCGGGCGGTGCGCTGCTCGCTGTCGGCATCGGTCATCGCTACTGCCGCCGGTGAATCCACGACCGGATGGGCCGGCGAGTCGGCCCGGCGCTTCGACGAGCTCGACGATGCCAAGGTCGCGGGCGATGCGGTCGCACGGGCGGCCCGCATGCTCGGCGCCACCAAGCCCCAGACGGCGCGGCTCACCGTCGTGCTCGAACCACGCCAGTCGGCGGCGCTGCTCGGCGTGATCTCCGGGATGTTGTCGGCCGAGCGGGTCGTGAAGGGTCGCACCCCGTTTTGCGACAGGATCGGCGAGCAGATCGCCAGCTCGCTGCTGAGCCTCGCCGACGACCCCACCGACACCCGGTCCCTCGGTGCCGACACGTGCGACGGCGAAGGCCTGGCCAGCCGCCGCACCCCGCTCCTCGTCGACGGAGTGCTCCAGGGCTATCTGAACGACAGTTACACTGCCCGGCGGCTCGGCTCGGCACCCACAGCGTCAGCGAT
Source organism: uncultured Acidimicrobiales bacterium (assembly GCA_964390555.1). Taxonomy (GTDB): domain Bacteria; phylum Actinomycetota; class Acidimicrobiia; order Acidimicrobiales; family SHLQ01; genus CAVTWS01. The sequence goes on along the minus strand of CAYMJU010000032.1, from coordinate 4,613 downwards.
CAGGGGCACGGCCAGCACGCCGACCCCGGGCGCGCGCCTGCTCGTCGTGACACCGGGTGGCCGCACCGCCGAGGAGCTGCTCGCGCGAGTGAGCGACGGGGTGTTCGTGACCGCGCTGTCGGGCCTGCACTCGGGCGTCAACGCCGTCAGCGGGGACTTCTCCGTCGGCGTCGAGGGCTTGCGCATCCGGGGTGGCCAGCTCGCCGAGCCGATTCGCGAAGCCACGCTCGCCAGCTCGATCCAGCGCCTGCTGATCGGGATCAGCGGCGTGGGCTCGGACCTCGAATGGCTGCCGGGCGGCTCGGGACTCGTCACCCTCGTCATCGACGACGTCGCGCTCAGCGGCGCCTGAGTCGGGCCGACAGACAACCATGTCGATCCTCCGGGCCATCGTGCTGGGCATCGTGCAGGGCCTGGCCGAGTTCCTGCCGATCTCCTCGTCGGGTCACCTCATCCTCACGCGATGGCTGTTCGGGTGGGACGAGTTGTCCGACGACCTCGAACGGGCCTTCGACGTCGCGCTCCACCTCGGAACGTTGGTCGGCGTGATCGTCTACTTCCGGGCCGACCTGGCCCGGCTGATCGTCGGCGGGTCACGCGCGTTGCGCGCGCCGCGCCTGCCCGACGCCGATGGTCGCATGGCATGGCTGCTCGTCGCTACGACCATTCCGGCGTTTATCGCCGGGGCCACCCTCGAGGACGCCTTGTCGACCGACCGCATCTGGTTGATCGCCGTGATGCTGATCGTGTTCGGGCTGGTGCTGTTGTGGGCCGACCGACTGACCGGCCGGCGCCAGATCGAGTCGTTCCGGCTGCGCGACGCTCTGCTGATGGGCGTCGGGCAGGCGCTGGCGCTCCAGCCCGGAGTATCGAGGTCGGGGGCGACGATGACCATGGGTCGGGTGCTCGGCTTCGACCGCGAGTCGGCGGCGCGCATAGCGTTCTTGATGAGCCCGATCGTGATCGCCGGCGCCGGCTCGTACAAGCTGCTCGACACCGAGGTGCCCTCGGAGTTCTGGCCCCCGTTCCTCGTCGGCGCGGCGGTGTCGGCGGTGACGAGTTGGGTCGCAGTCTGGGGCACGATGAAACTCGTGCGCACCCGGTCGTTCGGTCCGTTCGTCGCCTACCGGGTCGTGCTCGGCACGTCCGTGCTCGCCCTCCTCGCGACCGGCTGGCGGTGACGACCGCCGGCATCAGCGGGTGACGATCGACACCGACCCGAGGTTGATCGCGGCCACCACGGCGGCCACGTCGCCGGCATCGACGGCCACGGTGACCGAGCCGTCTCCAGCATCGAGCACCGAGCCGACCGCGATGGTGGTCGCGCCGCCGTCGCCGCCGAGCACCGGGTCCGACCAGCCGATCAGCTCGACGAGGTCGCCGATCCCGACGGGGACGCCCGTTCCGACGACCGGCACCGCGACGCCCCTCGTGTTGGGCGGTAGCGCCCCCGGTCCGGCCAGGTCGGCGGCCACGACCATCTCTCCTGCCGACAGGCCTCGCACGACTCGTTCACCGATGGCGTCGTGACTCACGGCAGTGCCGGGGACCACGGCGAGCGGCACGTCGGCGAGGCGCAGGTCGCCGGCCCCGATCGTGTCGCCCGGCGCCAGGTCACCGACGGCCACCGCGACCGCTGTGAACTGGCCCCACTGTTGCCGGGCCCGGTCGGCGTCGGCGGTAGCTGTCGACATCTGCCAGGCGGTGACGGTGGCCAGACCGACGGCGGCGGCCCACCACGCCAGGCGATGCCGGGCGGCCACCATCCGAAGGTGGGCCGCAGCTAGTCGAGCGTCGAACACGGGCCACGTTGGGGTTGGCCGTGGGCGGGGGTGATCCATTGGCGGCTGCTCCGAGATCGCGTCGCGTGACGGTGGAGGCCCAGCGGGGGCGATAGCGGCGCAAGCCGCGCGCCAGAGTCAGTCCGAGGAGGACGAGGTGGACGAGGGCGACGAGGTGGTTGACGCCGTCGCGCTCGACTTCTCAGAGCTCGACGGCGAGCTGGACGAGCCCGACGACGACGACTTGTCAGTACTCGACTTGTCCGCGCTCGACTTGTCCGAGCCCGACGACGACTTGTCCGCGCTCGACTTGTCGGGGCTCGACGAGTCGCCGTTCGTCGAGCTGGACTTGTCACCCTTGGCCCGCGAGCCGTGGTCGGTCTTGTAGAAGCCGTTGCCCTTGAACGTGATCCCCGGCGCCGAGAACACCCGCTTAACCTCGCCGAGTCCGGCCGAGGTACAGCCGGCCGGCCCCCCGGTGAGGGGGCAGACCGCGAGCTTGTCGTCGCGGATGGACTGCACGGTCTCGAAGCTCTCCCCGCAGGTCGAGCAGCGATAGTCGTAGGTGGGCATCGCTCCTCCGGGCGGGTCGATGTCGGTCGCGCCAGCCCGGGCAGCATACCGGCGACGCCGCCCTCCCCCGACGGCTTGCGAAGCGTCGTCACGGGCCCGTCGGGGTGCGGGCCGGTACGGTGGTGGCGTGATCCCTCTAGATGAGTCACGCGCTCACGTGCTCGACCGGTGCCCGGTGTTGGACCCGGTACGGGTGCGGATCGCCGACGCCCTCGGCTTGGTTCTGGCCGAGCGGATCGTGGCCGGCGAAGACGTGCCGCCGTTCGACAACACCGCCGTCGATGGCTTCGCCGTTCGGGCCGCCGATACGGTCGGGGCGCCGGTCACCCTCGACGTCGTCGCCACCCTCGCCGCCGGCGCCGCGCCAGACCAGCCGGTCGGACCGGGACAGACGATCCGCATCATGACGGGAGCGCCGGTCCCACCCGGCGCCGACGCCATAGTGATGGTCGAGCGCACCGAACTGGCCGCCGACGGGCGCCGAGTCCGCATCGACGCTGGTGTCGCGCCGGGAGACGCCGTGCGCAGAGCGGGCGACGATCTGGCGAGGGGTCAGATCGTGTTCGAAAGTGGCGAGGTGTTGACGGCGGGGCACGTGGGCGTGCTCGCCAGCCTCGGCGCGTACGAGGTGCTCGCTCATCCGCGCCTGCGGGTCGGCGTCATGTCGACGGGCGACGAGTTGCTCGACGGCCCCGGGTCCCTAGCTCCGGGCCAGATCCGCGACTCGAACCGCTACACCCTGCTGGCCTTGGTAGCGCAGGCCGGCGGGGTCGGCATCGACCTGGGGTTGATCCCCGACGACGAGGCGGCCATCGAATCGGCGCTGCGACAGGCAGCCGGGCGGTGCGACGCGATTGTGTCGAGCGGCGGGGTGAGCATGGGCGCGTTCGACTACGTCAAGGTCGTGCTCGACCGGGTAGCCGACATGCGGTGGATGCAGATCGCCATCAAGCCGGCCAAGCCGTTCGCATTCGGCACCATCCCCGGTCCCGGCGGTTCATCGGTGCCGGTGTTCGGTCTCCCCGGCAACACCGTGTCGTCGATGGTGTCATTCGAGCTGTTGTGCCGGCCCGCGCTGCGCAAGATGGGCGGCCACGCCGAGCCCGTCGTCTCACCGATCGCCGGGGTCGCCGGCGAGGACCTGCGACGCCGGCCCGACGGCAAGACCCACTTCGTCCGAGCCCGCGCCGCGTCGGGGGCCGATGGCCGGCTGGTCGTGAGTTCGGCCGGCGGCCAGGGGTCACACCAGCTATGGGCCATGGCGAACGCCAACGTCCTCGTGGTGCTCCCCGACGGTGACGGCGTGCGAGCCGGTGACCCGGTCGACCTCATCGACCTCGCGAGTAGACTCGTCTCGTGAGTACCGAGTTGCGTGACACATTTGGGCGCGTGCACCGCGACCTACGGATCTCGGTCACCGATCGGTGCAACTTCCGCTGCACCTACTGCATGCCCGAGGAGGGTATGCAGTGGATGCCCCGCGATGACCTGCTCAGCTTCGAGGAGATCGAGACCGTCGCCCGGTTGCTCGTCGAGCGCTATGGCGTCGACAGCATCCGGCTCACCGGCGGCGAGCCGACCGTGCGCGCCCACCTGCCGAGGTTGGTCGAGAAGCTGGCCCGGCTGGGAGTCGACCTGGCCCTCACGACCAACGGCGCCACCCTGCGGTTGATCGTCGATCAGCTCGTGGCGGCCGGGCTGAAGCGCATCAACATCTCGCTCGACTCGCTCGACCGTGACCGGTTCATCGTCCTGACGAGGCGCGACGAGCTGGCCCGGGTGCTCGATGGGATCGACGCCGCCATCGAAGCCGGACTGTCCCCGGTAAAGATCAACGCCGTCATGATGCGCGGCGTCAACGACGACGAGCTGCTCGACTTCGCGGCGTTCGGCCGCGACAAGGGCGTCGTCGTGCGGTTCATCGAGTACATGCCACTCGACGCCGACGGCGGCTGGACGTCGGGCCAGGTCGTGTCGCTCGAGGAGATAGTCGAGCGGATCGGGGCCGTCTACCCGGTCGAGCCGGTCCGGCAGGGCACCGAACCCGCCGCCCGCTTCCGCTATCTCGACGGGCGGGGCGAGTTCGGCGTGGTAGCCAGCGTGACCCGACCGTTCTGTGGCGATTGTGACCGCATCCGGCTCACCGCCGATGGGCAGCTCCGCAACTGCCTGTTCGCCATCGACGAGTTCGATCTGCGGGCGCTGTTGCGGTCGGGGGCCCCGGCCAGCGAGATCGCCGACGACCTCGGCGCCGAGATC
>CAYMJU010000031.1:0-5775 GCA_964390555.1 uncultured Acidimicrobiales bacterium | reverse complement strand
CGACGACGTCATCGCCCGCGCCTGACCCACGTGATATGGGTCGCGCTGGTCATCGAGCGGATCGATGGGGCACATGCCGACCGCTCCGCTCGGCCCGGGCGAGGTCGGCCGGCTCCTGCGGCTAGTCGACCGCCTGGCCAGATGGAGACTCCCGCAACAACTTGCCCTTGCTGCGTCCCCAGCGGTCACGCCGCTCTCTGGTGATGCTCTCGGTGGTGGAGTGCGCATTTGAGTCGGAGTTCGTCGGTGACGGTGTGGCCGCTGTCCTGGTAGGGGGTGGTGTGGTGGGTTTGGAGGAAGGTTCGGGCGTTGCAGCCGGGTTGGTCGCAGGTCCAGCCGGCTCGGGCTTGGACTACGCGTTTCTGGCGGGTCGTCGGGTGCCGGCGCCGGTTGGTGGCGTCGATGGGGTGTCCGTGGGCGTCGCGGATCAGGAGCCGTAGGTACGCGTGGTTGTAGAGGTCGCTGTAGCCGGGCCCGGGGACCGGTGTGCCGTCGGTCAAGCAGGCGGAGATGGTGCCGTCGGGCCGTTCGCACACGTTGAGGAGTACTTCGGCGTGGAATTTTGCGCCGCCGCCGGTCACGAGCGTGGCGAGCGTGTCGGCGCGTTGCTGACCGGCGGACGCGCCCGCGGGCGCGTCGCGTGAGGTCATGACGGTGGTGTCGATGGCGGCGATCACTTGGCCGGCGACGGCGGGTTCCAATCTGGCGGTGATGGTGATCATGCCGTCGGGGTCGGTGCGCCATGAGCAGTACCGGTTGTCATGTTGACGCGCCGCGATGTCGGCGGGGTCGAGGTGGCCGGCGGCCCACGATGCGACCGCTTTGGCGAGGTCGTTGGCGGTGCACGTCGCGGCCAACGCGATCAGCTCGATCTCGGTGTCGGGTTCGGCGATGCGGGTGAGATCCGTACACCTGGCGGAATTGCGCGGTCTGCCGAGTTCATCCTCGATCTCGTCGTCGCCTACGGGCGTCATTGACGCCCCAGCGATCGAAAGCTGGCGGCGCGGCCTGTTTGAACCGCGCGCTCATCGTGAACCTTTGTCGGAGTCGTCGACCTAGAAGCTGACGTCGGCGGTCGTCACGGTGCCGCCGCGGCGGCCGGGGGCGTGCTGCCACTGCCAGTAGAGGTTGGTGTGGGCGATCACCTGCTCCGGGGGTGGGGCTCCGTACGCGCTGAGGTCCTCGGTGGTGTGGGCGTCGCCGACGAGCGTCACGTCGTAGCCGCGGACGAGGGCGCCGTGAAGCGTCGAGCGGATGCACGCGTCGGTCTGGGCACCCGTGACGATCACCCGACCGACGCCGCGCTCGGCGAGCCTCGCCTCGAGATCGGTGTCCTCGAACGAGTCGCCGAAGGACTTGTGGACGAGCGGCTCAGCGTCGATACGAGTGAGCTCGGGCACGTACTCCCAGCCGTCGCTCCCGGTCGGGAGCTGCTCGTCGGCGTGCTGGACCCAGATCACGGGCACGGCCTCCGCCCGCGCCCGGTCGACCAGGGTCTTGATGTTGGCCACAACGGCGTCGCGGTTGTGGGCGTCGGCTACCACACCGTTCTGCACGTCGACGACGAGGAGAGCAGTGTTGGGTCGGTCGGGCAGCGTTGTCATCGTGCTTGGTCCCCGAAGACGACCCGCTGAGCTTCGTGGCGCATGGCGTCGGCGTCGTCGGGGAGGCGGCGGAGATCGGCTGGGGTCACGGTCATCAGAGGCCTCCTGGGTGGTTAGCGAGGTCGGTCTGCGGCGAAGGTAGTCGATTGGCGACGCCGCGCACTTCGGCGGGTGGGGAGCCGGCGAGTCACGGGAAGCGTGCCTCGCGGCCGCGAATGATGGCGCACAGCGTCTCGTTGTACGGGGCCTCCAGGCCGAGCTCTCGGCTGAGCTCGACGACCTGGCCGTTGATCACATCGATCTCCGAGCGTCGGCGCGCCAGGTGGTCGAGCCGCATCGACGGCGACGTGTTCGGGATCGTGGCCGAGAACTCGGTGACGTAGGTGATCGGGTCGTCGAAGGTGAAACCGACACCGCGGGCCGCGCCGAGCCGGAAGGCCTCCATCGCGCAGCCGAGGGCGATCGTCCACGTCTCGGGATTGGCCATGAGCTGGCCGACGGTCACGTCGAACGCCGCCGTCGGTGCGCTCAGGGTGACGTTGCAGAGGAACTTCTCCCAGATCATCAGCTGAACGTCGGTGAACGCCTTGACGTTGAAGCCGGCGTCGCGCCACGACTTTTTGAGCCCGACGAGCCGGTCGGTGATTCCGCCGCCGAGCTCGCCGACGCGGATCAGGCGCATGCCTTCGTGGTGGACGTGGCCGGGTTCTGGAATCGACGACCCGAACCCCTCGGCAATGCCGATCAGCACCTGTTCGGCGGGTACGTGCCGGGCCACCCGTTCGCCCGCGCCGAGCCCGTTCTGGAACGCGATCACCATGTCGTCGGGCCGGAGCAGGGGTGGTATCTGCGCGGTGACCGCCTCGACGTCGGCGGCCTTGGTGGCGATCACCCACACGTCGCAGGGCCCGGCATCGGCGGGGGACCGGCCGGTGTGGAGGCTGTCGACCACGAAGCGACCGCTGGCGCCCGAGACGGTGAGTCCGCGCGACGCGATGGCGTCGAGGTGCTCCGGCCACACGTCGATCGCCCACACCTCGTGCCCGGCACGGCCGAGGAGGCCGGCGTACACCGACCCCATCGCCCCGGTCCCGACGATTGCGATCTTCATGATGGTCTCCCCATCGTCTGGACTGATCTGCCGGGCTCGACATCTCGACACGTCGGTACCGACGGCGTTGCGTAACCTCGGACTCGACTCGATCCGCGTCGGTGCGGCCGCCGGCCGGGCTAGGCGACGGTGCGGAACAGGTACGAACCGGCGGTGATCGACCGGCCGCCGGCGCCCTCGTCGTGGAGCAGCACGCGTGCGCCGACGGTTCCGTCGGCGCCGGCGAACGGTTCGCCGTCGACGCGGAAGGGACCGGTCTTGCCACGGGCGAGGAACATCACGTGTGACGAGATTCCCTGGAGCTGGTCGGTGCCCGCAACCTCGGCCGCGAGGTCGAGGGCGGCCGTTTCCAAGATGACGAACTGGGGCCCGATGTGGAGCGCGGCGTCGGGCGATGCCATCTCGACCGCCAGCTCCGGCAGAGCCCACCGGCCGTCGTCGCGGCGCCGGCCGCCGAACACCTTCCACAGTGGCGGCAGATCCGGCGAGTCGACGACGACGATCGGGTCGACCTCCATCTTCTCGAGCCCCTCGGGAGGGTCGCCGATGCTGATGCCTTGCCCTTCGGTCAGCGCCAGCACCCGGTTCGGGTTGTCGGCATCGACGATCAGGCTGCGGCTGTAACCCATCTGCCGGCCCCGCTTGAGCCCTTCGGACCGGACCTCGAAACGTCTCACGTCGCGGCCCGGGTCGAGGATGTGACACGCGTGGATGACCGGGTTCGGTACCGCTTCGAGATCGGACATCGCACCACCCTCAGGCGAGGCGATGCCCAGGACGGCGAGCAGCACACCGCCGGTGGCGTTGCGCATGTCGCGGCGCAGCGTGACCGTGTCGTCCACCGGACCGACGTTCATCGATGCGTGCGTGCGGCCGATGTAGCGATAGCTCAACAAGCCGCCCCAGCGCTGCCGCAGTTCAGCGGCGTACGCCTCGCGTTCGCCGGTCAGGTCCCGGATGTCTCGAAGCACGTTGGTCCTCCGTCCATGCTGGCGTCCATGTCATCGGGGGCTCACCGTAGCGCGGGTGTCCGCGGCGGCATCTGGACGCGTCGGTCGGATCAGCACCTCCTGCATGACGCTGGCGACGAGGTGACCGTCTAGGTCGTGGATGGCGCCTCGGACCAGGCCGCGGTGGCCGGAGATGGCCTGGGTCTGCTGGGAGTGGAGGTGCCAACGGTCGAAGCGGACCGGACGGTGGAACCACAGGGCGTGATCCAGGCTGAAACCGGTGTACGTCTCGAACGAAGCGCGCTCGGGGTGGGCCCGCGGGACCATGTCGAGCAGCAGATAGTCGCTGGCGTAGGCCAGCAAAGCGGCGTGCAGCAGCGGCTCGTCGCCGACATCACGGGGCAGGCGCATCCAGTGCGAGCGCGTTCCCTGGGCGGGCGGGCCGCCGAGGAAGTTCGGGGGCTCGCCCATGCGGAGCTCGAGCGGGGGTGGCCTTTCGATCCAACTGCGGCCGAACTCCCGTCGTGCTGGTGGCATGTCGCTGACCCAGTCCTGAAGCAGGGGGAGCTGGTCCGGCCTGGGGGCCGAGGGAGCCGGTTCGGCCAGCTCGGGGGTCGCGGGTCCCGAGTGGAACGACGTGATAGCGATCAGCAGCGTGCGCGAGCCCTGCATGACGGCGACGCGCCGAGTGGAGAACGAGCGGCCGTCGCGCACCCGCTCGACCGCGATCTCGACGGGCTGTTCCGGAGCGCCGGCCTCGACGAAGTACGCGTGAAGGGAATGCGGGTCCTTGCCGGGCACGGTCGCGGCGGCGGCGATCAAGGCTTGTGCGACGACCTGGCCGCCGAACACCCGATCGAACTGGCCGGGCTCCGCGGACACCCGGAATCGATCGTCACCCAGCGGCTCGGGCTCGAGGGCGTGAAGCAACCCGTCGAGGCTGGCGAGGATCGATCGCCCCAGCGAGCCCTCCGGTTCGTCCGCGCTCACCAGGTCAGAGACGTCGGGGGCCACGGGGGGCATGTCTAGCGCCGCCAGCCCGTCACGGCCATCCCCCAGCCCCCACCTACACGGCGTGCACCTCGACGGGGATTCCCGTCACGTGCGACATGCAGCTCACCGGGTCGAAAGTCCCGGGGCCGATCGGGGCCAGCACGTTCACGTTCACTCCCGGCCGTTCCTGGGCCCTGCTCATGCCGGGGGTGGTCTGGTTGCCGTAGCCGTGGGACATGGCAACGGTCCCCGGGCGCAGGCGGGGGTCGTAGCGCACGTCGGCCTCGATCGTGCCGTGGTCGTTGGACATCGAGGCTCGTGCACCATCGGGCAGACCGAGCCGCTCCGCGTCGTCGGGGTTGATCCACAACGGGTTGACCTCGCGCTCGGGGTTGACGTGGTCGCGGGTGACGTTTCCCAACGTGGAATTGATCATCCCCAGCGTCCGTCGGGTGATCAGCTTGAGCTGGTTCGGGTGTTCGGCGCGGAGCTCGGCGAACAGGTGGTGACCGCGGGCGAGAGTCGAGTGGAGCGCTTCGGGCGCACAGTGGATCTCGGTGATACCGAGCCGGTCGACGGATCCGCCCGGCCCGGGCTCGGGCAACACGGCGACCCCGCCGGCGTCGCGCAGAGCGCCGATGCTCAGGCCGGCGCCGGCAAGTGCGCCGTCGAAGAGGGCGGGAAGGGGATCGGCGGTGTCGGGATCGAGCACGGGTCGGCGTGCCATCGCATGAGCCAGCGCGCCGTAGATCCACCACTCCTCGCGCTGATCGCCGTCGGGCTCGACGACGCGCGGCGTCCACTGCAGGTACGGCTCGCCCTGCACGCCCTGGACGAAGGTGTTGATGTCCTCGCGCTCGACGCCCCCTGCCGGCCCATGTTGAGGCCGGTCGAGGCATGGATCGACGCTCCGCGCTCCGCCAGGAAGTCGCGAGCGAGGGCCTCGATCGTCTCGGCCGGCAGGCCGACGACCTCGGCGACCGCGGCGGGCGAGTACGGCGCCACGAACTCGGCGACCTCGGCGAGACCGTCGACCCGGCCGTCGAGGGGCCCGAGCTGGAAGCCGGTGGTGCGGTGTACCTCGTGGAGCAGCGCAGCCAGTAGGTATGGATCGGAG
>CAYMJU010000030.1:0-2551 GCA_964390555.1 uncultured Acidimicrobiales bacterium | reverse complement strand
GTTTCCGTCCGGGTCGCGGCAATAGAGCGAGCGGATCGGCCCTTGCGCGCCGGTCTTGTCCACCGGTCCTTCGACGATGGCGATGCCGTGGCGGTCAACGTCATGTCCTTTCCCGATGGGACGCAGAGTTCCTTGGTCCCGCGCGACGGCGGCAGGCTCGAATTGTCCGGGGTCTTCGGCGGCTCCTTGAGCCGCGCTTCCAACTCGCCAACCCGCGCCGCCAGCGTCTCGATCTGACGCGCCTGCGCCAGTCCGGCGCCAGTATGTTGTCGATCAACTCGTCCTTGGAAAGCCGGGACAGCGCCTGACGATTCATCCCCGGCCTGAATCACGTCGCGATTCCCGCGTCAACCGGGTTGAGCAATTACAAAAAAAGGGAGGGAAAAAGGGAAGCGTCCCTTTTTCCCCCCTTAATTTCCAGACCGATCGGCATCGAACCGTCGGGTTTGGAACGCCAAGGGCTTGCTTAGTCGCGATCACCGCGTCGATAGTGCCCGCGAGGCTCCTAGTCCTCGACAGAGTCATAAACAGCGAGCGCGAAGTCTTCGCCGGTGACCGGGTCGAACGTCGATCCCACGACGATGATCCTGCCGTCCTTGATGGCAACGGCCGCCGCCTGCTCCAAGTCGCCGGCGAAGTCGGTGGTGACCTTGCCGCCGACGCCAAACGTCTCGTCAAGGCTGCCATCGTCGTTGTAGCGGACGAGCGCGAAGTCTTCGCCCTCGATGCCGGTGACGGGATCAACACCAGTAGAGGCGACTCCCACCACGAGTATCTTGCCGTCCGGCTGCAGGGCCATGGCTTTGGTCAAATCGAAGCTGTTGAAGAAATCGGTGACGACCATGCCGCCGTCGCCGAAGGTCGTATCGAGGCTGCCGTCCACGTTGTAGCGGGCGAGCGCGAAGTCTTCCTGGGTGAGGGTTTCCCCGGTGACGGGGTTAATGAGCTCGGGGTTAACGGTAATTCCCGCCACGACGATCTTGCCGTCCGGCTGCACGGCGATGGCTTCCGCCACGTCGAAGTCGCCGAAGAAGTCGGTGACGACCAGGCCGCCGTCGCCGAAGGTGTCATCGAGGCTGCCGTCTATGTTGTAGCGGACGAGCGCGATGTCTTCCCCGGTGGAGGGGGATTCGGTGAATCCCGCCACGACGATCTTGCCGTCCGGCTGCAGGACAACGGCTTGCCCCTCATCGCTGATGCTGCCGGGGAAGTCGGTGGTGACCAAGCCGCCGTCGCCGAAGCTGGCATCGAGCTTGCCGTTCCTCTTGTAGCGCGCGACCGCGAAGTCCGCGCCGGTGATGACGCCGTTGGAAAAACTCACGCCGGCGGTTCCCACTACGGTGATAAAGTCGCCCCGCACGGCCACGGCTTCCGCCGCGGCGAAGGAGCCAAGGGGGAAACTGGTCGTGACCTTGCCGCCGACGCCGAAGGTGGTATCGAGCCTGCCGTACACGTCGTAGCGCGCGACCGCGAACGCGTGGTTGCCGGTGGCGGGGTCACGGGTCGATCCTGCCACGACGATCCTCCCCTGCTGGGTGGTAACGGCATAGGCACGATCGTCGGTGCCGGCGCCGAAGCCGGTGGTGACCTTGCCGCCGATGCCGAAGCGGGCATCGAGGCTACCGTCAATGTTGTAGCGGGCGAGCGAGAAGTCGCAAGTGCCGTTGAAAGGGCCCTGGGCGTTCGGGTCGTCGGGCACGGTACAGCTAAATCCCGCCACGATGATCTTGCCCCTCTGCCACGCGACCATGGCTGTCGCCTCATCGTAGCCGGCGGCGCCGGTAAAGTCGGTCGTGACCTTGCCGCCATCGCCGAAGTCCGTGTCGAGGTCGCCTGCCGCCGCGAGCGCCGAAGATGGAATCGCGATGGCTCCAGTTATCAGTGAGACCAGAGTCAGCAATGTCTTGCGGCAACAGATTTTCCAAACTCCGAGATCATTTAACGGCACGCGGATTTGTTTGCGCAATTCCAATAATGACTTCATTTTAGTGCCTCCCTTTGTCACAATTTCTCAAGCCGTATGTGTCCGTTCGAAAAGTTCTTGATTTGCCGGAATCGGATGTGATTCATTGTCGAGCACCCGAATCGGATAAGGAGGGTGCACGATGTGGACGGTTGAAAATCGGCGAGCCCACGAACGGACGGGGCGGCGCTATCCGAGCGATCCGAGTTTCCGATTGGCTGGTTGGTCTGAGCATATTGGCGTCGGCGAGCGCGCCCAATCCTTGTTATGCTTCTAAAGTATCGAGTGCTTAGTTTCAACAAGGGGGTGCTTTTGGTTAGCTCACGTCAAGACGAGCAAACGGTGAATGCAATTAGATACGCCATTGCATATTGGAGTTATGGCTATCGGCCATTTGCCCAATAGTGGCGATACGCTTTTTGGTCTATTATCCGGAATTGGCCATGGGGCACGGGTTCGGCGCCGAGGCCCGGATCGGCGCCGCTGTCGTCAAGTCGATGACATGGACCAGGCTGGTGACGTCAGTGACAAATGCGCGGGCGTTATCCTCGGTGATAGTGCAATCGCCGGTTGTCACCGGCACGCCGT
>CAYMJU010000029.1:0-27647 GCA_964390555.1 uncultured Acidimicrobiales bacterium | reverse complement strand
AGAGTCCGAGGGGGTGTACCCGTTGCCCGAGGCCCAGCGCGACCGCTTCCTCATGAAGGTGCTCGTCGGGTACCCGACACCCGCCGAGGAGGTCCAAGTCGTCTTGCGCATGGGGGTGACACCTCCCGAGGCCGCACAGGTGCTCGGCCTGGAACAGCTCGTCGCGATGCAACAGGCTGCCGATCGCGTCTACGTCGACCAGGGCGTCGTCGACTACGCCGTGAACCTGGTGCTCGCCACCCGTGACCCCGCGACGTTCACGATGCCGGACCTGGTGCCCCTCATCTCCTACGGCGCGAGCCCGCGAGCGAGCCTCGGCCTGGTGCGCGCCGGCCGGTCGCTGGCGTTGTTGCGCGGCCGGACCTATGTCTTGCCCCAGGACGTGTTCGACGTGGCGCCGGACATCTTGCGCCACCGGCTCGTGCTCACCTACGAGGCCCTGGCGCAGGAGAAGACGCCCGATCACGTGCTGGCCCGCGTTCTGGGCACCGTGCCGGCGCCCCAGGTGACCGCGCGCTCCACCGCCCACCCGCCTCCGGCCGCGCGCCCTGCCGTCCAACCTTCACCACCGCCACCGGCGGCGCAGACAACAACACCACCGCCTCCGCCGCCTCCGGCGGCACAGACACCACCGCCGCCTCCGGCGGCACAGACACCACCGCCGCCTCCGGCGGCACAGACACCACCGCCGCCTCCGGCGGCCCAGACAGCACCCCCGCCTCCGGCGGCCCAGACACCACCGCCGCCTCCGGCGGCACAGCCGCGTCCGGCGGCGGCCCCGGTCGCCCAGCTGGCCGGCGCGGCCGCACAGGACATAGCTACGGCGCCGCTCCCGGTCGTCACGGTCAACGAGTCGTGAACGACGTCATCGGTTCGGCGCAACACGAGCTGTTGCGGCGCATCGAGCTCGACGTCACGAGGCGCCTCGACGGCCTGTTGCACGGCGACTATCGAGGTCTGGTGCCCGGCCAGGGTTCCGAGTCGGGCGAGGCCCGCGAGTACTCGCCCGGCGACGACGTGCGCCGTATGGACTGGAATGTGACCGCCCGCACGACCGTGCCGCACATCCGCGAGACGATCGCCGACCGCGAACTCGAGACCCGAGTCGTGGTCGACCTGTCGCCGAGCCTCGAGTTCGGTACCGCCGAGCGGACCAAGCGCGACCTGGCCATCATCGCCGCCGCGGCCATCGGCTTCGTCACGGCCCGGCAAGGCAACCGGTTCGGCCTGCTCACCGCCGGTTCGGATCCCGTCGTCGAGATCCCGGGTCGCGGCGGGCGAGGCCACCTCCTCGCGGCGTTGCGTCTGCTTCAGGGGGCGTCGCCGGCGACGGGCGGGCGATCGCTCGGGCTCGAAGCTGCGCTGTCGCGGGTCGGGGCGACCGCCCACCGTCGCGGCCTGGTCGTGGTCGTGTCGGATCTGCTCGAGCCGCACGGTTGGGACCAGGCGTTGCGCCGGCTCGCGGTCCGTCACGACGCCCTCGTCGTCGAGGTCGTCGATCGGCGCGAGCTCGAGCTGCCCGCCGTGGGCCTCATCGAGTTCGTCGACCCCGAGACGGGACGGACGCGAACGGTGCAGACCAGCGACAAGCGCCTGCGGGAGCGCTACCGCGCCGCGGCCGCGGCCCAGCGAGCCGATCACGCGACCCGCGTGCGCGCTGCTGGTGCCGATCACCTCGTGCTGCGTACCGACGGCGACTGGTTGCTCGACCTGGTGCGCTTTGTCGCCGGTCGCCGGCAGCGCCTGGCCCTCACCGGGGGCGCGCCGTGATCCTCGGTCTCGGCTTCGCCCATTCGTCGCGCTTGGCGTTGCTCCTCCTCGTCGCCGCGCTCGCCGTGGCCTACGTCGTCCTCCAAGTGGTCCGGCGCCGTTACGCGGTGCGGTTCACCAACCTCGACCTGCTCGACACCGTGGCCCCCAAGCGTCCGGGATGGCGGCGCCACGTTCCTGCGGCCGGGTTCATCGTGCTCACCGCGCTGCTCGCGATCGCGTTTGCCGGCCCCCGCCGTGAGGAGCGGGTCCAGCGCGAGTCGGCGATCGTCGTGATGGCGCTCGACGTGTCGTTGTCGATGGCCGCCGACGACGTCGAGCCGACCCGGATCGAGGCGGCCCAGGAGGCCGCCCAGAGCTTCATCGATGGGCTCCCCGAGGGCATCCTCCTTGGCCTGGTGAGCTTCGCGGGCGACACCCAGGTCGTCGCGCCCACGCTCGACCATGGCGAGATCCGCGACGCCATCGCCCGCCAGCAACTCGCCGAGGGAACCGCCATCGGCGAGGCGGTGATCGACGCCATCTCGGCTATCGAAGCCGAGTTGGCCGAGATTGCCGAGTCAAACGGTGACGGTGGCGACAGCGGTGGCAACGGGGACGGCGACGACGAACGAGCACCGGCGGTCGTAGTCGTGATGTCCGACGGCGAGATCACCGCCGGGCGCCCGGCCGACGACGCCATCACGGTGGCCATCGATGCCGAGATCGCCGTGTCGACGATCGCCTTCGGCACCGAGGACGGCACGATCGACGTCCCGGGCCAGGGCACCGTCGACGTACCGGTGTCGGAGCGAGACCTGCGGGCCTTGGCCGAGGAGACCGGCGGGCGCTTCTTCACCGCCGAGTCACTCGACGAGCTCGATCTCGTCTACGACGACATCGGCTCGGCGTTCGGTTACGACATCGAGCTCCGCGACCTGACACCGAGGTTCGTGGGCGCCGCGCTCGTATTGGCGCTGCTGACGGGCGCCCTCTCGCTCGCCTGGTTCTCACGGCTCCCCTGATCGGGCCAGGCGCGCGGCGGGGTCATTCGAGCACGGCGTCGCAGAAGGGCCGCTATCTGAACGTCAGCTGCCGACGGCGGACACTATCCGGGGGGGCGGGGTCGCGCGGATGCCTTCGGCTTTCTCGCTGACCACCTTGGACGAGCCACCGGGCTGCATCGACACGCCGTAGAGGATGTCGGCCGCCTCCATGGTGCGCTTCTGGTGGCTGACGATCATCAGCTGGGCCTCGTTGCGGAACTCGTCGATCAGGCTGAGGAAACGGTGCAGGTTCACGTCGTCGAGCGCGGCCTCGACCTCGTCCATCACGTAGAACGGCGACGGCCGGGCGCGGAACACCGCGAACAGGTACGCGAGCGCAGTGAGCGACCGCTCGCCGCCGGACAGCAATGACAGCTTCTTGACGTTCTTGCCGGACGGTCGCGCCTCGAGCTCGATGCCGGTGTCGAGCAGGTTGTCGGGCTGGGTCAGGCGGAGCTTGCCCTGACCCCCCGGGAACAGCGTCTCGAACAGCCGCTCGAAGTTCACTGCAACGTCGGCATAGGCCGCAGCGAACACGCTGACGATCTCGTCGTCGATCGACCGGATGACCCGGGCCAGGTCGCGCCGGGCGGAACGGACGTCGTCGAGCTGATCGGTGATGAGCTGGTGGCGCTGTTGCAACTCCTCGAACTCCTGGAGGGCGAGCGGATTGATCGGGCCCATGAGCTTGAGGTCGCGCTCGAGCTCGCGAATCCGGGCGGGCGGCGTGACGCCGGCGGCGAGCGGCGGGCATTCGGTCGCCTTGACCGTGTCGGGATCGGAGTCGAGCTCGACGCGGATTCGTTGCCGCGCCGCTTCGAGGCGCAGGTCGATCTCGGTCAGTTCCAGCTCGTCGCGATGCGCCAGTTCGCGCAGCTCGGCCAGGGCCGCCTCGTTGGCCTGCCGCTGACGCCGGTTGGTCTCGAGCTCGGCGGACACCGCTCGGACGGCCTCGGACTGGCGGCGCCGTCGATCGCGCAGTCGCCCGAGGTTGGCGTCGATCTCCACCAGCCGACCCGCGAGCACGTTGTCGAGGCGGGCGCCCAGCGACTCTCGACGGTCGAGTAGCAGGCGGCGGGCCCCGGCCTCGTCGCGCTCGACCACGAGCGTCCCCAGGCGACGTTCGACCTCGGCGTGGCGGGCCCGCAACACGTCGCGACGCTGCTCGATGCCCGCGGCGCGGACCTCGAGATCGGTGCGAAGCGCGTTGACCGCTGCGGCGTGCTCTTCGAGGCGATCGCGAGCCTCGGCCATGGCACGGGCCTGGGCGTGAACGTGGGCCTCGGCCGCCTCGAGCCCGGGCCGGCGCGCTTCGAGCTCGGCCACCCGTGCGGTGTCACGGTCCAGGCGGTCGGCAAGCTCGCCGACCTGGCCGGCCAGGCCCGCCAGCTCGACCTCGAGGTTCTGGCGCTCGCGGTCGAGCCGTTGCAGGTCGTTGCCCACGGCGTCGGTGGTGTTGTCGTGCGCATCGAGGGACTCGTGCTCGACCGCTGCCGCAGCCTCGGCCACCTTGAGCTGGGATCGGACCGAGTCGAGCTCGGAAGCCACCAGCCCCACCGCAGCCGCGGCCGCCGCCTGCTCGGTGCGGGCCTCGTCGCGCGCCGCGCCGGTGGCGCCGGTGCCGCGCTGGCCGACGCGCCAACCAGTGGGGCCGACGCGGTCGCCGGCCGCGGTGACGATGACTGCGGCAGGGTGGGCGAGCGATGCCTCGACCGCGGCGTCCCACGAGTCGACACGCACCGCGTGGGCGAGGAGCGTGTCGAGCAACCGGTTGACGTCGGCGCGTGCCGACCGCACGTGGGGCCGGACAGCGTCGCCGATGCTCGAGCGCGGCTGGTGTGGGGCCTCGGCCGCCGCGGGCGCCGCGCCCGGAGCGAACTCCGCCAGCACGAGGAGGGCGCCAGAGAGATTGCCGTCGCGCAGAGTCTGTACCGCCCGGCGGCCGACCGAGGGATCGGCGACCACGACCGCGGACAGGGCTTCGCCCAGAGCGACCTCGACCGGCGTCTCCCAGCCGGCGTCGACCTCGATCAGCTCGAGCAGGGTGCCGAGAACCCCGTCGATGCCCGCCAGGCGCCGCGCCCCGGCGCGGTCGCGAGCCTCGTCGAGAGCCAGGTCGAGGGCATCGGCTCGCGACGCCCAACTCTGCTCGTCGACCTTCAGGCGAGCCACGTCGTCATCGAGCTCGGCCACCCGGGCGAGCAGAACCTGGACCTCCGCGTCAGCCCGATCGGCGCGGTCGACGAGACCGAGCTCGGCACCGTCGGCGCTGGCCAGCCGGTTCTGAAGATCGACCCGGTTGGTCGTCATCTCGGCCTGGCGGGACGCGAGCTGGTCGACCCGGGCTTGGACGCGTGCGCGTTCGAGCTCGGCTTGCTCGATCGAGGCGCGAAGCGCCAGCACCGTGCCCCGCAGCTCGGCGGCTTCGCCGCTCGGCGGGGCTACGCCGTCGCCCCACGCGCCCTGATAGGCAGCTCGCCGCACGCCGAGCTCGGTCTCGGCGTCGGCCAACCGACCGGCGTCGGGCATCAGCGCCGAGGCCGCGGCATCGACGACGGCCAGCTCGCGAGCGAGGTTGGCGGCCTCGGTCTCGAGGCTGGCGACGACCGCCTGGTCGATGAACGACGACCGCTCGCGTTCGATGGCTCGGCGGCGTTCAGCGAGCAGGGCCGAGAGACCTCGGGCGCGCTCGCGGAGCGCCTCGTAGCGAGCGACGGTGTCGCCGAGGTCGTCGCCGCCCATCTCGGCCAGTCGCCCCTCGATCGCCATGATCGTGCCGTCGAGCGCCGCGAGCGCCGAGCGGCGCTCTGACTCGTCGCGGGCCCGCTGGGACTGGCGGTCGCCAGTGTGCCCCCGCCGGGTCTCGAGGGCCACCAGCTCTCGCCCGATGACGTGGAGCTGCAGCGCCCGCAGCTCGGCCACCACCGCGCCGTGGCGACGGGCGGCGTCGGCTTGACGTTCGAGCGGGCGGAGCTGCCGGCGCACCTCGCGCAACAGGTCGGTGACGCGTGTGAGGTTGGCCTCGGTCGCCTGGAGCCGGCGTTCGGCCTTCTCCTTGCGGCGCCGGTACTTCAGCACGCCCGCGGCCTCTTCGATGATGGCGCGGCGGTCCTCGGGGCGGGCGTTGAGCACGGCGTCGATCTGGCCCTGCGACACGATCACGTGCTGCTGGCGCCCGACGCCGGTGTCGGATAGCAGTTCCTGGACGTCGAGGAGGCGCACCGGGGAACCGTTGATGGCGTACTCGCTATCGCCGGTGCGGAACAGAGTTCGGGTGATCGTGACCTCGGTGAATTCGATCGGCAGCAGTCCGGCGCTGTTGTCGATCGTGAGGGACACCTCGGCCCGGCCGAGGGCGGTCCGCTTGGCGGTGCCGGCGAAGATGACGTCGTCCATCTTCTGGGACCGGACGGCGCTCGGGGCCTGGGCGCCGAGGACCCACGCGATGGCATCGACGACGTTGGACTTGCCGCTGCCGTTGGGGCCGACGACGACGGTGACGCCTGGTTCGAGGTCGAGCACGGTCGTGTCGGCGAAGGACTTGAACCCCTTGAGGGTCAGCGACTTCAAGAACACGCGGACTACCTTACCCGGCGCACTACAAGGCTGTAATTCGGGCGGTGCTCGTGTGAACCACCGTGGCCAATGTTGGTGATGAGGCACGATTCTGGCTGCGGTCCGCCTGAGCTTCGCTCACAGAACTGACGCGGTCACACCTGGGTGTCGCAGTAGAACGTCCACACACCGTTGTACTTGGTCTTCTGGATCGGCAATCGCGACCGCGGGCTGAGCTGGCCCTCGCGCTGGTACACCTGCATCAACGAGCCGTAGCCGCCGGGCTGGCCCGCCAGGTCGGCGAAATCGTCGTCGGCGACGGTGGCGCCGCGGTGCTTGATGGCGTCGTGCACGATCTCGACGAGGGCGCGGTAGAGGCGCCGGATCTCCTGGGTCGACAACGACGTGCTCGGACGGTCGAAGCGGAGGCCGGCCTCGAACAAGATCTCGTCGGCGTAGACGGGCCCGATACCGACCACGACCGACGGGTCGGTGAGCACCTGTTTCAGCGGCGCCCGACGGTTGACGATCAGCTCACCGAAGCGGAGCCACGACAGCACGTTCTCGACCGGATCGAACCCGTAGGTCGACACCTCGGGCAAGGCGTCGACCACCATGTCGGCGGCGCACACGAACACCTCGGCGTCTCCGCTGCCGCCCGTGTCGATGATCCGGAGCTGGGGACCCTGGGAAAACGCGATGACGAGCTGGGTCCCGGGCTCGGTGGCCTCGCGGCCCTGATTGCGGCGAATCCGGCCCCGGTCACCGAGGGTGATCACGATCACGCTCTCGTCGTCGAGGGCCGCCACCAGGTGCAAGCCGACCCGGGTGACACCGGTGAACTTGACCCCTTCGAGCTGACCGGTGAACGCCTTTCGGTTGCGGTAGCGGGGCAACAGCTCCATGCCGGACGCCGTCACCTCCTTGATCTTGCGGCCGGCGACCTCGCGATCGAGTTCGCGCCGGATCACCTCGATCTCGGGCAGCTCACGCATCAGAAGACCCCTTCTTGCTCAGAGGGCGAGCCGATAGGCGAGCACTCCAATGTGACAGTGGTATTTCTCGCCTGCGCTACCAGGCGAGCGAGACCGATCAGACCTCGAACGTTCACCGAGTGGCGCGCGTTCTCAGCGGCTTTGCTGGTTGCGGCCGGCGAGAGAGGGTTCTGCTGTAAGCGCCGACCAGGCCTGACGAGCCGCGGCCTGCTCGGCCTGCTTCTTAGAGGTGCCGCGGCCCTCGCCGCGCTCGACGCCATCGACGACGAGCCGGGCGGTGAAGCGTTTTTCGTGGTCGGGGCCCTCGGCGTGGATCTCGTAGGTGAGCGCCCGGTAACCGAGGCGAGCGACGAGCTCTTGAACGCGGGTCTTGAAGTCCTCGGCGCCCGGCCCTGTTGCGGCAGAACCGATGCGCTCGCCGAGATGGGTCACGACGAAATCCTCTGCCGCCGACCAGCCGCCGTCGAGATAGACGGCGCCGACGAGGGCCTCGAACGAGTCGGCGAGAATCGAGGTCTTCTCGTGACCCGCCGAGAAGACCTCGCCGCGACCGAGGCGCAGCGCCGAACCGATGCCGAGCCGGCGGGCCGCATCGGCGAGGGTCGGGGCCGACACGACGTCGGCGCGGAGCTTGGCGAGGTGCCCCTCACGCAAGGCCGGGTACGTGCGGTAGACGTAGTCGGTGACGACCAGGCTCAAGACGGCGTCCCCGAGGAACTCGAGCCGCTCGTTCGAGTCGTTACCGGGGTGCTCGGCGCACCAACTGCGGTGCGTGAGCGCGAGTTCGAGCAGCGACGGGTCGGAGAAGTTGACGTCGAGGCGGTCAGCGAGCACCTCAACCCAGCTTGGCCATCACGTAGTCGACCGCATCGCGGACCGTGCGAAGGTCTTCGAGATCCTCGTCGTCGATGCGGAAGCCGACCGACCGCTCGCTGAGCTCTTCCTCGATGCCCTCGACCAGTTCGATGAGGGCCAGAGAGTCGGCGTCGAGGTCGTCTTGAAAGGAGTCGCCCTCGTTGATCGAGCCAGGCTCGATCTCGAGGATGTCGGCCAGTCGGTCGCGGACGATGGCGAGGACCTGCTCGCGGTCGATCGGACCCCGTTCGACGTGGGTTTCGGCGGGCATCGGGACCTCCAGCGGCGGCGAGACCGGTCGGCAGCCTATCCGGCGTCCCGACCGGCGGTGTCGATGGCCCGGTTGCTCAGTCGCCGTCGGCCACGTTCGGTGGCGCCATGGCCACGGAAAGCTCACCCACCACGTCGTGCTCGACCATTTCGGCCGCCACCCGGATCGCGTTGGTCATGGCCTGGGCCTTGGACGATCCGTGGCCGATGATGCACACGCCGCGGGTGCCGAGGAGCATCGCACCGCCGTAGGTGTCGGGGCTGAACCGCTCGTACAGCTCCCCGAGGGCAGGACCGAGAGCCGCCGCGGCCTGCGCCGCCTCGGGCGACGAGCCGAAGGCCTCGACGAGCGCACCCATGAGGGCCCGGAGCCCACCCTCGAGGGTCTTGAGGGCCACGTTGCCGGTGAACCCGTCGGTCACCACGACGTCGACCCCGTCGGACATGAGGTCACGGCCCTCGACGTTGCCGATGAAGCGCGCCCCGATCGATCCCAGTTCGGCCGCCTCGAGCAGGGCATGGGTCTCCTTCACCAGCGGGGTACCTTTGCCGGCTTCCTCGCCGATCGAGAGCAGCCCAACCCGCGGCGTGTCGATGCCGAAGCGGCGGCGAGCGTATATGGCGCCCATGATGGCGAACTGAACGAGCAGGTCGGGT
Organism: uncultured Acidimicrobiales bacterium; assembly: GCA_964390555.1. GTDB lineage: Bacteria > Actinomycetota > Acidimicrobiia > Acidimicrobiales > SHLQ01 > CAVTWS01. Next base: position 18,520 of record CAYMJU010000029.1, on the reverse strand, counting down.
TGACATTCGGCGTTGGCCCCGGCGTCGAGCAGGATCGTGGGCGGCCCCGACGGGCACGGAATCGGCGTGGCGATCGCTGGTCGTTGCACGCCCTTGATGCGGCCCATGCGCAACAGCGCGCTGGCCATCGTCGCTCCGGTGTTCCCGGCGCTGACCATCGCCGACGCGGCTCCATCGCGCACCGCCTCCGCGGCGCGCACGAGCGACGAGTCCTTCTTGTTGCGCACGCTGGCGCCCGGCTCGTCGCCCATGGCGATGATCTCGGACGCCTCGATGACCGGGAGGTCACCGGTTTCGCCCATGAGATCGCGTCGACCGACGAGGACGACCGGGATGCCGTGCTCGTCGACGGCGGCCCGGGCGCCGGCCAAGATCTCGGCGGGGGCGTGGTCGCCGCCCATGGCGTCAACGGCGACTGGAAGCACGGGTGAGCGCGAAGTCAGTCGACGTGGATGGCCTGGCGGCCGGCGTACCAACCGCAGTTGCCACAGACCACGTGAGGGGTCTTGGTGGCGCCACAGCGCGAGCAGGTCGAGCGCGCCGGCATGCGGAGGCGCCAGGACGACGCCCGCCGGCTACGGCTCTTGGCCTTGGAGGTCTTCTTCTTCGGGACTGCCACGAGGGAGAAAGGCTAGCGCCCCACTGCCACACCACCACCTACTCGGGGGTGCTCAGAACGTGATGTCGTCGAGGGCGGCCCAGCGGGGGTCGCGGGGCGACTCTTTGGCGGCATTGTCGCCGGAGGGATAGTGGAGAGGGTCGGGCCCCGAGCAGGCGTCCGAGCACAGCGGAGCCAGCGGCACGCCGAGCACGAGCGTGTCGCGCACCATCTCCGCCAGGTCGAGGGTGCCGTCGACGATGGGATAGGTCTCACCCTCGATCGGCTCGTCGGCGAATAGCTCGTCGACGTCGATGCTCATCTCGGCCTCGATCTCGGCGAGGCACCGGCGGCAGCTGCCCCGCCAACGCCCGGTCGCCTGGCCGACCACCGCCACGCCGCCGATCACGGACTCGAGTTCGACGCGCGCCGCAACCAAAGAGCCGTCGAGCTCGGCCCCCGACAACGTGGCCCCATCGACGGCGCCGGCGCGTTCGACGCTTAGCTTGGCGCCCAGGCGGTCGCGGAGCCGCGCCACCTCGACGACGAAACCGCTCACCCTGGCTTCTCGCCTGACGCGGCGTCTTGATCGAATGGCCCGCGGATGGGCTCCTCGGGCGGCGGCGCGGGCCGCCGGCGCCTCGGCACCTCGAACACCGCGCGACCCTTGGTGACCTCGAGCCGGACCCGCTCGACGAGTATCTCGAACTCGGCCAGGCGCGAGTCGCACAGATCCTCGGTCTCGCGCTTCAGTCGGACGGCCTCGGTCTCGGCCTCGTCGACGATACGGCGGGCCCTCAACTCGGCGGCCTTGACGATCTCGTTGCGCTCGACCAGCCGCTCGGCCCTCGACCGGGCCAGGGTCAAGATCTCGTCGCCCTCACGTTCGGCCGTGGCGACGATCTTGTCACGGGACTTGAGGATCCGGCGAGCCTCGCGGAGGTCCTCCGGGAGCGCCGTGATCGCCTTGCCGAGCAAGACGATCAGCTCGTCCTTCGACACCATGACCGACGTCGACAGCGGCACCGGGCGCGCCCCGTCGAGGATCTCGATCGCTCGCCCGATGAGCTCGGCGGTCGAGGGTGCCCCGGTCGCGGCGTCCGCGACGTCGTCAGCCACCGCCCATCCTCGCGGTGATCCTCCGGGCCGCGGCGGGAGGGACGAAGCTCGACACGTCGCCACCGAAGCGGGCGATCTCGCGGATCAGTTTCGATGCCAGGAACGACCGGGTCGACGCCGAGGGGATGAACATGGTGTGCACGCCGGAGATGGCGTTGTTCATCTGGGCCATCTGCAGCTCGCTCTCGAAGTCCGACACGGCGCGGAGGCCCTTGACGATGAAGTCGGCGCCAACCTCGCGGGCCAGATCGACGACGAGGCTGGAGAAGCTGGTGAACGACACGTTGGGCAGGTGTACGAAGGTCTCCGCCAGGATCTCGTGGCGTTCCTCGAGGGTGAAGAACGGCTGGCCCTTCTGCGGGTTGCGCACCGCCGCGACCACCACCTCGTCGAAGAGATGCGCCGCGGTCTCGATGATCTCGACGTGACCATTGTGGACGGGATCGAACGAACCCGGATACAGCACCCTCGTCACGACCCGTCACCTCTCGTCTCGCCATCGGCGACGGCGTCGCCCACCGGTCCCATGAACGTCACCACCGTACCGCCGTAGCGCTTGACCTTCAGAACCGCGAGGTGAGCGGGCGGAGCGACCTCGTGATCGGACTCGGCGACGGTCACCTCGGCGGTGATCGCCGCCAGCAGGTCAGCCCATCCGTCGAACCGGTACGGCGGGTCGACGAACACCACGTCGGCGGCCACGGTCGGTCGCACCCACGTCACGGCGTCGGCGGCCACCAGCCGCACCCGGTCCGCCACACCCAATGCGGCCACGTTGGTCTCGATGGCCTTCCGGGCCGCCCGGTCGTTCTCGACCAGCACCGCGTTGGCCGCGCCCCGAGACACCGCCTCGATCCCCAGGGCGCCCGACCCGGCGAACAGGTCGACCACGGCGGTGCCATCGAGGTCGACCAGGCCGAACAGCACGTTGAAGATGGCCTCGCGGGCGCGGTCGCTCGTGGGGCGCACGACCGTCCCGAGCGGGGTCACGAGCCGGCGACCCCGCAGCGTTCCCCCGACGACGCGCACATGCCGAGAGTACTGCGCCGCGCTGGCCGTGGCGCTCCTCGCGGAGCCGATCACCGACGCCTGGACGCTGCGGGCCACCAACAAGGCTGTCGCCGCCTGCCTCGCCACGCACCCATCCAGCTAGCGTCGGACGATGTCCTCGCTCACGATTCTCGTCACCGGCGGCAACGCCGGCATCGGCCACGCCACCGCCGTCGGCCTCGCCGAGCAGGGCCACCGGGTCCTCATCACGGCCCGACACGCCGCCAAGGGCGCGGCGGCTGTCGAATCGATCCGCTCGGCCTGCGGGGCGGGGGCCGGACCGGTGGAGGTGCGTTCGCTCGACCTGGCCAGCCTCGCGGCCATCCGCTCTTCGGCCGCGGCCCTGCGTGACGAGCTCGACCACCTCGACGTGCTCGTGGCCAACGCCGGCTCGGTGCAGATGAAGCGCTCGACCACCGTCGACGGGTTCGAGACCACGTTCGGTGTGAACCACTTGGGTCACTTCCTGCTGGTGCACGAGCTAGGAGAGCTGATAAAGGCCGCGCCCGCCGGACGGATAGTCGTGGTGTCGTCCGACGCCCACTCCATGGCGAAGCGGGGTATCCCCTTCGACGATCTGCAGAGCGAGAGCGAGTACAAGCCGATGCGGGTCTACGGCCAGTCCAAGCTGGCGAACATCCTGTACGTCCGCGATCTGGCCCGGCGATTGGCGGGCACCGGTGTCACCGCCAACTCGTGCCATCCAGGAGCGGTCCGAACCCGTCTCGGCCGCGATGGCGACGGGGGCCGGCTCGGCGATATCGCCATGCGAGCACTCGGGCCGTTCTTCCTCAGTCCCGAGAAGGGTGCCCGGACGTCGACCTTCCTCGCCACCGACCCCTCGGTCGCCGGACAGACGGGGGGCTACTACGTGAAGTGCAAGCTGAAGGAGCCGAGCGTCTTCGGCCGCGACGACGCGGCCGCCGCCCGGCTCTGGGACGTGAGCGAACAGCTCGTCGGCCTCACCTGAGGTCGCGATTCCATGCAGATGCCGCCCACGATCGTCTGCGTCGACTGCGGCGGCACCTGCCACCTGCTCGGCTACCACCCCGACACCGATTTCGACCCCGGCGACGTGGTGCCCTATCGCTGCTCGGACTGCCTCGACCGTTGGGACATCGAGGTCCCCGACGACGAGGGCTGAGCCGCTGTTCGACCCGTCCGCGACGCTCATCGCCGGGTGGAGAAGGCGGTTACACCGCGTAGCTGCTCGCGCGCCGTTGATCGTCGGCCACTCGGCGGGCGTCGCGCACGTCGTAGGTGCGAAATGCCGGCCACATGCGGGCGAGGAGCAGGATCCCGACCACGCACGCCCCGCCGCCGAAGGCGATCGAGAAGTCGGTCGACGTGACCTCGCCGAGCAGGCCGGCCTCGGCGTCACCGAGCGCCGGCCCGGCCGCCCACACTGCCATGCCGATGCCGAACAGCCGGCCGAGCATCTCCGGTGGGGTGCCGGTCTGCAGGATCGACATGCGGAACACCCCGCTGATCGAGTCCCCGGCTCCAGCCAAGGCCAGGACGAGCATCGACAACCAGAACGGACCGGTGAACGCGAAGGCGGCGATCGAGCTTCCCCACAAGCACACCGCCAGAATGACCCCGAGGCCGTGGCGGTGCACCCGTCCCGTCCAGCCGCTGAACAGCGCCGCCAACAACATGCCGGCCGGAACGGCGGCGTAGAGGAACCCGAGCGAGATCTCGCTGCCGCCGTATCGTTCATCGACGATGGCCGGCAGGAGCGCCAACGGCATCCCGAACAACATGGCGATGATGTCGGCGAGGAACGACGCCTGGAGGGGCTTGCGACTCCGGAGGTACGCGACTCCCTGGCGGATGGCGAGCATGGGCGCGACCGTCGAGATGAGCGGGCGCGGCAGCTCGCCGGCCCTCGCCACGAAGAGCAGTCCGACGAGGTACGAGATCGCATCGATGAGGTAGGTCCACTCGACCCCGACCGACGAGATGAGCACGCCGGCGAGCGCGGGGCCGCCGACCATGGCGACCTGGAAGCTGACCTGGTCGAGCGACGCCGCGGCCGGGATCAACTCTTGCCGCACGAGCAGGGGTGCGAGCGACATGCGCGACGGGCTGGACAGCGCCATCGAGCAGCCGAAGAGGACGGCGACGACGAACAACGGCCACACCTGGGGGTCGTCGGCCTGCGCGTTCAGCCACAGGCAGGTCGAGCCCACGAATCCCGACACCGACGAGCCGACCATGATGCGCCGACGGGGATAGCGGTCGGCGAGCACCCCTCCGTACATCGACAAGAACAGATAGGGCAGACCTGCGCACAGGCCGAGAGCGCCGGTCTGGCCCTTCGAGTCGGTTAGATCGAACACCTGCCACGCCATCGCGACCGCTGTAAGTCGCGAGCCGAGACCGGACAGGGCGCCGCCCGTCCACAGGTACCGGAGTGTCCGCGACTCGCGGAGTGGCCGCAGGTCGATCGTGTGGTCCCGTATCCCCATCAGGTGAGCGTGGTCGAGAGGAGCTCCACCAGGTTGCCGTCGGGATCACGGACATAGACCGACCGCCCGGCCTGCCCGTCGGCGGCGGGACGCGGCACCGGTCCCTCCACGATCGCCGCATCGCACGACTCGAGGTGGTCGATGGCGGCCGAGAGCGGGCCCGACCAGCGGAAGCACACGTCGACCGAACCGACGGTCGGCACGGCTGCGTGGGGCGACGCCGGTGCCGCCGCGCTGTGGACCGAAAGCCGGCTCGCGCCGACTTGAATGATCACCACGGGGATCTTCCCCGCCCGCCACGCATCGAGGTAGAGCGGTTCGGCGCCGAGCACGCGCCCGTACCAAGCGACCGTCGCTTCGACGTCGGCGACCGTGATGGCGAGATGGTCGAGACCTTCGATGGTCACGGGGGCAACCGTAGCCGGGCGTCACCGCCCGACTTGTCTCCGAGACGCGCTGTGAGAGCTGTGCCGATGAGACTGTCGAACGATGCCCGACTTCATCGATCTTCCCGCGGCCCGCTCGCTCGTGCGCCGACGGTTCCCGCTGGTCTACGGACACCCCGATGTCGCCGGGCTGCTGCGCGACGCCGCGGTGCTCGCGGTCCTCGGCCCGGCGCTCGCGGCAACGTTCCACGACGCCGGTGTCACCGTCGTGTGCGCCCCTGAGGCGCGCGGCCCCATCGTGGGTGCGCTGGCCGCCGTCGAGCTTGGCGCCGGATTGGTGCTGGTGCGCAAAGACGATCGCAACCACCCTGGCGCCGACCGCCGGGTCGAGTCGACACCGACCTGGCGGGGAACCACCGAGGTCTTCCAGACCCGCTCTTGGGACCTGAAGCCCGCTGACCGGGTACTCGTGGTCGACGACTGGATCACGACCGGAAGCTCGGCGTCGGCTATCCGGTCGCTGATCTGCGACGCCGGTGCGACCTATGTCGGCGCGTCGGTGATCGTGAACAAGGCCTCCGACCACACGATTGCCGAGCTCGGCGTCAGCTGGCTGGTCGGCTTCGCCGACCTGGTCGGCGAAAACCCCGCGACGACCTGACGACCGCGGCGACATTTCCTCCATAACAACACGAAACATCGCTGCTCGACGGCTGCGGCACGGTCGATGCTCTAACCACCCGCATCCGAGAGTTCGTCGCCGGCTGCGACGACCATGACCCCGACGCCAAGGCATTGCGCCAGCAGCAGAAGCGGAAGGGCTCATTCTTCGTCGGCGACCACGACATGGTCGGCGCCACGTTCCTCCTCCCACCCGAGCTCGGCGACGAGATCAAGAACCTCATCGTCGCCGACGCCTTCGTCGCCCTAATCCGCAAAGCCACCACCAGCAGCAGCGGCCGTGGCGCGGGTGCGTCCCGTCCAGGTGGGGCGATCCTCGGGCTCTACAACATCGCCGACCTCACCGACCGGCTCAACGCCACCGGCGTCAACGCCCGCCTCGTCAACGGCACACCCCTCGCCGTCGAAACGATCCGGCGCCTCGCCTGCGAAGCCGGGATCCTCACCGGCATCACCGATGATCACGGCGCCATGCTGTACCTCGGCCGCACCACCCGCCTCGCCACCCCCGCCCAGCGCCACGCCCTCCAAGCCATGTACACCGGCTGCACCAACTGCAACGCCGACTGGAGTTGGTGCCACGTCCACCACATCGTCCCATGGGACCATGGTGGACCCACCGACCTCGACAACCTGACTCCCCTATGCGGCGCCCGCTGCCACACCCTGTTCCACGAAGGGCGTTGGACCATGCGATCCCCCCGGCTCGGCGTCATCGAGATCTACACCCCCGACGGTCGACTCCACAAGCAGGTCAACGCCCACGCCCCACCCCGCGCCGCGTAGCCACCAAGCGGGCGCAGACAACCGACACAACCTCATCCCAGGTCCCGACGCGCGGCACCGCGTCGGGACCGACGCTCGTGCCCACCGAACGCCGTCGCGACCGACGAACTGTTCCAGCACGAACACGTTCCGCGCTTCGATGGGATTGACCGGCACGCGGCCTTCGATCGATTCGCGCGGGGTCGACACGGCCGGTAGCCGACCGCGCCCGAATCCGCGGATGGACCGGCGCGTCTCGTAGAGTCCGACCGTGCTGGCGACATTCCTCTCCAGTCGGGTCGCGAACTACCCCGACCACGTCGCCGTCCTCACGCCCTGCGGCCGGTCACTGACCTTCGCCGACGTCGAGGCGCTGGCCGACCGGGTACGCCCGCTGCTGCCGGCATCGCCGAGCCGGGTCGGCGTACGGCTCGCCAACGACCCGGCCAGCGTGGCGGCGGTGCACGCGGTGTGGGGTGGCGGCCACTGTCTCGTCGCCATCGGCGCCGCAGTCCCTGACGACGAGGCGGCCCGGCGGTTGGCCGACGTCGGCGCCGCCGCCTACATCGGTCCCCACGAGACGGCCCCTTCGGCTACCCGGCTGGCCGCAGCTCCTGGCGGCGACGCTCGGGATGCCTTGATCCTGTTCACGTCGGGCACCACGGGCCGACCGAAGGCCGCGGCACTCAGCGCGAGGGCGGTGCTTGGCAGCGCCACCGGCATCGCCGTCGGTGCCGGCGCCCCGGCCGATGGGCGACCATCCACCGAGCCACCGAGAGCCCCGCGCGTGGTGTTCGTGCCGCTCGCGCATGCCGGCGGCATCCTCGGCACGGTGACCTCGTGGTTCCTCGGCGTGCCGCTGCTGCTCGCGCCCCGCTTCAGCGCCGACTTGGCCTTCGATCTCGCGGCTCGCTTTCGCCTGGGGGCAGTCGGGCTCACTCCGGCCATGGTGTACGACCTCGCCCATGCCGACGGTGACCGCTCGCTCCCCGGCATCACGACGGTCGGCTGCGGCACCGCCGCTCTCCCCGAAACGACGGCCCGCCGCTTCGAGGATCGCTACGGCATCCCGATCCTGCGCAACTACGGCCAGACCGAGTTCATCGGCGCCATCGCCTACGAGCGCTACGCCGACGTCAAGGCCGGCGTGCGGCCCGACGGGTCGGTCGGTCGCATCGCACCAGGGATCGAGGTGTCGATCCGCGATGGCGATGGTGTCGAGGTAGCTCTTGGCGAGACCGGGGAGATCTGGGCCAAAGGCCCGTCGCAGATGCGGGGCTACCTCGACGCTGACGGCCGGCCCCAAGCAGCACCGGCCGACGGGTTCATCGGCACCGGCGATCTCGGTTTCGTGCACGATGGCGATTTCCTCACCGTGGTCGGGCGCAGCCGCGACGTCATCATCTGCGGCGGGTTCAACATCAATCCGGGGCAGGTCGAGGCGGCGCTGAACGCGCTGCCCGGGGTAGCCGAATCGGTCGTCGCGGCCCTCGCCGACGAGCGCCTCGGCGAGGTGCCGGTGGCCCTGGTCGTCGGTGACGGCACACAGACGATCGACGGTGAGTCCCTGCGAACCGCGCTGCGCGCGACCATGGCGGCCTACGAGCTACCCCGCCAGGTTGATGTGGTGGCGACACTCCCCCGCACCGCGAACGGCAAGCTCGACCGCCCCGCCGTGGCCGCCCACTTCGAGGCAAGCTAACAGGGCGAGCCGATAGGCGAGCCCTCCAATGTGACAGAGGGCGAGCCGATAGGCGAGCCCTCCAATGTGACAGAGGGCGAGCCGATAGGCGAGCCCTCCAATGTGACGGTGGCTTCCCGCCTGCGATAGCAGGCGAGCGAAGCGATGGGCGCGCGACGCGTGGCGATCAGCCAGGCCATTCCGTGTGGCCATCGCGTCGGTGAGCTGCCGGTCGACCGCCAACCAGAGCGCCTCGAGGAGACGGCTGTGAACCTCGAATCGCCGTTGTGTCCGCGGTCGTCCTCGCCGCCGGCGCATAGGCTTGGCCCTCTTCGAGGAGGCCGCCATGACAACAGCGATCTGTAGACGACTCGGGATCGAGTTCCCGATCTTCGCGTTCAGCCACTGCCGTGACGTGGTCGCCGCGGTGACCAATGCCGGGGGTTACGGCGTGCTCGGCGCGCTCGCCTACGAGCCGGAGCGTCTCGAGATCGAGCTCAACTGGATCGACGAGCACGTGAACGGCAAGCCCTACGGCGTCGACTTCGCCATGCCGGCGAAGTACGTCGGCCAGGGCGGCGGAGCCGAGGCCACCCCCGAGTACTTGGCCTCGCTCATCCCGCAGGGCCACCGCGACTGGGTCGCTCAACTTCTCGCCGCGGCCGGCATTCCACCGCTACCCGACGACCTCGACAAGCGAACCCCAAAGGCTGCGGGCCTGAACGTGGACGCCGAGGGTCCGGGTCAACTCGAGGTCACCCTCAGCCACCCGGGTGTGAACATGGTGGTCAACGCGCTGGGTCCACCGCCGCGCTACGTGCTCGACGCCTGCCACGCCCAGGACGTGCTCGTCGGCGGACTCGTCGGCTCCCGCCAGCATGCCGAACGCCAGGTCGCTCAGGGAACCGACGTCATTGTCGCCCAAGGCACCGAGGCCGGCGGACACTGCGGCGAGATCTCGACGATGGTGCTGGTGCCGCAGGTCGTCGATGCGGTCGGGCCCGACGTGCCCGTTCTCGCCGCGGGCGGCATCGCCGACGGCCGGCAGATGGCAGCAGCGCTCGCGCTGGGGGCGCAGGGTGTATGGACCGGTTCGATGTGGCTGCTCACGGTCGAGGCCGACATGGCTCCCGAGGTGACCGACAACCTCCTCGCCGCCTCCTCCGGCGACTTCGTTCGCTCACGATCGATGACCGGCAAGCCGGCTCGCCAATTCCGTTCCGCCTGGGTGCAGGCGTGGGAGGAGCCCGGCGCACCCGAACCGCTGCCGATGCCGCTCCAGGGATTGCTCTACGGCGAGGCGTCGGCGCGTTTCACCCGGGCGCATTCGAGACCTTTCGCCGGCCACCCGGCCGGTCAGATCATCGGGAGCATCGACCGGGTGCGCCCCGCGAAGGATCTCGTCCGCGAGATGGTCGAAGGGTGGATCGACACCACTGAGAGGCTGAACGGCCTCATGACCGGTTGAACTGACCGACGACAACGGCGCCCGTCTTGCGACCGATCGTTCAGACTCGGCGCAGCACGGCGCCCTGGGCGTTGAAGAAGAAGCCGCCGGGGGTCACCAACGCCGTGCGGGCACCGGGGACCTGGCGGTCGCCGCCGGCCTCACCGCGGAGTTGCACGACCGCTTCGCGGATATGACCGGTGCCGCGGGTGGCACCCTCTGACAGCGAGCCGCCATGCGGATTGACCGGAACGCGACCGTTGATCACGATCCGGTTGGCGTCGGGGTCCCAGTGGTCGGCGAGGAACCGAGCCGCCCCGCCGGGCGGGCAGTAGCCGACGTTCTCGAACCAGGCGAGGGTGATCATGGTGAACCCGTCGTAGGGGAAGAACACGTCGATGTCGTCGATCCAGATGTCGCTCTTGGCCCGCAGCGCCTCGACCACCCCGTGCTGACCGTGACGGGCCAGGCTCGGCATCTGCTCCTCGTCGCTCGTGCCCAACCCGACCGACATGGCGTGGAGGACGACAATCGGATGCGGCAGCGACCGGGCCCGCTCGACGCTGGTGAGCACGAACGCATCGGCACCATCGACGGGGATGTCCATGTCGAGCATGTTCAGCGGTTCGCGGATCATCCGCGCGGCCTGATAATCGTCGAGGGTGATCGGGTTGCGCATCGCGGCGAGCGGGTTGAGCGCGGCGTTCGAGCGCATATTGACCGCGATCCGGCCGAACGGTTCCTTGCCGACCCGGTACTCGTGCATGTAGCGGCTGGCCCAGGCGGTGTAGGCGGGAGCCATGGCGATCGTCTCGGGCATCGCCTTCATGGGCTGCGAGCCGAGCCGAGCGCGGAACGCGTCGTTGGCCGCGCTACGGGAGTTCCAGGGCAGCCGAAGTGTCGGCGTGCACACCAGCACGGTGTCGCACGCACCGGCGAACACCGCGTTGGCGGCATCGACGATCGAGTTCATGACCACCGGCGTGGGCTTCGTGAAGTGGGTGACATCGGTCAGTCCCAGAGCGGTGGCCAGTACTTCGGGACCCGGCGACCCGGGTTCGTTGGTCGCGACCACACCGTCGATTTCGGCCGCGGTGAGTCCCGCGTCGCGGATCGCGGCCGTCGATGCGGTGAGGGCCAACGCCAGCGACGAGCGGCTATCGGACCGCGAGAAGCCGGTGCTACCGACACCGACGATCGCGATCTGATCCTTGATCGGATTTCGCCGCATCACCCGGCACCTCCGCCCGCTGATGAGGGGGTGAACACCGGGAAAGGTGCACCGTGGCGTTCGATCCACGCCAGCTCGACCGCCATACCGATGTGGACTGCTTCGGCCTCGCAGCCGATCACGGTGCTCGTGAAACGGACCCCCGGCGGGTCATCGAGCTCGACCGTGGCGACGGGATGCGGACCCTCGCCGTAGTCGACCCCCGGCGCCGGTGGACCCTGGTGAAGACGCATGAGCAGGTGCACCCGGCCCCGGCCGGCAACCGGCGTGGGGACCGTGTTCCACGACCAGCATCGGGGACACATGGGCCGCGGCGGATGGTGCCAGTGCCCGCAGTCACCGCACCGGTGGATCAGGAGCTGATGCGAGAGCCACCCCCGGTAGAACGCGGCGTTGTCGCGGTCGACCGCGAGATGCGCGAACCGCGCGACCAGCTCGGCGTCGCTCAACCCGTCCTCGGTCAACTCGGTCACAATCGGTCCTCTACTCGGAGGGTTCGGCTCATCCGGCGCTGGCGGCGGCGCCGGACAGAAGCAGGCGGAGGCCGGCTTCGAAATGCTCGTTGGCCGCATCGGCATCGGCCGCGGTCAGCGACTGTACGACAACGGTCGCGCCGCTCACGTAGAAGAAGAGCGACGCCAGCACCACCCCGACATCGGTCGCGCCGAAGCCGGCGACAGCCAAGCGGTCGCGGACGAACACCTCCAGTTCCCGTGGCGCCATGCTCCGCTGGTCCCGCGCCACTTCGCCGGTCATGCCCGGGTACCGATTCAACAGGTGGACGAACCGAACGATCGCGGTGAACACGTGATCTGACCACTCTCCCCGCGTCACGTCGGGCAGCTCCAGATCGCAGTAGATATCCTGGGCGACGAGGATCACCAGCGACCGTCGGTTGGGCACGTAGTGATACGTCGCACCGAGCGCTACACCCAGCGCGTCGGAGAGCCGGCGCATGGTCAGCCCGTCGACCCCGGACTCTTCGATGAGCTTGCGAGCCGCACGAACGATCGCCTCCTCGCTCAGGCCGTCATCGACGATGCCTCGGTCTTTCTTCGATCGGCCGGCCATGGTCTCCTGCTCGTCGCCCGCAACGCTCGGTCATGTTGTCACGACACGACGACGCGAGCCGAGGCGACGTTCGGCAACTGCCGCCACGGCGACTCGACATCGCCCTCGCGGTGACCGTGGACCCGAGCGGTCACGAAGTACGTGCCCGGCGAATCGAAGGCGTGGCTGATCGTTCGCTCGATCGACGTGTCGGTCCCGCTGAGCGTCTCGCTGCTGGCGAACGCGCCTGACCCGTCGAGATCCCATTCGAGCCGGGTGAGCATGCCCGCGCCCGGCGGCATCTCGGCGCGAGCGACGATGGTCACCGGTGAGCCCACGGCGACATCGGCTCGCGCCGACCCGCCGCCCGAGCCGCCGGCCGACACCGAGATGACGGGCTGGATCCCGCCTCGCGCCGCGGCCGAGTCGGGCAGTGTCACCTGGTTGTCGTGCACGGTGAAGTTCGTGCCGGCCGGCTCGATGCCGTCTTCGACCCATGCGGCCAGGTCGGCGAGGCTCTGCTCGATGATCGGGTTGTAGTCGATCAGCCACGTCGAAACGGGACGGCCATGGCCGCCGGGCAGGAACTGGGGGCCGATGTGCTCGGCGTTGTCGGTCCAGCGCAGCCGGTACTGATCGCGCGCCGCGGCCTCGCCGCCGCGCACACCCTCGACGGCGGCCTTGTAGATCAGACCTTGCGGCGGCCACAGCGACGAGTCGTGAGTGTGGTGCACCCAGAGCAACTTGCCCGAGTACTTGCCCGAGTAGCCCACCCCCATGAGCGGCGACATCAGCGGCACCGGGTGCTGGGGATAGAAGTAGCGGCCCGCCGGCCGGAGGAAGTCGAACTGCGGCTCCTCCATGGCGTGGTGGCGGTAGTAATAGCAGAAGGCGAGGAAGGCCCGGTTGCTCACGTGTACCAGGTCGCCCGGCTCCACTCCGGTGAACCGCTGCAGGTTGGCCTCGTCGCGTCCGTCGCACGAGAAGATGTCGCCACCCGAGTACATGGCGTACAGCTGGCGTCCAGCGGCCGCGCCCGACACGACCTTGACGCCGGCGCCCAGCCGGTAGCCGTCGGGCACGCCCGCGACCTCGACCGCCACCGGCAGATCGAGGGCGCCGGTGAGCGTGCTCATGAACGCCATGTCCTTGAGCACCTGCTCGGTGCCGGGCCCGGCGTAATCCTGAGGCCGCTCGACCGCGTCGCGGCCGCGGATCACCCGGGTGACCGGCAACGTGATGTCGATGAGGTCGCGCTCGACGTACTGCGGCTGGTCGAAGCCCACGTAACCGGGTTTGGTCCAGAAGTTCTCGAAGTACTCCGGGTGCTCCTCCTGCAACAGGTCGGCGATCGACGTCCACAACCACATCTGGCCCATGGGCGCCGCGATCATCGGCTCGTCGCCGACCGGGAACCCCTGGCGGTACACGTTCGCCAGCTCCTCGCGCTCGTGGGTGGTGAGCCCGGCGTAGGGGTCGCCGGTGCCGCCCGGTGACATGGCGTCGATCACACCGTCGATCTTGTCGCCGAGCAGGCGCTGCACGTTGAACATGGTGGCGAACGACATGACCTGCGCACCCCGGATGCGGTCGGTGCTCCCCCACTCACAGATCTCGCCGCCGCCCATGAACGGCAGCGCACCGTCGTAGACGTCGGGGCCGTACTCGAGGCACATCGGCGAGCGCCGCCCGCCGCCGCTGCCACCCCACACGTAGGAGTGGTGCGGTGGCCGTCCGTAGACCTGGGCCGCGATGTGCTTGGAGAACCGCGCCGTCTCGATGCTCGCCCGGTGGCCGTAGATGGTGGGATCGTCGCCGCCTTTGGGGTCGACATCGTCGCCGATGTGGCCGCTGTTGGACTCGACCATGTAGCCACCGAGCCGGGTGAGCATGCGCAGACCCCCGATCAGCTCGCCCATGAACCCGCCGAACACGTCCTCGTGGCCCGCGTGCGCGCCTTCCAGAGGGTGATACATCCGGCCGCCCCAGTCCTCGGCCGGCGGGAAGTAGAACGTGAACCGGGTGTCGGTGCCCTCGAACCCGCCGTGCACGTTGCGGTGGTGGAGGGGGTCGTCGCGCCACTCGTCACGGTCGATGTACGGGCGACCGAAGTGCTGGTCGGTAACTTCGTACGAAGCGGTTTCGAGGTCCACGGATGGCTCCTGTCGGGCGGTGTTCATGGATGGGTGGGTACGGCTTGCTCGTCGCGGTACTTGGCGGTGCCGAGGTAGGCGTCGACGACGCGGGGATTGGCGCGGATCTCCGCCGGCGATCCCTCGCCGATCAGGGAACCGAAGTCGAGGGCGTACACGCGGTCGCAGGTGCGCAGAACCATGTCGACGTTGTGCTCGACGAGCAGCACGGCGACACCCCGGTCATGGGCCAGGCCACGGATGGTGTCGCCGAGCCGGCGGGTCTGGCCCTCGTCGAGCCCCGATGCCGGTTCGTCGAGCAGCAGGACCGACGAGCCCACCGCGACGGCGCGCGCCACGGCCAGCATGCGGCGTTCGGCGTAGCTCAAGTTCGCCACCTTGGTGTCGAGCTTGTCGTCGAAGCCGAAGTCGTGGACGGCGGCGCTAGCGGCTGCGGTGAGACGGCCGATCCCGGGCCTCACCAGGTCGGTCACGTAGGCCGCCAGGTCGCGGTCGTCGCACGCGGCCTGGAGGTTCTCGAGCACGGTGAGGTCGTCGAACAACTCCAACGACTGGAACGAGCGGGTGAGCCCGGCCCGGGCCCGCGTCTCGGGACCCCACCTGTCGATCGTGGTCCCGTCGAGACTCACGGTGCCGGCGGCCGGGCCGACGAAACCGGTGATGGCCTCGATGGCTGTGCTCTTGCCGGCGCCGTTGGGCCCGATGAGCCCGACGACCTCGCCGGGCTCGACGACCAGATCCAGGTCGTCGAGCGCCGTGGTGCCGCCGAAGCGCACGGTGAGCCCTCGCACCTCGAGGCGCTTCGGCGGCACGCGAGTCTCGGCGCCGGCATCGGCCGCAGTCGCAGTCGCGGTCGCGAGGAGCCGCTGGCTGACCGGCGGACGGCGGGGCAGGCGGGCGCGCAGTCGCCCGATCAGGGGTTGGTTGAGTCGGCGACTGAGCTCGGCCAGCCCGTCGGGCGCGAACGTCAGCAGGATCATGAGTCCGAAGCCACCGACGATCACGAGGACCGTCGCGGCATCGCCGGGCAGGAAGCCGATGACTTGCTGGCCGACCGTGCCCGGCTGGAAGCCGCTGCCGGCCACCGGGCCACCGAGCACGCCCACGCCACCGATCACCGAGTTCTGGAGCACGAACAAGCCGGTGATCCCGCCGAAACCCTCGAACGCCAGGACCGACTGACGGTAGGCAACGAGGATCCCGCCGACCGCGGCGATCGTGCCGCCCAGCACGAACGCGTAGAGCTTGGCGCCGATGACCGACACCCCGAGCGAGGCCGCAGCGCGCTCGTTCGTTCGCACCGCGATGAGGCGGCGACCGGCTCGACCGCGCCGCAGGTTGGCGATCATCAAGCCGAGCGCGACGAGCACGCCGAGCCCGAACGTCGCGTAGCGCGCCGGCGACCCGATGGGGTCGAGGTCGACGCCGAGGAAGCGGACCTCGTCGACCGAGTACCCACCGGTCGACCCGCCGGTGTACGTCGGGTTGGCGAACACTGCCGGGCCGATGGCGATGGCGAAGCCGAGGGTCACGATGGCCAGGTTCACGCCTCGCGTGCGGACCCCCGCCAGCCCGACCACGATGCTGACCGGCACCGTGGCCGCCAGACCGGCGATCGCGGCCAGTTCGAGCGGCCACCCCTTCGACACATCGAGCCAACCGCACACGAGCGCGCCGATCCCCGCGAGCGCGCCCTGGGCCAGCGACACCTGGCCGGTGTAGCCCGTGACCACCACGAACGACATGAGCACCACGGTGACGATGATCTGGATCTGCAGGGCGGTGACCCAGTTGTCGGGGAACACCACCCACAGGCACAGCAACGCCACGCCCACGCCGAAGACCACCACTCCGGGCGCGACCCGGCCCGAACCGATCGCCGGCATGCGGCCGAACCGCTCGTCCTTGCCCGCCATCGACCGGCCCCGAAGGATCAAGACGATGGCGACGAGCACGAAGGGGATCGCGGTCGACAGGCCGGGCTGACGCCAATGGTTGGTCACGAGCTTGGGCGACGTGACGAGCGACTGCGAGACGCCGATGAGGATCCCGGCGGCGGTCGTGAGCGGGAACGACGAGAATCGCCCGATCACTGCCGCGGCCAACACCGGGATAACGAGAAACGTCGCGCTCGTCGGCTCGAGGCTGGTGATCGGCACCAACAGCATCGAGGCCAACGCGCCCAGCGCAGAACCGACGGCCCAGTTGATCGCCGCCACCGCGCTCGGCGACACCCCGAGCGCCGACGCCGCCCGCTGGCTCTCGGCCACCGCCGACGTGGCGATGCCGAAGGTCGTGAACCGGTAGATCGCCCATAGCACCGCGGTGAGCACTATCGCGATGGCCAGGATCGACAGCCGATCCTCGCCCACCGACGTGCCGAACACCTCGACGCCGTCGTTGGGCAACACCGATGGCACCAGCTTCGGGAACGCCCCGTAGCGCAGGAACGCGAGGCCCTGGAGCGTGATGAGCAGCGCGATCGTGGCCACGATCCGGGTGAGCGCCGACGCGTCGCGCAGCCGTTGCATCACGAGGAAGTGGAAGACCACCCCGACGAGCGCCGAGCCGCCGAACCCGAAGATCATGGCGATCTGCCACGGCCATCCGTGCTCGACGTAGAGCTCGTAGTACACGTACGACCCGACCATGCCGATCGAGCCTTGGGCGAAGTTGACCACGCCCGAGCACCGGTAGATCAGGACCATCCCGATGGCCGCGAGGGCGTAGAGCCCGCCCGCGCCGACACCGAGCGCCCCGAAACGGACGAACTCCTCTCCCATGATGCAGCTCGGCTCGGGCCGGTCGGCCGATCAGCCGATCGTCACCACCTCGAGGATCGGCCGCAGCGAGAAGTAGTCCTCCGAGATGCGGACCGGCACGCCATCGGTGATCTGGTACAGCAGGCCCCACGGGTTGTAGAAGCGGCTGAACAGCGGGTTCGGCAGATCCTCCATGGTGACGGGGTGGATCGCGCCGCCGGCCGGCGAGTCGACCAGGCCCTGGAGCGCCTCGGTGAGCGCGGCCGGCGTGACCTCGCCGTCGATGGCGGGCAACGCCTCGATGATCAGGTTGGCGGCCGCCCAACTGAGCACGGCCAACGTCGTGACGTCATCGTCGGAGCCGACGGCCGCCATGTCGGCGGCGATCTCGTCGATGATGGGGTCGTCGTCGGCCGGGTTGATCTGGATCTCCGCGTTGATGATGCCCTCGGCCAGGTCACCGAGCTCCTCGACGATCTCGGGCGGGAAGATGGCGCCCACGGCGATCAACTGCGCCTCGACCCCGGCCTGGTCGAGCGCGGTGACCGCTTGGATCACCTGGGTCGGCGTGACGCTGAGGATGATGCAGTCGGCGTCGGCTCCGGAGAGCGCGGCCACCTGGGGCGCGATGTCGGGCGTGTTCTGCGGGATGCCCGAGCGGGCGACCTCCTCGGCGCCTTGGAGCTCGGCGCCCTGCTGGACCATGTCGGCCAGGAACTCGGCACCGTCGAGGTAGAGGGTGGCGATGGTGCCGCAGTCGGCTTCACCCGCCGCGATACCGAGGCCGGCGTAGCTCGCCAGGCCGGCGCTGAGCGAGAACGAGTTCGGGGCGTCGGGGTCCGAACCGCCGAGCACCGGGATGCCGGCCTCGGTGAGCACGGTGACGTCCTGGCCGATCTGCCCGAACGAGGCGATGACCACCGCGACGCCGGCATCGACGGCCTCGCGCTGACACTCGAGGCTGGTGTTGGCGTCGCCGGCGCTGTCGCAGTGCAGCACCTCGACGTTGGGCAGGTCGGCCAGCGCCCCCTCGACCGCGGGGACGGCTTCGGCGACCGTGAACGAGATCTGGCTGGTCTCGTCGCCGATGACCATGACCGTGAACGCCCGCTCGTCGGGCGGCGAC
>CAYMJU010000028.1:0-9749 GCA_964390555.1 uncultured Acidimicrobiales bacterium | reverse complement strand
GGTCGTGACCCGGCTGGAACGCGACGCTTCGTGGACCGGGTCGACGAGTTGGACGACGTGCGTGTGAGCGGGCGCACGGGAGGTGTCAGGCGCGTCGGTGGGCGCGGCGAGCGCAGGCGCGCGACCGTGGACCGGCACGCGGGAGGCTTCAGGCGCGTCGGTGGGCGCGGAGAGAGAGGCAGCGTGCTGCCACTGACAGCGGTGGTCTTCGTGGCTCTCCTGGGGTTCACCGGCTTCGCCATCGACCTCGGTGCCGTCTACAACGCACGCCGGCAGGACCAGACCGCGGCCGACGCCGCCGCCCTCGGCGCGGCGATCTCGCTGGGCAACGACACCGACGCCGTGGGCCAGGTGATCGACCTGGTCAACGAGGCCATCCCGGGCGCGCTCACCAATGCCGCGTTCAACACGTGCGGAGCCGAGGTCATCGCCGAGCCTGGCTTCGTCAAGTCGACCACCTCCAACTGCATCTCGTGGAACGCCCGCCGGACCCGGATCCGGGTGCGGGTGCCGCTGCAGGTGCTCCCGTCGGGGATCACCTCGGTCGTCGGCATCGACAACTTCGAGCACACGGCTTATGCCGTAGCCGGGTTCGACGTAGTGGGGTACGGCAACGTGTTGCCGTTCGCGCTGATGAGCGGCTCCACGACCTACCAATGCGTGAAAGCCGGCGCCGGGAACGTCCCCGACGACTTGTGCGAGGGGGCCGCGCAGGGCAACTTCCGCATGATCGAGTTCGCCTACTACGGCAACGATGCCGTCGGGACAACGCCGAACTGCAACCCGAACGCGAACGACGCCATCGCCCAGAACGTCGCGGTGGGAGCCGACCACGATCTGAGCCGGCTGATGGGATCGCCGTGGCTGGGCGTTGTCAAACACGAGTTCCTCGATGTGACCGTGTGCGGGGTGGACCCGATCCGCCCGAACCGGACCAGGACGGTGACCGGCAACCGTGCGCAACACGCCGGGTTCGGGTTGTTCTCCGGTGGCCCGTTCAGTGACGGCGGTTACGCGCGGCTGCAGCGTCCGAGCCTCCACCCGTGGGGCCGTACCCTCAACGTCGGTGGCTACACCCTGAACGACGAGGCGCTCTGGGAGTTCCTACCCTTTGGCCCGGTGGATGCTCTCGACGTGCCGCTCTCGTGCGGTCGCGATCAGTTCGGCGGTGTCGACCCCTACAACTACGGCGATTCCGCCAATCACTCCGGCGGGATGAACATCGAGAACGACGGCCAGATGTCCGCGCTGCCCGACACCATCGAAGGTCACCTCATCACGCTGCCCCGGCGCGAGCGGATCGTGAAGCTGATGGAGCGCTGCCTCACTCACTACCGCGGGTTTTCGTGGGACGACTACGGCGCCTTGGCCCCCGCCGAGGCCCCCGTCGGTTGCGTCGGGTCGTGCGACGATCCCCTGTTCACGCGCAACAGCGACACGACCGAGAACCCCGACCTGTGGGACATCCAGCTCACGCCCCGCTTCGGCTACGTGCCCGAGCTGTACGAAGGCCCGGCCGACCTGAACGGCACGAGCAACCCGGCCACGTTCTTCGTTTTCCGGCCCGTGTACCTCCAGCGCCTGTACGGCGGCAACTGCAACCCCGGAGGCTGTGACATCGAGTTCGATCCGGGAGCCGCCTACGGGCGCACCTGCAGCGGCTTCTCGAATTGTGTCATCGACAGTCCTTCGACCACCGGGTCGGGGTCGACGGCCAATGCCATGACGGCGTTCGTGATGCCGCCCGGCTCCCTTCCCGGCGGCTTGAGCGATGTCGATGCCCCTACCGACATCGGTGTGAACCGGTTCGTCGTGTTGATGAGGTGACGATGAGATCCCGACTGTTCCCAGTCCTCACGAAGAAGTGGCGCGCCGCCCGCGGCGCCGGCACGGTCGAGTACGCCCTGGCCCTGGCGCTGCTCGTAGTGCCGATGGTCGCGGTCGCGGACAACCTCCAGTCGACCGAGGGGAGCGCGATCTCGGCGCGCGGCGCATCGATCGGCAACCCCGACAACGCCAACCTCACGCCCAACGTGCTGGGGCAGGACCCGACCACGACCTCGAGCTCATCTACGAGCAGCACCTCGTCGACCACCAGCACCACGTCGACCACCAGCACCACGTCGACGACCACCACCACGACCACCACGACGATCCCGACGGCGACGACCGGCGTGCCGCCGACGACCACGACCATCCCGCTGAACCAGCGGATGGACGTCGCCGTGCTGATTGGCACGGCGACCATTCAGACAGGCGTGAGCAAGTGGACGGCCACGGTCACCGTGACCGTCCGGGACGGCCTGGGCGAGAGCGTCGGCGCGGTGAGGGTGGACGGCACGTGGTCGGAGAGCACGACCGACGAGACGACGACGTGTACGACCAACTCCGCAGGAACCTGCTCACTATCCCAGGCCAATCTGCGCACCAACGGCTCCAACCCGCAGACCAGCACCACGTTCACGGTCACGTCGCTGGCGCACCTGACGCTGACCTGGGACAACACGCTGTACACGCCGCTCTCGATCACGGTCAACGATCCGTAGGTCGCCATCGTTCGCAGACCGTGCGGCCATCGGGGCAGACTGCGTCGATGCCCGCTCCCGACGCCAACCGCCTCGCCCTCGTCGAGCGCTCGTTCGCGGCGATCGGGCGGGGCGACGTCGAAGCGCTCGCTGATTGCTACACGCCCGACTACGTGCTCGAGTTGCCCTACGCCCGGCCCGAGCCGAAGCGGATCGAGGGGCGCGACACCGTGGGTGAATACCTCCGGGCCGCGCTCGGGGTGTTCCGCTTCGAGCTCACGATCACCGAGGTGTACCCGACCACCGATCCCGACCGGTGGGTGCTCGAGTACGTGAGCGAGGGCCACGTGGTCCCGACCGGAAAGCGCTACGCCAACCGCTACGTGGGCATCATGACGTTTCGCGGCGACCGCATCGCGTCGACGCGCGAGTTCTACGACCCGACGGCCGCGCTCCACGCCCTCGATCCGTCGTCCTAACGCCACCGGCCTTCGCTGCCGATGGGTCGGGGCCGGGTGATCCGGCACGACCCCGATGACCGCCGCCTCCGTCGCCGACCTCTACGCCCCCGATTCGCGTCGGTCGCCGCTGTCGCTCGCGCGCGAACCGCTGGCCATGGTCCCCGCGGCGGTCCTTCTGGCCGGGTTGGGTGGCGTGCTCTCTGGGGCGTCCCCGACGGGATGGTGGGTGTCTGACGCCGCGTGGACCGCGGCGCTCGCTGGCGGCGTCAGCGTTCTGGCGACCCGCGCCGCTCCGTGGACGTGGCTGGTGGCGCTGCTGGCCGGAGCCGTCGCCGGAGCGCCGACCGCGTTCGCCGTCGCTGCGCTGGCCGCCGGGTCCGTGGTCGTCGCCGTGCTCGGTGGTGCGCTGTGGGATCGTCAGACCGGGCTGGCTGGAGCCGCCGCGGTGGGTGTCGCCGTCCAGGCGCTGCTCCGGCTCGACGACCCCCACGGCGGGGCGAGCTCGGCTGTAGTGGCCGCTCTCGCTCTGGCACCGGTATGTGTCTCGGGCTGGTCCGCGCTCTCCGTGCGGTCGAGACGGGTGACCCGCCGACTCCTGGCCGGCGGTCTAGCTGTGGCCGTCGGCGTGACGGTGCTCGCGGGCGTGGCCGCGTGGCGGATCCGATCCGAGGTCGACGCCGCGGTGACCGCGACGCGATCGGGACTCGAGGCCGGGCGGGCCGGCGACACCGATCGAGCGATCCTCGAACTGCGAGCCGCCCGAGAGCACTTCGACGTCGCGGCGTCGGGCCTCGGATCCTGGCTGGCCCGACCGGCCCTCGCCATCCCCGGGATCGGCAGCAACCTTCGAGCCGTGTCCACCGCGGCCGAAGAGGGGGCCCGCCTGACGGCAACTGTGGCGAACGCGCTCGACCAGATCGAGGTGGACCACCTCTGGGTCGAGGGCGGCGTGGATCTGACGGCCCTCGCGTCGCTCGAACGGCCGCTCGGCGACAGTCGCAACACTCTCGTGGCGTCGGTGCAAGCGCTCGCCGATGCCCGGTCGGTGTGGCTGGTACCACCGCTGGCCGAGCGGTTCGACGAGCTGACCGCCGAGGTCGGCGGTGCGCTCGACCAAGCCGACCGTGCGCTCGACGCTGTTCTTGTCGCCCCGCGGTTGCTCGGCGCCGACCGGCCGCAGCGTTACCTGGTGCTGTTCGGCACCCCATCGGAGACACGCGAGGGTGGCGGCATCGTCGCCAACGTGGCCGAGGTGCTCGCCGACCAGGGGCGGCTCGAGTTCGGTTTCCGGGCCCGTAACCTTGTTCTCAACTCGGCGTCGACCGCGACCGGGCTGACCGATCCCGGGTCCTACCCGAGCCGGTTCGTCGAGAACGAACCCTGGTTGTACTCGCAGAACTGGACCGGAACGCCCGACTTTCCGACCGCGGCGCGTGCTGTCACCGAGTTGTACCCGCAGATGGGCGGGCGGCCGATCGACGGCGTCGTCTACCTCGACCCCTTCGGGCTCGCGGCCCTGCTCGAGCTGACCGGGCCGGTGACCATCGAGGGCCTCGACCGTCCGCTCACGGCCGACACCGCGGCCCGGTTCCTGCTCGTCGATCAGTACACAGAGTTCCCACAGCTCGACGACCGGGTGGACTTCCTCGACGGCGCCGCCCAGGCCGTGTTCGACGCCGTCGTGTCGGGGCTCGAGTTCTCGGACCTGTCGGCACTCGCGGACGCCCTTGGACCCGCCATCGACGACCGCCATCTGATGGTCGTGGCAACCGACCCCGGCGGGGCGCGGGTCCTCGCTGCGAGCGGAATCGACGGCGCGTTCTCGGCGTTCGAGGGCGGAGACCAGGTGGCCGTCGTCCAGGCCAACCTCGGTGCCGACAAGCTCGACGCCTATCTGCACCGGACTATCGCCTACGAAGTCACCACCGATGCGTCGGCGGGCACGTTCCAGGGGATCCTGCGCGTGCACCTCGAGAGCTCGGCCCCGCCGGGGCTGCCTCAGCACGTCGTGGGCCTTCCGACCGACGGTGCGGCCCTCGGGGCCAACGAGGTGCTGCTGTCGGTGTTCACGCCGGCCGACCTGGTGTCGGCGACGGTGGACGGGATCCAATGGGCGGTCGAGCACCGGGCCGAGTACGGCCTCAATCGCTACCTGGTACCGGTAGAGGTACAGCCTGGTGTCGCGGTGACCGTCGAGTGGCGGTTCGTCGGTGCACTCCCCGCCGACGGGTACGCGCTGCGGTGGATGGATCAAGCGATGGTGAACCCCGACGTGGTGACGGTGACGATCGACGGTCGGCGGGTCGGCTGACCCAGGCGAAGGGGCCGCTCGGCCCTGTCACTGGTGTCGAGATGGGATCTACAACTTGATCCCGTTGGAGAGACGAGCGACTCACCCCGATCACCCGGCACCCTCGGCTCAGGAGCACGACCCATGAAGATACGCAACCTCGTCATCGCCGCCGGCATCGCCGCATCGTCGGTGGTCCTGGCCGCTCCGGCCGGCGCCGATACGTACTCGCCGTCGCCGGGCTGCGCTACCGCTGGTAGCTCATCGTTGGCCTGTGCCGAGGTGGCCGTTGTGGTCGTCGACCGCAACCTGGCCCAGACCGGCGTCGAGACGGCAACCATGGTGGGCGCCGGCGCCATGCTCGTCGCAGGTGGAGCTGTTCTCGTCGCCACCAGCCGCCGCCGTTCACAGCGCGCCGCGACCGTCCGCGTCTGACCCGATCCACACTTCCAGAATTCAAGATCCCCTCCCCCCGTTCGGACCGCTGGCCTCTAGTGTCCGGCCTATGAGCGAAGCGAAGCGAGCGAGTGCAGCCGAGGGAGCGCAGCTCCCCGGGTGCCGATGGGGTCTGGGGGCGCAGCCCCCAGCGATAGGCCTATGAGCCCGAGCGTCGACACCGGCCTGGCTGATGCCGTCAGCCGGTTCATCGAAGAACAGCATTCGGCGCTGGGACCGCTCATGGGGGCGACGGCCGGCCACGCCGAGCAGCTCCGTCGCGACCTGGCGCTCGAGGCGTACAACCTGGCGGCGGCCTTCATCGACGCCGACGGGCTCCACACCGACGCCGAGATCTGGGCGTTCGTCCGTGCCCTCGGCGAGCACTTCACCGACGTTATCGTGGGCGACGTCACCCCCGCCGATGTGCGGGAGGCCAAGTTGCTCGACGGGCGCCGGTCCTGGCTCGAAACGGCATCGCCGTTCTTCGCGGGCCTGGTCGACGGCGACGCCGCGTCCGCCGGCGTCGACGGTCACGCCAAGCGCTACCACGATCTGGCCCTCCGGGTCGCCCGGACTGTGATCTCGCTCGACGAGTACACATCGCGCGCCGAGCTCACCGCCGTCGAGATCCTCCGCTCCACCCTCGTTGCGGCGATGAAGGCCGCGCCGGCCGCCGCTCCCGGATCGCCCGGATCCCCGCCGAAGTCGACGACCGTGCCCGATCTGGCGCCCGCGCGACCGCTCGACGAGTTGCTCGCCGAGCTCGACGAGCTGATCGGCCTCGAGCCCGTGAAGGCCGAGGTCCGCTTGGTCGCCGACCTGATCCAGATCCAGAAGCTCCGTGAGCAACGTGGCCTGAAGGTGGTCGAGACGAGCCGCCACCTGGTGTTCGTCGGCAACCCCGGCACCGGGAAGTCGACCGTCGCCCGGCTGCTCGCCCAGATCTATCGCACGCTCGGCGTCGTCGACCGTGGTCACCTGGTCGAGACCGACCGGGCGGGCCTCGTAGCCGGGTTCGTCGGGCAGACCGCGATCAAGGTCACCGGGGTGTTCGACACCGCCGACCAGGGTGTGCTCCTGATCGACGAGGCCTACTCGCTCGTGCGGGGTGGCGAGCGCGACTTCGGCCGCGAGGCCATCGACGCCGTGGTCAAGCTCGTCGAGGACCGCCGGGATCGGGTGGTGGTGATCATGGCCGGGTACCCCGACGAGATGGCGGCTCTGATCGACGCCAACCCCGGGCTGCGTTCGCGGTTCCCGAAGACGATCATGTTTCCCGACTACACCGACGACGAGCTGGTCCGTATCTTCGGGCAGCTCACCGAGAAGGCCGGCTACCGGCTGACCGTCGAAGCCGAGGCGACCGTCGTTGCCTACTTCTCCGGGCTCGAACGAGGTCGGGGGTTCGGCAACGGGCGGGCTGCCCGGAACCTGTTCGAGGCCGCTATCGCCCGCCACGCCAGCCGGGTGGTCGACGTCGACTCACCGACCGACGACCAGCTCGTCGAGCTCGAGGCGCCCGACATCCCCGGACCGGGCGCCCCTGACATGGCCGGACTGGGTGCTACCGCGCCGGGCGACTCGTCGCCACGGGATACCGCGCCGGGCGACTCGGCGCCAAGGGGTACCGCGCTAGACCCGACCGAGGCGGGCTGATGCCCGCTCCCATTCCGACATGAGCTCCGCCGCCCGGTCTTTGGCGGCCTCGAACTGCGAGACCAAGTCGGCGACGCGGTCGGGGTCGGAGTAGACGTCGGGGTCGGCCAGGTCTCGCTGACGGTCGGCGACGTCGGCTTCGGCCCGCTCCCATTGGCGCTCGATGCGGTCGACTTCCTTGCGGAGGTCGCGCCCGGCTTTGGTTCCGCCCGACGGTGACGGGCGCTCGGTTGTTCGGCTCTCGGGACGAACCGCAGGCGTCTTCTGGGGAGGCGCTGGCGCCGGGCGGGTCGCGGGGGTCGCCGCCGTCGTGGGGTGCAGACGAGATTCATCGACGCCGTCGTACCAGATCGCTCGCCCGTCGCGTACCTCGATCAGCGAATCGGCGACGTTGCGGATCAGGTGGCGATCGTGGGTGACGAGCAGCACCGTGCCCGGATACGCGGTGAGTGCATCCTCGAGCACGTCGCAGCTCGGGAGGTCGAGGTGATTGGTCGGCTCGTCGAGCACGAGCAGGTTCACCGGATTCACCATCGTCTTGGCGAGCGCTAGTCGGGTCTGCTCGCCGCCCGACAGGGCGCCGACGAGTCGATCGGCCGCATCGCCGGGGAACCCGAACGAGCCGAGGATCGTGCGGATGTTGCGGTTGCCCGGGTTCGGCCCCACCGACGCCTTGAACTCCTCGACCACGATCCGCTGGTGGTCGAGCACCTCGACCTGGTGCTGAGCGAAGCTGGCGATGTCGACGTTGTTGCCGATGACTGCCGTGCCCGCCATCGGGGCGAGCTGGCCGAGCATCACCTTCAACAGTGTCGTCTTGCCCGCGCCATTGGGGCCGATCAATGCGACGGTGCGGCCCCGCTCGATCACCAGGTCGACGTCGCGCACCACGATCTCACCGTCGTAACCGGCGGTGACGTCGGACAGTTCGACGACGACTCGGGCCGAACGCCGCGGTTCGGGGAATGCGAACCGGGCCTGCAGCTCCTTGCGGGTCGGCGCGACGATCCGGTCGAGCTTCTCGAGGGTCTTGATCCGGCTCTGCACCTGACGGGCTTTGGTGGCCTTGTAGCGGAAGCGCTCGATGAACCGCTCGACCTTGGCGACATGGCGGGCCTGGTTGGCGGCCGCGGCCTCGATGACGGCGATGCGTTCCTCGCGCTGCACGACGAACTCCGCGAAGCCGCCGATGTATTCGTGGGCCGTCTCGTTGGTCAACTCGATCACCCGATTGGCGACGTTGTCGATGAAGTCGCG
This sequence comes from uncultured Acidimicrobiales bacterium, assembly GCA_964390555.1. Classification (GTDB taxonomy): domain Bacteria; phylum Actinomycetota; class Acidimicrobiia; order Acidimicrobiales; family SHLQ01; genus CAVTWS01. The sequence goes on along the minus strand of CAYMJU010000028.1, from coordinate 1,122 downwards.
GTCGTGGCTCACGAACAGCAGCGCTCCGCTCCACGCCGTGAGGTAATCCTCGAGCCACGATGCGCTGTCGACGTCGAGGTGGTTGGTCGGCTCGTCAAGGATCAACACGTCGGGCTCGCCGACGAGGAGGCGGGCGAGGGCGACGCGCATGCGCCAGCCGCCCGACAGTTCGGTGACCGGCCGGCCGCTATCGGCGGTCGAGAACCCGAGGCCGGACAGCACGCGGTGGGCCTCTGCTTCGAGGGCGTAGCCGCCTTGCTGTTGGAAGTGGGCCTGCACCTCGCCGTAGCGGTCGAGCAACGCCAAGTCGGTGGACCCGGCTGCGAGCTGGCCCTCGATCCGGTGAAGGTCGATGGCCAGGTCCGCCAGCCGTGACGCCCCGAGCACCAGATCGAGCACCGTGCCCGTCCCGAGGTCGGTGACCTCCTGGGGTAGGTAGCCGATGCGCAGGTCGCGGGGGCGGTGGACCTCGCCCGTATCGGGCTCCTGGTCACCAAGCAGCATCTCTACGAGCGTGGTCTTGCCGGCCCCGTTTCCGCCGACGAGCGCGATACGGCGACCGGCGCTGACCTGAAGGCTGACGTCGCGAAACAGCGTGCGCAGCCCGTGGGCCTTACCGAGTCCCGATGCCGTGATCACGCCCGGCAGGGTACCGATGCGCTGGGACTCTACGATCGTCGTTTGTGGGAGACATCGAGAACGACCGCATCTGGTGGGTGCCGGGAGCCGATCACCCGGTGCTGGTTGATCGGGTGCGCCGCGCCGTGCCCCGCCGATCGCCGGCGTCATCGACCGTGCTGGGAGCGGCCATGTTGGCCGTCGGCGAGATCCTCGAACCGACGAACACGCATGTGGAGATCGCGGAGGAAGCGCCAGCGCCCGGCGACGGCCTGAACTTCCGCCTCGACTTCGGCCCCCTGCCGCCGCTGCGATGAGCGAAGCGGAGCGAGCGAGTGCAGCCGTGGGAGCGCAGCTCCCCGGTTGCCGATGGGGTCTGGGGGCGCGTAGCCCCCAGCGACGAACTAGGAGCGAAGCGGAGCGAGCGAGTGCAGCCGTGGGAGCGCAGCTCCCCGGTTGCCGATGGGGTCTGGGGGCGCGTAGCCCCCAGCGACGAACTAGGAG
>CAYMJU010000027.1:0-5471 GCA_964390555.1 uncultured Acidimicrobiales bacterium | reverse complement strand
GACTCAAATGCTCTGAACCACCGAGAGCACCACAAGCGAGCGGCGTGACCGCTGGAGACGCGGCAACGACAGGTTGTTGCCGCTCACCCGGCGTCGCGTTCCAACCCGACCCCACCGTGAGCGTGGAGGTCCGACGCTGTTGAGCCAGGTCAGGCGAGGAGTTGCTCGATGACGAGGGCGACGCCGTCGTCGTCGTTCGAGAGGGTGACGCGGTCCGAGGCGGCGATGGCTTCGGGGACGGCGTTGGCCACCGCGACGCCCGTTCCGGCCCACGCGAGCATCTCGAGGTCGTTCATCTCGTCGCCGAAGGCCACCGAGTGGGCCGGATCGATGTCGAAGTGGCCACAGAGCCAGTCGAGGGCCTGGGCCTTGGTGACCCCGGCCGGGCCGATGTCGACGAACGCCAGTCCGGCGCTCGACACGTGGGCGCGACCGTCGACCAGGTCGTGGAGCGTGGCGCGTAGTGGCGCGAGGTCGTAGGTCTCGTTGCTCCACGCCAGCAGCTTCCGTACCGGTCGTCCGCGGTCGAGCAGGGACAAGATGTCGGCCACGGGTTCGCCGAGCGGCACGCCCGCGGGGAGTCGATCGGCGAGCCCGGCCTCGGCCCGGACCCCGCGTTCGAACTCGAACCCGAACGCCACCTCGCTCACCCGACTCCGAACGGCCGGAACCAGCTCGGGCGCCACCTCGGGGTGGATGTAGTGGTCGACGAGGGCGGTTCCGGTCTCGTCGACGACCATCGCCCCGTTGGAGCAGACCATGTAGCACTCGACGCCGAGGTCTTCGGCCGCTCGCAGCGCCACGCGATAGGGGCGGCCGGTGGCGATCACCACGATGTGCCCGGCGGCTCGGGCCGCGGCCAGCGCCTCGCGGGTGCGGTTGCTGAACGTGCCGTCACTGCGGGCCAGCGTGCCATCCACGTCGCACGCGAACAGCCGCCGCCCCGCGTTCAGCCCCCGCGGTGAGTCGTGCATCCGGAGGAGGATACGGTCGCGGGACGCCAGCGGATCGGCAGGTGGCTGAGGCCGCGCAGGACGAAGGGCGATTCGCTCTCGACGGGTCCGGTGAGCTCGATGTCGTGCATCTGGTCGAGGATGCGATCGAGGGCCAGACGGATCTCCATCCGGGCGAGCGGCGCGCCGATGCAGTAGTGCAGCCCCCAGCCGAACGCCAGGTGGGTCCGTGACTCCCGGGGATCGCGGTCGACCCGGAACGCGTCGGCGTCGGGCCACACGTGGTGGTCGCGGTTGGCCGAGGCGTACATCACCTGCACCTTGGACCCCGCCGGGATCTCGACATCGCCGATGGGGCACGTCGCGGCGTTGGTGCGGAACAGGCCCTGGACCGGCGAGTCGAACCGCAGTGCCTCCTCGACCACGGCGGGCACGAGCGACCGATCGGCGCGAACGGCCGCGAGCACCTCGGGCCGTTCGATCAGCCGGTACAGGAGCAGGCCGAGTAGTCCGCTGGTGGTCTCGTGGCCGGCGACGAGCAGCTGGTGTCCGAGCCGGCGTATCTCCTCCCGGCTCAGTCGCCCGTCGAGATGGGCGACCACCATGGTCGACACAGCATCGACGGGCAGCGGCTGTCCGGCGCGGTGGAGGTCGAGGCGCCGTTCGACCTCGGCATCGACATGGGCCCACACCTCTCCGGTCGCCCGCTCGTACTCCGCGAGATCACCGCCGCCGAGGGTGGCCACGATGATCGACGCCCAGCGACCGAATTCGTCTCGAAGCTCGACGGGAATGCCGAGCAGCTCGGCGATCACCTGGGCCGGAAACGGAAACGCGAACAGCGTCACGAAGTCGCCCTCGCCCAGGGGGACGAACGCGTCGAAGCACTCGTCGGCGATGGCCGCGATCCGGGGTTCGAGACGAGCGATAACCGTCGGCAGGAACGCCGGCCGGAGGGCGGCGCGCTGTCGGGCGTGGTCGGGATCGTCGGCGGAACCGAGCACGCCGCCCAGTTGACGGAGGACACCCGGCCCTTCACGATTGCGCCAATTCTCGTCGTCTCGCAGAATCGCCCCGACGTCCTCGTGGCGCGTGACCACATAGAACGGTGGGTCGTGGTCAGCGCGGTGCATGACCGGGCACTCGGCCCGCAGCCTCTCGTACACCGCCCACGGCTCGACCCGCACCGTCGGGTCGAGGTGGTCGAGCGAAGGGTCGATCACCGATCTACCCTGGGCTCGCGGGCCCAGTTCACGTCGAAGTCCTTCTCGACGTCGAGCACGGCCAGCACTCTTCCGATACCCAGGCAGAAGCCGACGGTCACCGACAACTCGACGATCTCCTGGTCGGAGAACGCAGCGGTCATGCGGGCCCAGAACGGCGCGTCGAGGCGTTGGTGGTCATACGCGAATCGCTCTGCGTACTCGGCGGCCAGCCGTTCGCGTTCGGTGAACTCGGGCCGGTCATGGGTGTGGTCGACGGCCGCGTACAGCTCGTCGGTGAGGCCGTCCCGCATCGCCGATGCGGCCCTGGTGCCCAGTCATATGTGGCAATCGTTGATCTGGGCGATGCGCATGCGGGCGACCTCGCGCTCGCGCACGGGCAGGCTCGACCGCTCGTACACCGCGGCCACCCCGTCGGCGATGGTAGGTGCGACCTTCCATAGTCTCGAGGACTGCTTGCCGGGCCCATCGGGGATCGAGACTCGTGCCATTCGCTCACCCTTCGCACGATCGAATCGGCGCGGCCATCCCGCCACCTATCAACCGATCAATTAGATCCACTAACCTACCGGGACCAGCGCCCCCGAGCCAGTGACTCGGCGGGTCGAGGCCAGGGCCGCCGAGGAGACCGATGAATGCGAACCACGGAGAGGTCGGCCTGACCGACTTCGGTTTGTTCGACCCCGTCGTCCAACAGTCGCCGCACCCGTACTACGCGGCCATGCGCGCTGACGAACCCGTGTTCGCCACCGACGCATTGGGCATGCGGGTGTGGCTGGTCACCACCCACGACCTCGTCCTCGAGGTGCTCCGCGACCCGGCCACGTTCTCGTCCAGGTTTGGTAGCGTCGGCATGCCGCCCGCTCCCGAGCTGGCCGCCCGATTGCGCCAGCTCCGCGAGGATCACGGCGCGTGGCAGGCCGTGCCGACCATGCTCAGCGCCGACCCGCCTCAGCAGACCCGCTACCGCAAGCTGGTGTCCAAGGCGTTCACACCGAAGTCGATCATCGACCTGGAGCCGGCGATCCGGGCGATCACCCGCCGCCTCATCGACTCATGGATCCACGATGGCGGCATTGAGCTCGTCGAGCAGTTCGCCGTCCCGTTGCCCGTCGAGGTGATCGCTCGCGCCCTCGCCGTCCCCGACGATCGCCTGGCCGACTTCAAACGCTGGAGCGACGACAACATCGCCCCCATCGGTGCCGCACTCACCGTCGACGAGCGCATCGCCGCGGAGATGGGCCAGATCGAGATGCAGCACTTCTTCGCCGAGCAGCTCGATCGCCGCCGCCTCGACCCCGGCGACGACATCTTGTCGCGGCTGGTTACAGCCCGCATCGACAAACACGACATGGCCGAGAACCCCGATCTGGCCGACGAGCCGCTCACCATGAACGAGATGCAATCGATCCTGTCCCAGCTCATGGTGGCCGGCAACGAGACCACGACCAAGATGCTCACGGAGATGATGTTGCTGCTCGGCCGGCACCCGGAGCGCTGGCGGCAGGTGCGAAGCGACTCCTCGCTGGTGAAGCCCATCGTCGAGGAGACGCTACGGCTTTCGGCACCTACCCAGGGCATGTGGCGCATCACCACCCGCGACGTCGAGCTCGGCGGCGTCACCATCCCGGCCGGGCACCGCATCGTGATCATGTTCGCGTCGGCCAATCGCGACGAAGCTCATTTCGCAGACCCCGATTCCTTCGACCCCGACCGTGCGAACCTCACCGATCACCTGGCGTTCGGCAAGGGCATCCACTTCTGCGTGGGCGCGAACCTGTCCCGGCTCGAGGGCAAGGTGGCCCTCGAGGAGCTGTCCACCCGGATCGCCGAGTTCCGCCTCGCCGACACGAACACGTTCGAGTACAACCCGAGCTTCATGTTGCGCGGGCTCAAGCGTCTCGACATCGAGTTCACGGCCGCCTGATCGAGACAGGATCTGACATGCCCGACCAGCCCACCGTCGCCGAGTTCGTCGCCGAGGCGCGCGCGTGGCTCGACGAGCATGCCGAGCGGCGCACCAGCAGCGACGGCGAGAACGTCGACTTCGTCTGGGGCGACGGGAGTTTCAGCGTCGCCGTCTTCCATGCCCTGTCCCACGACGAGGAGCTGGCCCTCCTGCACTCGCTCATGGCGTGGCATCAACTCAAGGCCACCCGCGGGTATCACGCGGTCACTGCTCGGTCCGAGATCGGAGGGCTGGGGCTGAGCAAGGAGCACGCGTTCGCGTTCTCGGCCCTCGAGTCCGAGTACGCCACCCCGGGCCGCCACGAGACGTTCAGCGTCACCACCGGGCTGATCTCACCGACCGTCGACGTGTTCGGCACACCCGAGCAGAAGGAGCGCTTCGTCGCCCCGCTACTGGCCGCCGAGTTCTTGTGCTGCCAGCTGTTCTCCGAGCCAGGGGCCGGCTCCGACTTGGCCGGACTGGCATGCCGGGCCGAGCGCGACGGCGACGAGTGGGTGATCAACGGCCAGAAGACCTGGAGCTCGGGCGCCATGTTCGCCCCGTGGGGCGAGTTGATCGCCCGGACCGACCCCGACGTGGTCAAGCACCGGGGCCTCACCTCGTTCATGGTGCCGATGGACGCGCCGGGCATCGACATCCGGCCCATCAAGCAGATGAGTGGTGGGGCGTCGTTCAACGAGGTGTTCTTCACCGACGTGCGGATCCCCGACTCGCTCCGGCTAGGCGGTGTCGGTGATGGCTGGAATGTCGCGCTCACCACCCTCAGCTTCGAGCGCGACAAGACCGGGTCGGGCTCGGCGCGCGCCGGCGGCTCGTGGCCCCAGGTCATCGCCCTGGCCCAGCACCTCGGCGTCACCGGTGACCCGGTCATGCGCCAGCGGCTCATGGCGGTCTACACCTCGGCGCGCCTCCAGGGATTCGTGAACCGGCGGACCGCCGATCTGCGCCAAGCCGGTGCCCGGCCCGGTCCCGAGGGATCGATCGGCAAGCTCATGTGGACCGAAGGCATGCGACTCATCACCGACGTCGTGGGCGAGATCCTCGGTCCGCGACTTCTCGCGGATAGCGGCGAGTGGGGCACCTTCGAGTGGGTCGAGCACGTGACGGGTGCACCCGGCTACCGCATCGCCGGGGGCTCCGACGAGGTGCAGCGCAACATCACCGCCGAGCGAGTCCTCGGCCTCCCCGCCGAACCGAGGGTCGACAAAGATCGCGCCTGGAAGGACGTGCCCAGGTGAGGATCGCGCGGTCGACCGTGGACAGAAACGACCGGGCCTGGAAGGACGTGCCTAGGTGAGGATCGCGCGGTCGACCGTGGACAGAAAC
>CAYMJU010000026.1:0-32674 GCA_964390555.1 uncultured Acidimicrobiales bacterium | reverse complement strand
CCGGCCGCGGCGATCGCCGATCCCGCCGAGATCCCCCAGGGCTCGGACCTTTTCGATCCCCTCCCCCGCGTCCTCGCGGTGGTCGGTTCGAGCGTTGGCGCGCTGGTGGTGTTCGGCGGGTGCGTGTTCACCATCGCCCGCGCCGGTCGCACCGCCCCCGAGTCACGGCGCCGGCTCGTGCTCGCCAACGTCTTGCTCGCCGCCGGCACGGTCGTGCTCTCGGCCGGCGGTGCCCTCAACTCGGTGCTCGACGAGATGTCCGCGTTCTCGGTGTCGCTTGTCGCCGGCGCCGTCTTGCTGTTCAGCGGCTTCCTCACCGCCCCGCAACGCTGAGGCCAAGCCGCGCCCCGCTATGAGTGGGTGGCGCGTCCATCGAATCACCCGGTCGGCTTCGTCCGGGGCGAGGAACGCCGCGTAGCCGACGATCATCGCCCACCCGAAGAACCCGACCCTCAGGGCATAGTCGAAACCGACGTGCAAGCCGACGCCGAGTACCACTGCGAACCGGCGGGTCCGGCGGGTCCACAACAGGTACGGCAGCGACATCTCGACCGCCAGCGTCCCCCAGGTCGCGGCGGCGCCGAACGCCAACGAGTCGGTGAGCGCATCGGGGACGGGGAACCGCTCGAAGTCGACGAGCCCGAGCGATAGCAGCGACGCCGTCCCGTCGAGCCACGCATCGCCCCGGAACTTGGCGATGGCGGTGAACGGGTACACGATCGTCAGCTGGATCTGGACCAGCCGCATCAGCCAGGCCGGAGCCAGGGGCCGAACCCCGTCAGCGGCCGGCCGGGCCTCGAGCACCCGGTTGGGGGTGAGCAGCGCGTAGACGGCGAAGTAGGCGCACCAGATCCGCAACAGTTCGTCACCGGCGTTCAGCAGGTCGGCGTTGTCCGACGTGAATGACATCACGCCCACGAACATCACCGGCGCACCCACCCGCACCAACCGGCCGACGCCCACGAGCGTCGTCGCCACCGCGGTGACGACCCAGATCGAGTAGAGCGCTACGTCGGACGTGAACCACCGCATCAGCCCCCACCGGTAGGACGTATACCGCGGTTCGGGTTGCAGCCCCGATTCGCCGTACAGGTCGACCAGGTCGGGGGCGAGCGACGCGAGCCAGCACCCCACGGCGACGGCCAGCGCCGTGCGCCACACCACGTAGCTCGACGACCGCACCGGCGTGAACCAGAACCGGCTCCAGGCCCGACCGGCCCCAGCGGCGGGCTCGGTCAGCGTCCGGCGGACGACGGCGTCGGCCAGTGCCATCATCGGCTGTCGTCAGCGAGCGGGTCGAAGAGGGCGAGCCGATAGGCGAGCCCTCCAATGTGACAGTTGCACTTCTCGCCTGCGGTAGCAGGCGACGGAGACCCGCCGGACGTCGAGCGTTCAGCTATTGGCGCTGCTTCGAAGTCGAGGGAATAGAACTCCTCCTCCGACCACGTCCTCTCGTCACCTGACGCCGGTTCGGGCGTGGTCGACAGCCGCCGGATCAGTACCACCCGGACGACCGGGTTTTCGGCCGAGCCGTGCTGTTCGGCGAACCAGGTCGCGGTCGGCTCCCACAGCCGCCGGTAGTCCTCGTCGCGGACGCGGCGCTCGAGCTTGCGCCACCGATACTCGCGCAACGCGCCGACGAGAGGGTCCCCGCCCGGGAAGCGGTCGATGACAACGGTTCCGTCGGCACGGTGGATCTCGGCTCGCACGTCGACCGACGTGCGCGAGGGGTCGGGCGAGAACAGTGCCCACGACTGGTCGAGCCCGAGCGTGCGCACGAGCGGTCGGAACTCGTCGCGGAGGTCGTCGCGGACCCGACCAGCCGGCAGGTTCCAGGACACCACCGCCACGACAAGCAAGGACGCCAAGAAACCGATGAGCAGGCGACCAGCAAACGTGTCGTGAACGAGCCCGAAGCTCGACGCGGATCCGAGCTCTGCTCCGTCGGGCGGCTCGCCGGTGCGGTCCTCCACGGCGTCAGGCCGCCGGTCCACCCCGCAGCTCGCGGCGCAGCACTTTGCCGTTGAGCCCCCGGGGGATATCCGTCACGATCTCGACGTCATGGGGGCACTTGTAGCGGGCCAGGCGCTCACGGCAGAAGGCCGCCAGCTCGGTACCGGTGGCCACAGAGCCCGGCACGAGGGCGACGTACGCCACGACGGCCTCGCCGGTCTTGGCGTCGGGAACGCCGATCACCCCGGCCGCGGCCACCGCCGGGTGCTCGACGAGCACGTCTTCGACCTCGACCGGGTGGACGTTGAAGCCCGACACGATGACCAGGTCCTTGGCGCGGTCGACGAGGTACAGATGGCCGGCGCCATCGACCACGCCGATGTCGCCGGTGCGGAGCCAGCCGGTGGGTGTGACGGTCGCCGCGGTGGCCGCGGCGTCGTTCCAGTAGCCGGCGAACACGTTCGGCCCCCGCACCCAGACCTCGCCCTCGTCGTCGACCAGCGCGTCGGCGCCGCCGTCGACGACGCGGACCTCGACGCCGGGCAGCGGAATCCCTATCGACGCGGTCGATGCCGAGGTCCCGACGGCGCTCGACACCACCGGCGACGCCTCAGTCAGGCCGTACCCCTGGCGCAGCGAAACCCCCCACTCGTCGCGGGCGGCATGGGCGACCTCGTCGGAGAGGTGGGCGGCGCCCGAGGTGGCGAAGCGGACGTCGCGCATCATCGTCGGATCCACAGCACCCGAGGCGAGGAGGGCGCCCCACATCGAGGGCGAACCGGCGATCACGTCGATGCCGTGGGCCTGGATATCGCGCGCGACGCGCGACGGGTCGAGGCCGTCGTGCAGTACGACCGACCCACCGGTCGCCAGAGTGACGCCGAGGACGGTGTTCAACCCGAACACGTGGTGGAGGGGGAGCACGCCGAGCGAACATCGGGGCTCGTCGCAAAGACCCCCCGGATGGCGCCGTACCTGCCCGATGTTCGCCAGCAGATTGGCGTGGGTGAGCGTCGCTGGTCGGGGCCGACCGGCGGTGCCGCTGGTGAACAGCAGCACGCCTGGAGCGTCGTCGGCGACCTCCGCCACCGCCACTCGCGGGGCGGCCTCGGCGAGGAGCCTGAGCGGACGGTGATCACCGTCGTCGTCGGTGCTGAGAAGCGCGGCGCCGCGCCCGTCGCCGAGGCCGTCGAGAATCGCCGACGACGCGATCACCACCCGGGCGTCGACCGCCGCCAGCTCTCGCTCCAGCTCCGGCGCCGGACTCTGCGCGTTGAGGGGCACAGCGATCAGACCGGCCTGGAGGGCGCCGAAGTAGGCCTCGACGAACGAGCGGCCGTTCGGGACGATGATCGCCACCCGGTCCCCGGTCGCGGCGCCGGCGCCGATCAAGGCGCCGGCCACCGTGGCCACCCGAGACCGCAACGCTCCGAATGTGACGGTGCCGGAGGCGTCGATGACCGCGGGAGCCTGGTCGGGATGGCCGTCGAGGATGCTGGCGAGGTTCACGGTGCCCCGTTCTGTCCCGTGCCGGTGGTCGGTAGCGCTCAAGCACTCGAGGCGCGGCGCCGAAGCTATCTCACGCAAGCGGCGGGTCGCCGCTACCCAGCGTGGAGAAGGGGCACGGACGACGTTATGCGACGAACTCTCGTCTCGATGGCAGCGGCGTTGTTCACGATCTCGCTCCTCGTGGCCGTCCCCGACGCCGGCGCGGCGAGCGTCGGTCCCGACGAGAGCCAGTTCGTCACGCTCGTCAACCAGGCGCGGGCAACCGCCGGTCTGCCGGGGTTGATCGTCGACCCCGAGTTGACCGAGGCGGCGCGGGATTGGACCGAGGAGATGGCCGCGGCAGGCGGGATCAGCCACGCGCCCGACATCACCGAGGGAATCACCCAGTACTGGTTGAAGGTGGGCGAGAACGTGGGCACCGGGCCGAGTGTGAATGCGGTCATGGAAGCGTTCCGCGCCAGCCCCGGCCACAACGCCAACATCATGGACCCGGCGTTCACCCACGTCGGGGTCGGTGTCGTGTGGGTCGGAGGCAGCCTCTTCACCACGCATCGATTCATGCAGCTGGAGTCGGCCACCACGCCTCCCCCGCCGACGCCCACCACCACCCGGCCCTCGTCGGCCCCCACGCCGCCGACGACACCGCCAGCGCCCACGGTACCGACGACGGCCACTCCCTCGGGCTCGACCAGCACCATCCCCCGCCCACCGGCCGTCGTGGTGACCACCACCACCGTTCCCGGGCCAGCATTCGTTCCGGAGACCACGACCTCCATCGCCCTCCCACCCCCCGTCATCGATCCCGCGCGGATCGAGCGCCTGATCGAGGCCATGGATGCCAGCGCCCGTTGACGACCTCGAGCGTCGCCTTCAGGACTGTGAGGGAGCGCAGCGACCGAGTGGCAGCCGAGGGAGCGAAGCGACCCGGATGCCGATGGGGTCTGGGGGCGCAGCCCCCAGCGAGGACGGTGAGAACGGCACCGAGATGATCCGCAGCGACAACGACGCCGCGATCTCGGCTCGTGGCCTCCGGCGGACCTTCAAGGGCTGGGTCGCGTTGCACGGCCTCGACATCGATCTCGGCCGCGGTGAGATCCTGGTGCTGCTCGGGCCGAACGGAGCTGGCAAGACCACGACCATACGTCTCCTCAACGGTGTGCTCACCCCCGACGCCGGTCACGCTCGGGTGCTCGGCCTCGACCCCGCTCGCCAGGGCGACGCCGTCCGCGCCCGGACCGGAGTGCTGACCGAGAACGCCGGCCTCGATGACCGATTGACGGCTCGGGAGAACCTCCGGGCCAACGGCGCCATCCGCGGCATGAGCGGCCGCACGCTCGACGGTCGCATCGACGAGCTGTTCGAACGGTTCGGTGTTGCCGAGCTCGCCGAGCGCACCACCCAGGGGCTCTCGACCGGCCAACGCAAGCGGATCGCTTTGGCCCGAGCGCTACTGCACGACCCCGAGGTGTTGTTCCTCGACGAACCGACCTCGGGCCTCGACCCGGCGGCGACGCGAGAAGTCACGTCGCTCATCGGCACCCTGGCCGCCGAACACGGGCGCACGATTGTCCTGTGCACCCATTTTCTGGGTGAGGCCGGGCGCCTGCCGGCCAAGATGGCGGTGCTCGACCGGGGACACCTCGTCGCGCACGGCCGACCCGAGGACCTGGCCGCCGAGCTGTGGTCGGGGGTCCGGGTGGACATCGAGCTCAGCCGACCCATCGACGAGCATCTCGGAGGCGCCCTGCTCACGACGATGGGCGTGCGATCAGTTGTGCCCAACGACGACGGTGCATCCTTCGTCGTCGACGACCGCTCCGTCGTTCCCCGGCTCGTCGCCCAGCTCGTCGGAGCGGGCATCGACGTGTACGGCGCCACCACGCTGCGCCCGTCGCTGGAGGACGTCTACTTCGAGATACAACGACGGCGCGCCGACTCGGCAGTCACGCCTGGAGACCGCCCGTGCTGAACGATCCGGTTCGCCGGGCTGGTGTCGCGGCCGTCGTTCGCAAGGACCTGGTCGCCATCCGACGGTCGAAGGCGATCATGCTGCCCATGCTGCTCGTGCCGTTCCTCTTGATGGTGGTGATGCCGATGGGCCTCGGTATCGCCGCTCGTGCGCAAGGTGACATCGGGGCCGACTCGTTCCTGGCCGCGCTCCCGACGCCCCTGGCCGACGACATCTTGGCCCTTCCCGACGACGAGCAGCTGTTGGTGCTGGTGCTCGGATACCTCCTGGCGCCGCTGTTCCTCATCGTGCCGCTGATGGTGTCGGCGGTCATCGCCGCCGACACCTTCGCCGGGGAGAAGGAACGCCGCACGCTCGAGACGCTGTTGCACCTGCCGATCGCCGAGCGCGACCTCTACGTCGCCAAGCTGCTCACCGGGTTCGCGCCCGCCCTCGCCATCTCGTGGATCGGGTTCGCGGTGTTTGCCGTGGTGTCCAACGTGATCGCCTGGCCGGTGACCGAGCGCATCTTCGTTCCCACCGGGCTGTGGGTCGTGGTGATCGTCTGGGTCGCGCCGGCGGTCGCGGCCCTCGGGCTCGGGGTGATGGTTCGGGTATCGGTCCGGGCCCGAACCGCCCAGGAGGCCAACCAACTGGGCGGGGCGGTGATCCTGCCGCTCATCGTGATCATGGTCGGCCAGTCGACAGGGCTGCTGCTCGTGTCGATGAAGCTCGCCGTAGGGATCGGTGCAGGAGTGTGGGCGGTCGCCATCTGGCTCAATGTGCGCGGCGCACGCCGGTTCACCCGCGACCGCCTCGCCGCCGCCCTCTGACCCCCGAACTGGGTGGGGCAATGGGTGCTCAGGCCCCCGATGCCCCACCCAGTTCCGCTCTGTGGGTGGGTCAGCGGAACAGGACGAAAAGCTGGAACGCGGCGGCGCCGAGGATGAGCAGCAGCAGGGCCGCCACAACGATGGTCGTGCCGGGCCTCACGACGTCGGCCGCTCGCGCAGGCTGACGGGCGTCGCGGTGCTGACCGGCGGGTCGTCGGTTCGAGCGGCGATCAGCACGCCGTCGCCGGCCCGGAGGCCGAGCGCCTCGGCCGCCGATCCCCGGTCGAGGCAGATGCTCACCAGTCCGTAGGAGTCGACCACCAGCCCGAGACCGCCGCGGAGCCCGCCGTAGGACCCCCGCTGGGCGACCGGGTGATCGACCCCGTTCACGCGAAGCACCAGGTCGGCGGAGTCGGCGGGCAGGTCGTCAGGATCGAGGTTGAGCTGCGCGTTCCCATAGACGTCGACCCACAGCACCGACGCTTCGATCTCACCGTCGAGCTCGCGGCTGATCGGCACGACGAGCGGCATCAACGTGGCCGGATCGACGGCGGGTCCGAGTTCGCCGAGGGGGACCCCTCGGCAGAGGTGAGCGGCCGCCGGGGCGAACACGTCGCGGCCAGCGAAGGTGGCTCCGGGTGCCGGCAGCTGGAAGTCCGAGTTGGTCAGTTCGACCGCTGCGGTCGCGCCGCCAACCAGGGCCACCGCGGGGGCGAGGAGACCGTTGTCGGGGCCGACGAGTATCGAGGCCCCGGACCCGACCTCGACAGCCACCGCACGGCGGCTCGTGCCGACGCCGGGATCGACGACGGCCACCACCACCCCAGGGGCGAGATACTGCGCGCTGCGAGCCAACGCCAGCGCGCCGGCCCGCACGTCGTGACGGGCGATGCCGTGGGTGAGGTCGATGACCCGGGCTTCGGCGGCAATCGAACGGATCACCGAATGGAGAACGCCGACGAACTCGTCGGTGGTGCCGTAGTCGGTGAGCAGGGTGACGGTGCCGTAGCGGAGCGACACGACGTCGACGTCAGCCGGCCTCGGTGTAGCGCTCGGCGAGATAGCGGTCGGCGTCGTCCTCACGGATGCGGTAACTGCGCCCGACCCGGACCGCCCGGAGGTCGCCGGCCTTGATGAGTCGGTACACGGTCATCGTCGAGACCCGCATCGTCTGGGCCACCTCGGCGACCGTCAAGAAGCGCGTCTGAGAATCTGATTGAGCCACGTACCTGATCCCTTCCGCTGGACCGGCACTCTAGGGCCACCATCGTCGCGCAACAAACGCTGCGACGAATTCCTTGCCAATACGGCGCGCACGATGCCTCGTCGTCAGCTCTCGCCGAGCTCTCGAGACCGCTGCGTGGCCGCGGCGACCACTTCGGCCACGATCCGCATGAACTCGTGACGTTCGAACACGGCCAAGCCCGCAGCGGTCGTGCCCCCGGGGGAGGTGACGTTCGCCCTGAGCCTGGCCGGCGGGTCATCGGACTGAGCGAGGAGCGCCGCCGCGCCGAGCAAAGTCTGCTCGGTGAGCTCGACGGCGACGTCGGGCGCCAGCCCCTGCTCGATGCCCGCGGCGATCATGGCCTCGGCCAGCAAGAACACGTACGCGGGGCCCGAGCCGGACACGCCGGTGACGGCGTCGAGGTCGCGCTCGTCGACGACCACCACACGGCCCACGGCACCAAGGATCGCCGAAGCCCAGTCGAGGTCATCGGGCTCGGCGTTGGACCCCGCCGCTATGGCCGCCATGCCCAAGCCGATGAGCGCGGGCGTGTTGGGCATGGAGCGAACGATCCTGGCGCCGCCCGCGACCGCCTCGAGCCGGGCCAGGGTCACGCCCGCGGCGATCGACAAGATCCGCGGACATCCGCGGGCGGCGAGGCTCGCCACAACAGCTTCGGCGCCAGCGGGCTTCACGGCCACCACGGCGGCCACACCGGCCCAGGGTTCGGCGCTCACCGCGACACCCGGGAACCGCTCGCTCACGATCGAGGCGCGGGCGGCGTCCACCTCGACCACCCCGAGTTGATCAGCGGTGGACCAGCCCGACTCGATGAGGCCGCCGAGGAGCGCCTCGCCCATCTTGCCGCCGCCGATGATCTGAAGGGCGAGCGTCATCAGGTCACTCTGGTCGCGCAGGACCAACTGCCGGACAAGGCGGCCAGATCGGGCTGCCCGTCGTCGGGGAGGAGCTGGAAGACGCCGCTCGATCCGGCGTCGCCGGCGGACTCGACTGTGACCTCTCCCTCTGCGTACGAGTAGATCAAGAAGTCCTGGGTTCCGACAGTCCCAAAGGCGGCGTAGGTGCCGGGACCGGTGAACGGGTCGTCGATGCTCACCGAGATCGCGCTCAGCGGCAAGGGCGGGAGCCCGCCCGCGTAGCTGAGGCTGAACCCGCTCTGCTCGTCGACGAAGCAGATGTACGACGACAGGCCGGGGTCGAGCTGATCGAGGGTGTACTCGCCGGCCCACTCGGCGGGCTCGTCGATCGTCACGGCCATCGTGAACTCGGCGTCGCCGCCAACGTCGCCGCCGGTCGCTGTGCCATCGTCGGCGCCCGCCTGCGGCGCGTCCGGGTTCTCGTCCGACGGTTCGGGAGCCTGGGCTTCCCCGCCGGAATCGTCGGCGCCGGTCGCTGTGCCATCGTCGGCCGCCGGGCCATCGTCCAACTCGGCGTCGTCGTCATCGCCTCCGCAGCCGGCGATGAGCAGCGTCAACGCGACTAGCCCGATGCCGATACGACGGAACGAACGGCAGGCCGAGGTCTTGTCCATGGCTGCGAGGGTACCGGCACCGTCCTCCCCAATCGTGTCAGCCGAATCGCGACGCGAACCCACATCGGACGAGCGACTGGAACGACCGCTCGATGGTCTCGTAAATGCTGCCCAACAACTCGTCGAGCCGCGTCTCATCGACGTCGGCGATCTGCACCTCGGCGTGCAGGAACACCGCCTCCTCGTCACCGACACAGAAGCTGAGGCCGTACAGCGAACGGTTGCGGACCAGCAATTGGTGGAAGAAGGCGGCCTGGTTTTCCTCCGGCGCCGGGCACACGAACGTCTCGACATGCAAGGTGCGCTGGCGGAGCGCGAACCACACCGTGTACACGTCCTTGGCCTCGCCGTTTACGCGAGCGAACCAACGCCGCGGCGGTCCGGCGTCGCTCTCGACCGCGACGACGGTCGGGTTATCGGCGAGCTGCTCACCCAACCACCGATCGAGCAGCCCCGCCACTCGGGCGTGCTCATTCGAGGCCGGAGGCGCTCGGTGCTCCTCGATCACCGGCGCGCGTCGTTCACCGGGGCGCGCAGTCGACCGGCACCCGCGTGGCCAGATCGGCATAGAGACGCCGCAGCCGCCCGGCGGTGGCCGACCAGGTGAACCGGCTGGCCAGCTCGACCGCCCCTCGCGACAGCCCGTCGGCCAGCTCGGGGTCGTCGAGCAGCGCGGCAACCCGAGCCGCGAACACGTCGGGGTCGCGACCCTCGACCAGATACCCGGTGCGACCGTCGTCGACCAGGGTCAACAGTCCGCCGACCGCGGCAGCGACGACAGGCACCCCGCAGGCCGCCGCTTCGAGGGCGACGAGACCGAACGACTCAGATCGGCTCGGCACCAGGCACACGTCGGCGGCGCGGTAGTACGACGCCAGAGTGTGATGCGGCTGGGGCTCGACCCACCGCAGCTGGCGATCGACGCCGAGCGATGACGCGAGCTGCTCGACCCGGGCGATCTCAGCCGGTCCATCAGCCCCCGACGCGCCACCCACGATGACCAGGGTGGAATCGGGTCGGCCGAGGGCCGCGAGGGCCTTGACCGCCACGTCGAGGCCCTTCAGTGGCTGGATGCGCCCCACGAAAAGCAGTGTGGGCGCATCGGGCAGATCGACGGCGCGGCGGGCGCCCGCCTTGTCTCCGGGAGCGAAGAAGGCGTGAAGCACCCCGGGAGGAACCACCTCGATGCGCGTCGGATCGGCGCCGTAGAGGGTGACGAGCTGGTCGAGCTCGGCTCGGGAGTTGGCGATCAGCGTGTCGGAACAGCGCACCACCTCGAGCTCGGCCCGGACCCGGCGCTCGGGCTCGGGATCGCCGGTCTCGGCCTTGACCCGGGCGAGGGTGTGAAACGTGCACACCAGCGGCAGAGACAGCTCGTGTTTCACCGGGTGCGCGGCCACCGCAGACAGCCAATAGTTGGCGTGGATGACATCGACCGGTCGCTCTAGGAGCGCCGCTTGAAGCGCTGCCGCGAATTCGGGCACGACGCTCGGCAAGCCCTCCTTGGGGAGGTCACGGCATCCGGCGTCGAGGTGCACGACGCGGAACCCGGGTTCGACCTCGACCACATCGGGGAGGTGGTCGGCCCAACGCCGCACGTAGACGTCGCAATCGACGCCCGCCTGGGCCAACGCCGAGACCAGCTCGCGCACGTACACGTTCATGCCGCCGCTGTCACCCATCCCGGGTTGGAGCAGCGGCGACGTGTGCATCGACACCATCGCCAATCGGCGCCCAGACGCCCCCGGAGAGTTCGATGCGGTCATCGGTCAGGCGAGGAGCGAGTCGACCGATGCCTCGCCGGTGCGGTAGCGGCGAGTGATCTCGGACTGCAGGGCGGAGATCACGTCGTGCAGCGTGTGGCGGTGCGCCGACACACGGTGCTCGAGCGTGGCGAGGCTGTCGGCGAGGCCGAGCAACCCGGCGTCGTCGATGTGGGCCAGCGTGCCGTCGCCGGACAGCTCGACGAGGGCGTCGAGTTGGCGCTCGAGGCTGTCTGTGACCCGGCGATCGGGCTCGAGTTCGAGCGGCGGACGAGCCATCGGTCTGGCGCCGGCCGCGCTGGCTGCCGGCCGTTCGTCGCCGAGGATGTCGGGCAGGCGGTAGACGAGCTCGCTGATGTTGCTCGGATCGCCGCCCTCACGTCGCCGTTGCAGCTCGCCACCCACGATGTCGAGCCGCCCCTGGACCATGCGCCGCACGTAGGAGAGGGCGTTCTCGACCGCTTGGGCATCTCGCCGACGACCGCGGATCTCGTCGAGCGCCAAGACATCGAGCGCGGCCACGAACTCGGGGTCGATGACCCGTTCGATCTCGGGAGTCATGCCACCTCGTTCAGTTGTCGAATACGGTCCCGCGAGGGTACCGCCTGGAGACGGTGGCGATCATCCGCCCGACACCGGTGGCAGCAGCGCCACCTCGTCATCGGGTCCCACCTCGACGGCGCGGTCGGCGGTGTCGCCGTTCACCCACACCCGACAGAGCGGCACCAGCACGCCGAACTCGGGGCCGAAGTGCGTGACGGCCCGGTCGATGATCTCGCCGACGGTCGCCCCATCGATCGTGGCCCGACCAGTTCCAGCCGCGACCCGGATCGATGCGAACAAGCGGAGCGTCGCCACATCCGGAGCGTACCGGTCACGCTCCCGGTAACCAGTCGAGGTGCGTCTCTCGCGCGCGCACCGTCGGCGGGGTAGAGCCCCCGCCGGCCCAGTGGTCGAGATCCTCGGATCGAGACCACCAGCCAGCTGTCACACGGCCGCGTTAGCGTCGCGGCAATGGTTCATCTGTTGATGGTGAGACACGGCGAGTCGGCGTGGAACGCCGCCGGTCGTTGGCAGGGCCAGGCCGATCCGGCGCTGTCGCCGCTCGGCGAGGCTCAGGCGGTGGCGGCGGCCGAGTTCGTGCCGGGTGTCGACCTCGTGGTGGCCTCACCGCTGGAACGGGCCGTCCGCACGGCAACGATCATCGCCGGGGTCCGAGGTCTCGGCGACGTGGTGCTCGAGCATGCCCTCGTCGAGCGTGACGCCGGCGAATGGTCGGGATGCACCAGGGACGAGATCGAGGCAGGGTGGCCCGGGTACCTCGGCAACGGGCACCGCCCGCGCGGCTACGAGGACGACGCCGCGCTGCTGGCCCGGGTGCTCGCCGGGCTCGACCGCGTCGTCGATGTCGTGCCGGCCGACGGCTCGGCCCTGGTCGTGTGCCACGGCGGTGTCATCTACGCGGTCGAGCAGCACCTCGGCGCCCCGTTCGAGCGCATCGCCAACCTCGCCGGAAGGTGGGTCGGCATCACTTCCGACGGACTGGTGCTCGGCGATCGGGTGGCACTGCTCGACACGTCGGCGATCCCGGTCTCGGTCCCGGATCTGTTATGAGGAGAGTCACCCTCACTCGCGGCGCTCGCTTCGCTCGCTTGCTCCGTTCGGGCGAGTTTTCCGACGGTGGCGACCGAGTGGCAGCCGAGGGAGCGAAGCGACCCGGATGCCGATGGGGCCTGGGGGCGCGCAGCCCCCAGCGACAGCCATGACTGCGCCCGCGTCACCGGACCAGCTGACCCTGCCGTTGCACAGCGATCCTCGGTACCCCACGCGCGTCATCCGTTCGGACAAGCGTCGCCGGTCGGTCTCGGCTCGGCTCGTCGATGGGGTGATCGAGGTGCGGGTGCCGGCGCGCATGTCCTCGGCCCTGATCGAGGAGTACACGCGCGACCTGGTCGACAAGATCGTACGCAAACAGCGGTCGGCATCGGTCGACCTCGACGCTCGCGTCGAGGTCCTCGTCGATCGGTTCGGGTTGCCGCGGCCGGCGAACATCCGCTGGGTCCACGACCAGAACCACCGTTGGGGTTCGTGCACCCCCGCCGACGGCACCGTCCGCATGTCGAGCCGTCTGCTCGAGGTTCCGCCGTGGGTACTCGACTACGTCATCGTCCATGAGCTGGCCCACCTACTCGAGCCGAACCACGGTTTGGCGTTCAACGCGATCGTCGACCGTTACCCGCTGGCCGAACGGGCCCGGGGCTTTCTCCTCGGCTTCGAGCACCCCCGGTAGGCGGGCCGCCCCTCGGCTTAGAGGGCGAGCCGATAGGCGAGCCCTCCAATGTGACAGTGGCATTTCTCGACTGCGCTAGCAGGCGAGCGAGACCGATCCGACGTCGAACGTTCACCTAGTGGCGCGCGTTCTCAGCTGCGGTGGACGGGGCCGCCGCGCCATTGCCGCTCGACCCTCCCGAGCTCGGTTGCCGGCTCGGCCCCGAAGCGGTACTCGGCCAGGATGTCGCGCCACCGGTTCTCGGCCCCGAGCCGACCGAGCAGGGCCGACATGCCCCACACCACCCGGTCGAGCACGACGAACGACGTCGGCATCTGGAGCCGGGTGGCGACATCGGCGTAAGGGCCACGCACGTCGAGGATGGCGCCGATGGCCGAACTGGTGAAGTCGGGCGTGAACCGGAAGGTCTCAGACAGGTACGGCACGTACGGCTGGCTGACGTACTCCCACACGTGCTCGGGATCGAGACCGTGATCGGCCCCGATGAAGCCCGTGGCGATCATGGTGTCGACCACGGCCTGGGCGTCGTGATCGATCAGCGGGTCGATCATCGGCTCGAGCGCGTCGAGCTCGCCGGGCACCCACCGCTTCACCAAACCGAAGTCGAGGAAGGTCACCGACCCGTCGGGGTCGAAGAGGTAGTTGCCGGGGTGTGGGTCGCCGTTGAACACACCGTGCTCGTAGATCGATCCCTGCATGAACCGGAACAGCACCTCGGCGGCCCGCTGGCGGGCCGGTTCGTCGGCCTCGGCGACGAACTGCTTCCAGCGCCAACCGTCGACCCAATCGCTCGTGAGGACATGCCGAGCGGACCGTTCGGGCACCACGTCGGGGATCCGTACGAAGGGGTGACCGCGGTAGCGGTCGGCGAACTCGGCCTGGCAGCGGGCCTCGAGCCGGTAGTCGAGTTCGTCGCGCATGCGCTCACGAAGCTCGGCCACCAGCGCCGAGGTGTCGAGGCTCTTCAGTGTGGCGCCGGCGATCAGCCCGAACAGCAGTTCGGCGTTGCTCATGTCGCTCTCGATGGCGGCGGCGATGCCGGGGTACTGGACCTTGACGGCGACCTGGCGTCCGTCCCACATGACGGCGCGGTGTACCTGACCGATCGAAGCTGCGGCCGCCGGCATCTCCTCCCAGTGGAGGAACAGCCGATCGGGCGGGGCACCAAGCTCGGCCTCGATCACCGACGCGGCCAAGCTCGGCGCCATCGGGGGCACCTCGGACTGCAGCGACGCCAAGCTCTCCTGCGCGGCCGGCGGTAGGCCATCGGCGATGAACGAGATCATCTGGCCGGCCTTCATCACCGCGCCCTTCATGTGGCCGAGCTCGCGTGCCACATCTTCCGCGGTGCGGATCACGAACTGCTCATCGAGGTGCCGGCGGCGCTCTTCGTCGGCCGCGACACCTCGCACCTTGGTGACGGCGAAGTGCCCGACCCGCCGCGCCCCGAGTCGCCACACCCGGGCGGTGCGCTCGATCCGGCGCCGGCGGGCCGAGGAGGAAAGCACGCGTCGGGCTCCAACGCCGGTCACGACGAGCCCGCCGAGGGCGAGGCCTCTACTCGTCTTGCTAAGAACGCGCGCCACTAGGTGAAGGTTCGACGTCTGGTCGGTCTCGCTCGCCTGCTGGCGCAGTCGAGAAATGCCACTGTCACATCGGAGCGCTCGCCTATCGGCTCGCCCTCTAGGCCGGCGCACGCGACTCGAGCTGATCGGCGACGGCCTCGGCGGCGTCTAGATCGCCGTCGTGGGCGAGCCGCATCGCGGCGTCGACCGCAGCCACATCGGCGTCGATCCCGTCGAGCACCGCGGTCTCGCGCGCCCGGTCCACTCGATCGTGGGCTGTCGTCACCGGTGGGTCGCTCACCTCATGATCGTACCGGCAAGGCCAGAGCCCGTGATCGCCCATCGGGCCTCTATCCTCGGCTGGCACCGGGCCGCTAGCTCATCCGGTAGAGCAGGGGACTTTTAATCCCAAGGTGCTGGGTTCGAGACCCAGGCGGCCCACATCGCAACGAGTCGCCAGCGGGTCCTCGAAACGGTACGGCTGCACGACCTGAGGCACTGGCAAGCGACCCAGTTTCGACGCTGGTGTCCCCGTCCCCAGCGTCGCTGCCCGCCTCGGCCACGCCAACGGCACCACCACGCTGGCCATCTACGCCCACAGCACCGCCCGAGCCGACCAAGCCGCCGACATCGTCCGCGCCGCCCTCGCCGACGACGCGTCCGGCCTGAACGGTCGAGACGGGGTCTGTTGAGCGATCGTCAAGCCACGATGACCGCAGACGAACGCGGTCGGTTCGAGATCGCCCCACCGCTCCGCCAGGACGGCCCTACACATCGGTGACACGATTCGCGATGCTCGGGAAGCGGCCGGGTTGGCCCAAACGGGACCTCGCCGAACGAACCGGGATCAGCAGTTCGACGGTGGCACGTGTCGAGGCCGGAAGACCCACCGTGCGGCGACTTGCGACCGCTCTCGACCTGACGCTGACGATCGAGTTCTCGAAGGAGCCTAAGAACGCGCGCCACTAGGTGAACGTTCGACGTCTGATCGGTCTCGCTCGCCTGCTAGCGCAGTCGAGAAAATGCCACTGTCACATTGGAGGGCTCGCCTATCGGCTCGCCCTCTAAGACGCCACCGACGGGCTCGTCGCCTTCCGGAGCAGCGGTACGCTGAGCCGATGACGCGCCTCGACCGGATCACTGTGAACCCCGCGATCTGTCACGGCAAGCCCACCGTTCGCGGGCTCCGCTATCCGGTGGAGACGCTGCTCGAGTTCCTAGCGTCGGGCATGACGATCGACGAGATCCTCGACGACTACACCGACCTCGAACGCGATGACCTGCTGGCGGCTCTTGAGTTCGGGGCGCTCACCTCCGGCAACCGGGTGACCCCGCTTGGCGCTGCGTGAAGCCGCCGTCGCTCGCCTCGAAGCCGGCGGCGCCGGCGCCACGTTCACCACACTGCAGCGTGTCGCGTCAGCGCTCGAGCTGAGGCTGACCATCAAGGTTTCAGCCGCCAGCTGAGCAGCCGGGCCCGGCCGTCACGCTGGAGCGTCGTTCGAGCCGTCGGCCCCGGTCCCAGGAAGTCAGGTACCGGGCGCAAGAGTTGCTTGACTTGAAGTGCACTTCAACCAATACGGTCGTCACCGTGAGCACCACCATCGGGAACATCGAGGATCTGCCGCTGGGCACCGCGCGTCTCGTGCGGGTCGACGGCCAGCGCTTGTGCGTCGTGCGGACCGGCGACGGCGTTCACGCCGTCGATAACGCCTGCCCGCACGAGGGCTACGGACTCACCCAGGGGACGGTGAACGGAACCGTTCTGACCTGCCAGTGGCACAACTGGAAGTTCGACCTGATCGACGGCACGTGCCTCGTCGGCGAGGAGGGCGTGACTAGCCATCCCGTCGAGATCGGCGCCGACGGGCAGGTCACGGTCTCGATTCGGCGCCCCGAACCGGCCGAACAGCGAGAAACGTTGATGGCGAGCCTCCGGCGAGGCGTCGAGCGCGACTACGTCGGCCAGATCGCCCGCGACACCGTTCGCCTGCTGCAGGCCGGCGCCGCTCCGGCCGAGCTGGTCTGGCTCGGCGTCGAGTACGGCGCGCCGCGGGCCGAAGACGGCTGGGGGCACACGATCGCCGGTGCCGCGGACTGTCTCGCCATGGTCGACCTGTTCGACGGCGACGACCGGGCGCTACCTGTCGTGCAGGCTCTGGCCGGCATCTCCGAGACCGAGCGCGACCGGCCGGCGCGGACCCTTCCGGAACCGCTCGACTCGCTGCCTGACGATCCGCGACACGCCTTCGGTCTGGCCGTCGAAGCCGAGGACATCGCGATCGCCCAGCAGGTCCTACGCGCAGGAATCCGGGTCGGACTGGGCCCCGACGAGATCCGGCCGTGGTTCACCGATGCGGTATGCGCCCACCACCTGTCCTACGGGCACGGCGCCATCTACGCCCAGAAGGGGTTCCAGCTCCTCGACCGGGTCGGGTGGCACCGCGCCGACACGGTCCTCGGCCATCTCGTGCCCACGATCGTGCTCGCAACTCGCGAGGATCGACTGCCCTACATGCGGCGCTTCGCCGACCGGCTCGCCCAACTCGACCTAGCTGACCTGGCCGCGATCGTGGTCGACCCCTCCTGGCCCGGCCGAGAGGCGCTGGCCGAAGCGCTGCTCGCCCCGGACAAGCGATTCCCTTTCGACGCTGTCGAATCGGCGCTCCGGGCCGGCGCTGGCGTGGATGGTCTGCTCGACGCCGCGGTGGTGGTGGCGAGCGAACGGATGCTTCGATACGACACCGCCGGCGAGCGCGACCTGGCCGACGACTTCCAGTGGCTCGACTTGACCCATGGGCTCACCTACGTCAACGCTGCTCGCTGGCACCACCGCGACCAACCCGGCAACGGCACGCTCCGGCTCGCGTTGTTCTGCGTGTTCCTCGCCCACTTCACGGGCCGCCATGAGTGGCATACCGACATCGGACCCCGCCACGACATCGACCTCGGTGCCAGCGACCTCTACTCGGCCGGCGTGGCCCTGCAGCGCGAGGCGCTTCGGGACCACACCCACACGTTCCTGTACAGCGTTCACGCCGTGAAGACGGCCCGCGCCGCGGCCGAAGAGAGTGTACGGATCGGCGACAGCCGCCCGCTTCAGGCCGCCACCCGCTTCGTGACCGCACCGAAGTCCGAGCGCCGCGTCGCCGCCGCGGTCACGCTCGCGACCGAGTTGCTCGCCGGCCGCGCCCCCGGGCGCGAATGACGCCGCGCCGCGATTCAGTCGGGCGTGGTGGGGAGTCGGCAGGGGTCGATGCCTTTGGCCGCGAGCACACGCACGACGGCTTCGTCGATCCGCGATTCGGGGATACGTCCGGCCGCGACTGCGGCTTCGAGGGCGTCGATCGTGGGGCGCGCTTCCGCGACCTCGGGGATCATGGCCAGGTCCACGCCGGCCAGCAGGGCCAGCTCGACGGTCTCGGGTACCGTCCACCGGTCGCTGACCGCCCGCATCCCGAGGCCGTCGGTCATCACCAACCCGTCGAAACCGAGCTCGCCGCGCAGTAGTCCGGTGATCGCCTCGGGCGACACGGTGGCCGGAAGCGCTTCGGTGAACCCGGGCGCAAAGGTCAGGCCGGGCACGGCCAGATGGCCGACCATGACCGCCGCCGGACCACCCGCCAGGTCGACGAACGGGACGAGGTCGAAGGCACGTAGCTCGTCGATAGGGGGGGTGAAGGCCAGCCCGTCGTGGCTGTCGACCTCGACCCGGCCGTGACCAGGGAAGTGCTTCACAACCGGGATCACGCCGCCGGCGGCCAAACCCTCGATGACAGCGGCGCCGTAGGCCGACACCACGGCGGGATCGGTGCCGAAGCTCCGGCTGCCGATGCCCGGCGCGCCGCCGACGTCGAGCACAGGAGCGAGGTCCATGTCGATGCCGAGCCCGACCAGGGCCCGACCGAGGTCGATCGCCGTCTGCCGTGCCGTATCGAGGTCACCCAGCGCGAGTCGCTCGGCTGACGGAACCGATCCGATGAGGTCACGCAGGCGCTGCACGCTGCCGCCTTCCTCGTCGACCGCTACGAGCAGCCCCAGAGGCGCGATCCCCCGGAGCGTCTCGATCTGGGCCGCGAGATCCGGTGGCCCTGAACCGACGAGCACGATCCCACCCACCTCACCACCGGCGGTGACGAAACCGGCGGCCCCGAGATCGCCCATGTTGACGAGGGGGAACATCAACTGGCCCAACCGGGCCCGCAGCGTGAGCCGATCGGCCACGCATTGCTCGCCGGACGCCACGATGGGCACGCTCGTCGTCAGCGCCGGCGGAGCCGCCGTCGAGGACGACTCGTCGCCTGCTGGCGGACCGGTCACCGAGGGCTCTCGCCCGGCGACGGTTGGGCGCTCCCCGCCGGCGCACGCCGCGGTCAGGGACAGGGCCGCGACCGCCGCGAGACAATGGGCGGCCCGGGGGCGCGGACGGCGGGGCTCAGCTCGCAGGAGGCGCCTCGCGCTCGTAGTCGAGGCACGTGACCTCGACAGACCCGACACCGGCATCGACGCCCACGCCGGTGTTCACGTCGAGCGCGCCCACGAAGAAGATCGCGCCGCCGCTGATGCCAGTCTCGACATTGAACAGATCGAGCGGTTCACCGAGGGCCGGTTCGTAGGTGACGCCGGCCTCGCCACCCACCCTGACACCGACATAGGGATCGACTATCGACGACTCGATGCGCACCTCGAGTGGCTCGCCCTCGGTGGTCAGCCCCGTACCCACGGCAACGACCTCGCCCGCCCCGGCGTCGTAGCAAACGACCGGGATCGTGAAGAGGAGTTCACCTACAGTGACGGTGGCCAACGACGTCGTGCCGGGCGCGGGAGTTGTCGGGGTGACGAACTCGCCGAGTGAGGGCTCGTCAGATCCGGCACAGCCGGTCAGCGTAACAAGGGCCCCTACGACGCAGGTGACGAGACAACCGCCACCCGCTGACCGAATGAGGCTCACCGTCGCGAGCCTACCGACGCCCGGCGAGCGGTTCGAGCCACCCCCCGGCCGGGAAAAAGCGTCTGGCGGCCCCACATGGGGCCGCCAGACGAACAAACCGGGAGTCCACTCCGATCGTTACCGGTGACCGAGCTCGTCGGCCGCCGGGTAGCTGTACAACGCACGGGCGGCCCGAAAGTCGCGCGATCAGGTGGATTTCTCACTAATTGGGTCCGACGCCTCGGATCGGTGGGCCGCGCGGCTCACCCAACCGCTCTCGCCAGACGCGTCGGCGGCCGCCGCCGGTGGCGCCGTCGATCGCGCGGCCGGTGGCGACGTCGATGGCGACGAGATGATGCGGGGGGCCAGCGAGAAGGCCGTCGAATTCGGCACGTGCACCCGGTCGCCGCCGGCGGTCACGATCTCGACCGAGGCTGCGTGCAGGGTCACGATCTGACCGGTGATATCTCCGATGACGACGTGGTCTCCAGCTCGCATCAGGCGATGCAGGTAGCGGCCGGCGGCCAGCTCCGCGGCGATGGAGCGCCCGCCTAGACCGACGAGCAGCACGAACGTCCCGGCCGCCGCGAACAGCACTGCGCCCATGAACACGACGAGGATCGACGTGTCGAGCCTCAGCTGGCTCATGGCGAGCACCAACGTGGCGGCCGTCACCGTGTGCCGGACGATGCCCGACGCCTGAGCACGCGAGCGGGCCGGGCCGTCCGCGAACGCCCGGCCGGCCAGGCCCGACAAGGCGATGGCCGCCGCCCGACCGAAAGTCACGATGATGCCGGCCGCGAAGATCTGCGGCGCGTAGCTGAGCAGCGCCGCCGGCACGTCGTCGAGGGCACCCGGTTCGGTCGACACCAGCGCGACGACCAACCCAACGGTGGTCATGAACGCGAACACGAACAGACCCGCGGCCCGACCGGCCTCGACCAACTCGACGTTGTCGGCGCGGCGCGAGCTGATGATCCGTCGTACCAGGGCCGCACCCACGACGCCGGACAGGAGTCCGACAATGAGGGCACCAACCGCAAGAATCCAGGGTTCGATCATGACGCCACCTCCGGGTCGTCGTCGAGCATCAGGTGGGCCCAGAGCCCACCGACGCCGAACAGGTCGAGCAGTACCGACGTGGCCTCGCGGTCGCGTCGTTGTTGGGCGAGCATGCGACTCGCTCGTTCCTTGGCGACAGGCGGCGCGGCGAGAGCCGACGACAGCTGGGCCATGGCCGACACGTCGACCTGGCTCAGCAACTCGATGTGCTCCATGCATTGGTCGCAGTCGTCGATGTGCCGGCCTACCCGGTCGGGTTGGCTGGTCTCGAGCCATCTGTGCAGCAGCTCGGGCCGCGGATGGGCTGATCTCATCGCCACTCCTCCATCGACTTCTGAAGCGTGCGCCGTGCCCGAAACAATCGGGTCTTGACCGTCGCCAGCGGCATTCCCAGCAACTCGGACAGCTCGTCGTAGGACAAGCCGTCCATCTCGCGCAACACCACGAGCGTGCGGTCGTCCTCGTTGAGCACACTCAGGGCCCGCCAGAGGTCGGCGAGCGCGTGACGGCCCTCCACGGTGCGCGACACGCCGAGGGTTTCGTGCTCCGGCAGCGACTCGGGTCCGACGACGACCTCGCGACGGCTGCGCAGCATGGAGATGGCGACGTTGCGGGCGACTTTCAGCAGCCACGCCCGCGGGACCCTGCCGTCGTCGTCGAGCGGACCCGAACGCCAGGCCCGGATCAAGGTCTCCTGCAACACGTCGTCGGCGAGGGCCGGGTCTCGCACGATGCCCATCGCCATGCGGTACACCGTGTCGGCGTGATCGTGCATCAAGGCGTCGAGCTCGGCCGATCCGACTCGCGGCGCGTCGACCGAGGCCGAACCAGACTCGCGCTTCGACGTCACCGTGACCTATCGGCCGGCGAGCGCCCCCCGTCAGGGTTCGGCGCCGATGACCTCGATGAGGGAAGCGCAGCGACCGAATGCAGCCGAGGAAGCGCCAGCTTCCTGAATGCCGATGGGGTCTGGGGGCGCAGCCCCCAGCGATAGATCCATGAGCCAGGGGTGCGGCGGGTAGTGGACGACGACCAGTGCGTCGCCGGCCCTCACGCTCGCTATCGGCACGGGAAGGTGCCAGTCGCCCCCGACCGGTTCGACCACCAGCACCACTCCGACGCGCCGCGCCAGCAACGTCGTCTCGACCGCCGGCCAGTCGGAAATCGCCAGGCGGCGAGCGGTCGCGGCCACGGCGGCCAGGGACGAGGTCTGGCGCTCGACGTCAGGGTTCGTCACCCGGTCGAGCTCGGCCAGGTCGAAGCGCCCCGCCGCCCACGACGCCAGGACACTCCAGTGTCCGGGACGGTTGGCCGGTCGGGACCGCAGCCCCGCAGTGCGGACCCGGCGCACGAGCGAACGGCTCGGTACCGGCTCGGCGCCGAGAGCGATCGCCCGATCCCGGAGCTCGGCCGGTACGTCGTAGTGGTCGCCCTGGAAGCCCATGCGCCGCAGCCCCAACCGATGGGCGATGTCGTGCAACTCCTGGCGCCCTACGTCGGAGGCCAAGTGGCACCATCGTCGACCGCGCCACTCCCAGAGAGCGTCGTCGATGAGTAGCGTCACCTACGGGCCGGATCGACAGATCCCGTCGATCCGAAGCCGCCGCTGCCGCGTTCGGTGTCGGGCAGCTCGTCGACCTCGACGAAGCGCACCGTCGCCACCTGTTGCACGACCAGTTGAGCGATCCGCTCGCCGCGGGTCACCCGGAACGCTGCCGTGGGATCGGTGTTGATCAGCAGCACCTTGAGCTCGCCCCGATAGCCCGAATCGATCAATCCGGGCGTGTTGAGGCACGTGACACCGTGCTTGAACGCCAAGCCGCTGCGGGGCTGAACGAACCCGGCGTAACCCTCGGGGATCGCCACGGCGATCCCGGTCGGCACCAGGGCCCGTCCGCCACCGGGAGCGAGATCCACAT
Source organism: uncultured Acidimicrobiales bacterium (assembly GCA_964390555.1). GTDB lineage: Bacteria > Actinomycetota > Acidimicrobiia > Acidimicrobiales > SHLQ01 > CAVTWS01. The sequence continues at coordinate 10,128 of CAYMJU010000026.1, read as the reverse complement.
CGGAGGCGGCGTACAGGTCGACGCCGGCGTCGCCCGGCCGCGCATAGGCCGGGACTGGCAGGTCAGGATCGAGGCGGGTGACAGGCATGTCCAGCATCGAGTGCTGACGCTACCCCTGTACGATCCAGCGATGCTCGTCTGGCTCGACCTCGAGATGACCGGTCTCGAACCCGACCGTGACCACGTCGTCGAGATCGCCACCCTCGTGACCGATGACGACCTGAACATCATGGCCGCCGGTCCTCAACTGGTCATAGCGTGCCCCGCCGAGGCGCTGGCGGCCATGGAACCCGTCGTGCGCGAGATGCACACGCGAAGCGGCCTGCTGACGCTCATCGAAGCGGCGACGGTGACCCTCGAACAGGCCGGCGCCATGACGCTCGAGTTCATCAAGGCCCACGTCCCCGAGCCCCGCACCGTGCCCCTCTGCGGGAACTCGATCGGCACCGATCGCCGGTTCCTGGCCCGGCACCTCCCTGACATCGAGAACTGGTTGCACTACCGGTCCATCGACGTGTCCACCATCAAGGAACTGGCCCGCCGCTGGTATCCCGACTCGCTGAACGGTGCCCCCAAGAAGGCGCTCGGCCACCGGGCTCTCGATGACATCCAGGAGAGCGTGGCCGAGCTGCGGTACTACCGCCACTCGGTGTTCCGGGCTGTCGGGACCACTGACACGTCGGGCTAGGGTGCCGGGGTGACCACGGGCGGAGCGACATACCACAAGCAGGAGCAGGAACCCGCGACCGACCAGATCGACGAGCTGGCTCCGGGGGTGTACCGGATGCAGTTGCCGCTCAACATGCCGGGTCTCGGCCATGTGAACTGCTACGTGCTCGAGGACTCCCGTGGCGTGGCCGTCGTCGATCCCGGCATGCCCGACGACGATTCGTGGACGGCGTTGCTGTCACGGCTCGACACCCTCGGCGTGCCGGCGCGCCGCGTTCACACGGCGATCTCCACCCACTCGCACATCGACCACTTCGGCGGGTATGCGCGCTTTCGCGACGAGTTCGGCACCGAGTTGCTCACCCACGAGAGCTTCCGTGGCATGTACCCGAGGGCCGAGGTCCTCGAGGACCCCGACATCGACAGCCTCGAGCTCAATACCGAAGAGGACCTCGATCGTCTGCGGTCGCGGTTTCGCCGGCCGACGCCGTGGGGCGGCCACATGAGCCCGCCCGACGAAGCGCTGCGCAACTGGGCCCGCCTGGGGCGCCAGGCGCTCGCCCGGCACGACGTCCCGACGCCGACGATCACGGTCGACGACAGCCAGATCGTCGAGCTCGCCGGTCGCGAGTGGGTGGCCGTCCACACCCCTGGCCACACCCACGACCACCTCTGTCTATATGACCCCACCGAGCAGCTCATGCTCTCGGGCGACCACGTCTTGCCGACGATCACACCCCACATAGGTGGCATCGGCGATCAGAGCGACCCGCTAGCGCGGTTCTTCGAGTCGCTCCAGCGGATGCACGAGTTCCCGGTCCGGCTGGTGTTGCCGGCGCACGGCCACCCGTTCACCGATCTCGCCGGCCGGGCTGAACACATCTGCCAACACCACCTCGAACGCCTCGACATCTTGCGTCACGCCGCTCAGGACATCAGCGAGGGCACGGTCAACGAGTTCATGCAGCGGCTGTTCCGAGAACGGTCGTGGGGCCACATGGCCGAAAGCGAGACCTTCGCCCACCTGGAGCACCTGCGGCTCCTCAACGAGGCCACGACCGGCGAGCGCGACGGGCTGCTCACCTACCGAATCGGCTGAAACGCGAAAATCGCTTGACGAGCCCCGGCGTGACGTGGTTCGCTCGTCCCCGCACGGGCTAGCCACCCGCGTGCTCGCACGAGCGAGCCAGAACTGACACCAAGGACGAACCCGATGAACCCGACGATCGAGCAGCACAGCGCAACAAGCGCCGCCGCGTCGATCGCGCGTGTGGTCGCTCTCGCCGCCACCAATCATCGCGACGGCGTGCGCTGCTTCGGCACCTGGCCCACCACCAAGTCGATGACCGCCACCACCTACCACCGGCCCAGGGGGACGTCACGACAAACGTGACCGAGACACACAAAGTCTCCCTGGGCCGCCGGAAAGCAATCCGGCGGCCCTTCTGGTTTTTCCGACCCGTATCCACCACCGACCGAGCTCCACCACCGAACAACCCGAGGAGATGCGGCCATGTCCGCACAACTGTTGACCATCGACCCCGCCGCCGTCCATCGAGTGGGCGTGCCTGCGCCCGGGTGGGAAGTGTTCGCCCGCTGCCGTGAGGCCGGGGTGTCGACCGACTTGTTCTTCTCCGACGAGCTGGCCGACATCACCGCGGCGAAGCTCATCTGCGCCGAGTGCCCTGTGCTGGCCGAGTGCCTCCAGGAGGCCATCGCCCGGGCCGAGCCCTGCGGGGTGTGGGGCGGGCAGCTGTTCTGCAACGGGCACATCCTGGCGCAGAAGCGGCGCCGAGGCCGGCCGCCCAAGCGGCCCCGGCCCGAGGACCAGCTCCCCGTGGTACCGATCCCGGTGCACCTCCGGGAACTGATCGCCGGCTAGCTGCTCCGGCTCGGGGTGACGTTAGATCGAGCCCCGAGCCGGCTGGTCGGTGGGCAACGCATGCCCAACGTGCGGTACGGGGTTGGGGCCGACGCCGGTAGTGTCGGTCCCAACCCCTATGACGTCGTTCCGGTTTGCAATTTGGCTCATCCCGGCGGTCGCCCTCGGCGTCGTCGCGTGCGGAGGCGGCGGCGACTCCCGTCCGAGTTTCGACGTCGATGCCGCCTACGAGCTGAGGCTCGACGCATTCGACGGATCCGCCTTCAGTCTCGACGAGCTCGGTCCGCGACCGATCGTCGTGAACTTCTGGGCCACCGACTGCGCGCCCTGCGTGCATGAGATGCCGGCCTTCCAGCAGGTCCACGCCGACCTCGGCGAAGCCGTGGCTTTCGTCGGCATCGATGTCGATGACCGCCCCGACGAGGCCGACGAGTTCGCCACCCGGACCGGGGTCACCTACACGCTCGTGCGTGACCCCGACTTCGCGATCGCCACCGCGTTCCAGGCGTCGGCGCTGCCCACGACGATCGTGTTCGCCGCCGACCGGTCGATCGTCGCCGTTCACCTCGGGGCCTTGACCGCCGACGATCTCCGTGAACGGATCGACGAGGCGCTCGACACGTGATCGACGTCAAGCTCGCCTACCCGTTCGCGATCGGTCTCGTCGCGGCGTTCAACCCGTGCGGGTTCGCCATGTTGCCGACCTACCTGGCCTACTTCGTCGGTCAAGACCGCGGCTCCGATCGATCACGGTTCGACGACGTCCGCCGGGCTCTGGTCGTCGGCCTCGTCGTGACCCTCGGGTTCATGCTGGTGTTCGGCGTGATCGGCGTGATCACCCGGAACGTGCTGACCAACGGCGCAATCGAGGACCACTTGCCATGGGCCACCATCGCCATCGGGTTCCTCCTCGTGCCGCTCGGCGTCGCCATGCTCGCCGGGTACGAGCCCAAGTTGTCGCTCCCCCGCCTGCAGCGCGGCGGCGACACCCGCGAGTTGTCGTCGATGTTCCTGTTCGGCGTGTCCTACGCGGTGGTGTCGTTCGGGTGCACCGCGCCGCTGTTCATCAGCCTGATGGCGACCTCGTTCACCCGCGATGGGTTCGTCGATGGCCTGGCGACGTTCGTGGCCTATGCGAGCGGGATGGGCCTGGTGGTCATGTTCCTCACCTTGTCCGTGGCCCTGGCTCGGGTCTCGGTGGCCCGCAACCTGCGCCGGGTCATGCCGTACGTGAACCGGGTGTCGGGCGGGCTACTGGTCCTCGGCGGCCTCTACGTGGCGTCATATGGCGTGTGGGAGATCCGGGTGCTCGACGACCCGGCGGGGACCTCGGAGAATCCCGTTCAGGCCCGGTTCACCGACCTGGGCGACCATCTCACCAACTGGGTCGACCACGTCGGAGAGGCCCGGCTCGGGCTCACGCTCGTCTTGCTCGTGGCCGGCGTCGTCGCGTGGGCGATCCTTCCGCAGCTGACCGCGACTCGCCGGGGCCAGATCCTCGGCGGCTACGGCGTCGTGTGGGTGGTGGCCGAGGTCAGCAACGACCTCGAGCTGCTAGTCCGCCCCATCGGCCGAGTCGCCATGGGCCTGCCCGAACGGGTCGCCCACTGGTTCACCGATCCCATCCGCGGCGCGGTCCCGCTAGAGGTGCTCGTCGGCGTTCTCCTCGCGGCCGGCGCCGCGGGCATGGTCAGGGCGCGAGACGCTCGGTCAGCCAGCCCGACCCCGATCGGCGGTAGCGAAGCCGGTCGTGCAGACGATCGGGACGCCCCAACCAGAACTCCATGACGTCGGGCACGACTCGGTAGCCGCCCCATTGCGGGGGGCGCGGCACGATTTGACCTTCGAATCGCTTCCCCGCCTCGGCAAGACGAGCGTCGAGCTCGGCCCGGCTCGCCAAGACCTCGCTCTGGTCCGATGCCCACGCGCCGAGCTGGGCTCCCCGGGGCCGGCAGGCGAAGTAGGCGTCGTTCTCGTCGTCGCCCACCCGCTCGACGACCCCTTCGACTCGCACCTGCCAGCGAACTTCGGCCCACTCGAACACGAGCGCCGCCACGCCCCTCGCCTCGACCGCACGGGCTTTCGCGCTCGTGCGGTTGGTGTAGAACACGAAGCCGCCCTCATCGAGGCCCCGGAGCAACACCGCGCGCCCCGATGGTCGGCCCGAGGAGTCGACCGTGCACAGCACCATCGCGCCCGGCTCGTGGTGGCCGGCCGCAGTCACCTCGTCGTACCAGCGCCGGAACTGCTCGATGGGGTCGGCAGCCACATCGCCGACATCGAACGGCTGCCGCTCGTTGCGCGCCCGCAATTCGGCCAGGTCCATCGGCTATCACGCTACCGTCGCGACCATGATCGATTTGCGCCGTCTCGCTGCTGACGACGACTACCTCGCCGGCGTGCTGCGCAAGGGCGCCGACGCCGCGCTCGTGAGCCGCGTCGTCGACCTCGAACGTCGCCGGCGAATCGCGTTGACCGAGGTCGAATCGCTCCGGGCCGAGGCCAACGCCGCGTCCAAGTCCATCGGCCAGGCGGCACCCGACGAGCGGCCGACCCAGATCGAGGCCGCGGGACGACTGAAAGCCCGACTCTCTGACCGCGAGGCCGAGCTCGCGGGCGTCACCACCGAGGTCGACGAACTCGCCCTCACCCTGCCCAACCCAGCGGGCCCGGGCGTGCCCGACGGCGGCGAGGACGACTTCCGCATCGAGCGGGTCGTCGGCGACCCGGTTCCGCCCCCGCCCCATGACCACGCCGACTACGGCGCCCGCATGGGGTGGGTCGACACCGAGGCCGGCGCCGCCAACAGCGGCAGCCGTTTCGCGTACCTCACCGGTCACGCCGTGCTACTCGAGCTGGCGCTTGTCCAGTGGGTGATGGGAAAGCTCGTGGCGAACGGGTTCACCCCGGTCATCCCACCGGTGCTCGTCCGCGAGGAGATGATGGTCGAGGCCGGGTTTTTCCCCACCGACCGGCACCAGGTCTACGAGCTTCCCGCCGACGACCTCTACCTGATCGGCACCGCAGAGGTGGCGCTCGCCGGCTTGCATCGGGGCGAGCGGTTCGAGCCCGACCGACTGCCGGTCCGGTACGCCGGCTTCTCGACCTGCTTTCGGCGCGAGGCCGGGACATACGGCAAGGACACCCGGGGCATGTTCCGCGTGCACCAGTTCGACAAGGTCGAGATGTTCACGTTCGCGTCGCCGGACCGGTCGTGGGACGAGCTCGAGGTGTTGCGCGACCTGCAAGAGGAGATCATCGGCGAGCTCGGGCTGCCGTACCGGGTGATCACTGTGGCCGCGGGCGACCTCGGCGCCCCGGCGGCCAAGAAGTACGACTGCGAGGTCTGGCTCCCGTCTGAGGGTCGCTACCGCGAGCTCACATCGTGCTCGAACTATCTGGACTATTCGGCGCGGCGCCTGCGGACCCGGGTGAAGACCGACACCGGCAACGAGCTGGTCCACACGCTCAACGGCACCGCGTGCGCGGTCGGCCGCACGCTGTTGTTCCTGTTCGAGCATGGCCAACAACCCGACGGGTCGTTCGTGGTGCCCGAAGTGCTTCGTACCTACTGTGGGTTCGACCACGTGCCGGCGCGCTCGACGCCCGTCAGTTGACCTGTCGGGTGCGGTCGGCCCAGTAGGGCTCGCGGAGCTTGAACTTCTGGAGCTTGCCCGTCGCGGTGCGGTCCAACGCCTCGCGGAACTCGACCCGCTTCGGGCACTTGTAGCCGGCGATCTTGGCCTTGGTGTAGGCGATCAACTCGGCTTCGGTGAGCGCTGAGCCCGGCACCGCCACCACGAGAGCGAGGACCAGCTCGCCCCACTTCTCATCGGGTACGCCGATCACCGCCACCTCGGCCACTTCGGGATGGGCGAAGATGGCGTCTTCGACCTCGATCGAGCTGACGTTCTCGCCACCGGAGATGATGACGTCCTTCTTCCGGTCGCTGATCGTGAGGTAGCGGTCGCCGTCGAGCGTGCCGCCGTCGCCGGTGTGGAACCAGTCAGGTCCGTCGGGGTCGTCGCTCGCCGGCCTGATGGCGGCGGCGGTGGCGTCGGGCTGGTTCCAGTAGCCACCCATGATGTGGTTGCCCCGGGCCAGTACTTCACCGTCGGGCGAGATGCGGACCTCGACACCCAGCGCGGCTCCGCCGGCCCGGCTCAGGCGAGACGCCCGTTCGCCGGGCGTGAGCTCGTCGAACTCGGCCCGACTGCGATTCATGGTGAGCAGCGGCGTGGTCTCGGTCAGGCCGTAGATCTGGATGAGCTCCCAGCCGAGCTCGGTCTCGATCCGTTCGATCGTGCGAGTGGGCGGCGGTGCTCCGGCGCACACGATCCGTACCCGACCGCGGCCCGGGATCGGCCCGTCCCACTCCTTGGCGGCGTCGAGGACGGCGTTGGCGACTGCCGGCGCGGCGCACATCACGGTGACGCCGTGCCGGTCGACGCGCCGGAGGATCTCGGCGCCGTCGACCTTGCGCAGGATCACGTGGCGGGCGCCCATCCCGGTGACCGAGTAGAGAATGCCCCAGCCGTTGCAATGGAACTGCGGAAGTGTGTGCAGGTACACGTCTCGGTCGGAGATCCCGAGGTGCCAGCCGAACGTCGTCGCGTTGAGCCACAGGTTGCGATGGGTGAGCTGAACACCTTTGGGCCTCGCCGTCGTGCCGCTCGTGTAGTTGATCGTTGCCGTCGCGTCCTCGTCGCCGACCCACACCTTCGGCGGCGCGTGGTCCAGCGGTGCATCGGACTCGGACCCCATTGGGAACCGCCGCTCGCAGGCGACCGCACCGAGTGCCTCATCGAGCTCGGGGTCGACGTACAGCACTCGGGCTCCACAGTGCTCGACGATGTAGGCGACCTCGGCCGCCGCGAGCCGGAAGTTGATCGGCACGAGCACACGGCCGCTGCCGCTCACCCCGAGCAGCGACGTGACCAGGCGCGCCGAGTTGTGGCTGACCATCGCGACCCGCTCGCCTACGCCGATCCCCTGGTCGTCGAGCCGGGCAGCGATGGCCCGGGCCCGGCGCGCCATCTCGGCGTAGGTGACGGTGCCCCAAGATTCGGCAGGCTGGTCGGGTTCGTCGACGATGCCCACGCGGTCGGGATACAGATCCTCGGCCCGACGCAGGAAGTCGTTGACGGTGAGAGCGACCTTCATGTCGCAGCCGCCGGCGCGTCGCCGGCCGGTGCCGGCGCGTGCTCGAACGCCGCCGTCACCTGCTCGTAGGTGAGCGGTTGCGAGCTCACGATCGTGCGCTGGTCGGTGCCACGCTGCTTGGCCGACCACCGCGACCACAAGAGGGTGATGATCACCCACAGATAGAGCCCGGCGACGACCTTCATGATCGCACCGGCGGTCTGCTGGTCGGAGATGACCGATATCCCCCAGAGGCGCTCGGCCGTGTCGTAGGTCGAGTACACCGGCTTCTCGGCAAACGTCAGCCACCCAGCGGGCACAGTGGGAATGATCGTCATGGTGAACAGGAAGATCATCTGGCCCGGCGGCGACAGCCGCAGCTCCGGGAGCGGGCCGACGATGAGGTTCCACGCCAGCAGCGACGAGCTCACGAGCAGGACGTGCATGAAGTAGTGGAAAGGCGCCGAGTCTGCCGACAGGTTGACGACTGCCTCCCAGTGGGTCAGCGCCACCAGGGCGTTGTAGACCACGCCAGCGACGATCGCACCCGTCACATACGGCAGGACCCGGGCGAAACGCGTGCCGGACCCCACCACGAGCCGAGCCAACCACTCGGGGATCGACATCAACAGCAGGGGCGGGACGACCACGGTGATGAGGAGGTGCTGCACCATGTGCGCCGAGTAGAGATACTGCTCGGCGATGTCGTGCATCGGCCAATCGGCGGCCAGCCACAGCACGACGAGGGCGGCACGAAAGCACCGTCGTTGCCGAGCGGTGATCGCTGGTCCGTCAGTCGCGATCTTCGGCGCGATGACCCGGCTGACATACAGCGCCAGAGCGCCGAGGCCGACCACGAGGACCCACACCTCGGGGTGCGGCTGGAAACGCCACGGGTCGACAACGGCGATCACCGACGGCTCAGAAGTCGAACGAGTCCCAGAACCGGAAGGCGCTGAGAGCGATCAGGTAGACGGTCGTCGCCAGCGTCAGCCCGGTCACCAGCGCTGTCGTGAGGATCCGGTTGTCGAACCGTAGGTGCATGAACCAGGCCGCCACCATGAAGAACTTGATCACCATCATGATCATGAGGGAGGGCACCAGGAGATCGCCCAGATCGACGAAGTAGGTGAGCACTTCGAGCATGGTGATCGCAGCCAGGATCGCCGCGATCTTGACGTATTGGCGGTCGCTCGGATGGGCGTGGCCCTCGGACTCGTGGCCGGCCTGGTGGGTGTCGACGGTCGCTTCGCTCATGGTGGCTCCAGCTACGCGGTGAGGTAGATGACGGTGAAGATGAACACCCAGACGATGTCGACGAAGTGCCAGTACAGGCCGATGATCTCGACCGTCTCGGCCCGCCGCGACGTGAGGTTGCCCTTCAGCGACACGACGAGCAGCGACAGCAGCATGATCACACCGAGCGAGACGTGTACACCGTGGAACCCGGTCAGGGTGAAGAACGCCGAGCTGAACGGGCTGGTCGTGTACCCCAACCCCTCCCGGTAGAAGGCGGTGAACTCATAGACCTGGCCGGACAGGAACACGCTGCCGAGCAGGGCCGTCGTGCCGAGCCAGATCCGGTTGCTCCGGATGTCGTCACGCTGCAACGCCGACAGCGCCAGCACCATGGTGAGCGACGACATCAGCAGCACGAACGAGCTGACCGACGTGAACGGGATGTCGAACAGGTCGGTCCCGGGCTCGGGACCACCGTTGGTCTCGTGCCGGTAGAGGAGGTACGTCGAGATCAGCCCACCGAACAGCAGGCACTCCGAGCCGAGGAACAGCCACATGGCGAGCTTGACGTGCGACACGCCGGTGTTCGTGGCCTGCGGGTCGTGGGCACCGTGATCGGCGGCACCGTGATCGGTCGTGGCCGTGGCCACCGCGGTCGACATCAGCTCTCTCCCTGATCGGCGCCGGCGGTCACCAGTTCGCCGGCCGCCGCGTCGTCGCCGCCGTGGTCGTCATCGCCCTCGCCATGACCATCGTCGCCGTGGCCGTGACCGGCCGCGTTGGGATCGTCGACCGGTTCCATGGCCCAGCCGAAGATGGCCCCGACGACGATCGCCCCGCCGAGGATGCACAACAGCAGGTTGAAGATCAGGCCGTAGCCGATGATCGGCAAGCCCGCGGCGAGAACGATCGGCCAGTACGACGGCGACGGCAAGTGAACGTCGGTCGCATCACCCTTCTGGGCGATGTCCGCCGCGAACGCCAGGCGCACGACCTGGCCGTCCTCGGTGTGGCCGTACTTCCGGTGCCACCAGTCGTCCTGGCTGACGATCGTCGGGACCTCGTCGAAGTTGTGCTCGGGCACCGGCGACGGGATCGACCATTCGAGGCTCCGGGCGTCCCACGGGTCGGGGCCAACCGGCGGCTGGAGATGGCGACCCCGGTGGCTCCGGAACACGTTGATCAAGAACACCAAG
>CAYMJU010000025.1:0-4319 GCA_964390555.1 uncultured Acidimicrobiales bacterium | reverse complement strand
GGTGTGGGCTTCACCGAAAAAGGCGACCTGCCGGTGACGGCAGCGAGCAACGTCACCGGGCCTGCACCCGCAGGAGGCCGGACTACCGAAGTGGAGACCCTGACATGATCACCAAGACCAAGATCGCCGGACTGTCCTTGGCCGCCAAGCTGGCCCTAGGAATCGGCGTCGCCGCGGCCTCGACGTCGGGCGCGGCCGCCCTCGGCGTCCTGCCCGACATCGCCGGCGACGATCCGGTGGTAACCGACTCCAACCCGAATGCTGGCGTCGTGTTCGACGACGCCGACGACACCGACTTCACCACGACCACCGTCACTGCTCCGAGCGTCGACGAGACGACGACCACGGCGGAGCCGGTTGCCGAGGAGCCGGCGCCGCCGATCCCCGACGTCGAGCCCGCTCCCGCGCCGGCCGAGGAGCCGCCGGTCACCGACGAAGCCGCCACCGAGCCGGCTCCTCAGCCCGACATCCCGGCGACGCCGGAGGTCCCCGAGGAGCCCGAGGAAACCGGGGTCGACAGCCTCGCCCTCGAATGCTTTCAGCACGAATCCTGGTCGGGCGTGATCTGCGATTGGGACGCCAGCTCGTATGACGGCGTCGAGTACTACCTCGTGATCAACGGCACCGAGGAGCGGATCTGGGGCGACAACCCGACCTCGTACGTCGATGTCCACGCCGACACCGTGGGCGAGACCTACACGTACTCGCTCGTCGTCAAGCTCGATGGCGACGTCGTCGGAAGCTCATCGACGGTCACCATCAACCTCGTGCAATGGGAGTCCGACCCCCACGACTGATGCCCCACGAAGCGGCGTTTCGTAGCGAGGTGTTCTGGTAGGGAGATCGCACCGGAAACGGTGCGATCTCCCCGCCAATTCCGGTCGGGCGACGCGGATCGGCAGTGATCCGCCGGGGCGCTCGGCGACGAGCTGGCCGGGTTCGCCGCCGGTGTCTACGTCAACGAGCTCGGAGACGAAGGCGAGGGCCGGATCCGTGAGGCCTACGGCGAGTCCACCTTCGCCCGCCTCCAAGCGTTGAAAACGAAGTACGACCGGGCCAATCTCTTCCGGCTCAACCAGAACCTACCGCCCCAAGGATAAGACCGCATCGCGGCTCAGGACCTTCGATCGGGGAGGCTGAGGCCGAGCGCGGTGAGCGTGGCGACGAGGTCGTCGGCGGTGGTGAGCGGATTGATGGTGCACAGGCGCAGCACCGACCGGCCGGCGAGTGTGGTGGTCGTGAGCGCGGCGATGCCCGACGCCGTGACCTCGTCGGCGCCGCTGGAGTGCTCTCCGGGCTCGGCTCCCCGGTGGGCGAAGGTCACCACGCCGAGCTGGGCCGGGGTGACGATCTCCCAATCGGGGTCGCGGCGGATGATCGACTCGGCCAGCTCGGCGGTCCGGATACCGGCCTCTATGGCGTCGCGGATGCGGTCGGCGCCGTGGACCCGGAACGTGAGCCACAACTTGACGCCGCGAGCCCGGCGCGACAGCTCGGGAGTGCGGTTGCGAAGGTCGATCTCGCCGGACCTCGCGGTCACATCGGCCAGATACTCAGGCGACATCGAGTAGGCAGCTTCGAGCAGCCCTGGGTGGCGCGTCAGCACACACCCGAGGTCGTAGGGCTGGAAAAGCCATTTGTGCGGATCGACGACCAAGGTGTCGGCCCGGTCGAGGCCGGCGAGCAACGTCCGACCGCCGGTCGTCGCGGCGCCGGGAGCTCCGTACGCGCCATCGACGTGCAGCCACAGACCCTGGGCATCGCACCGATCGGCCAACTCGGGGAGCGGGTCGACGGCCGCAGTGTTGGTGGTGCCAGCCGTGGCGATGACCACCGTCGGCCGCCGACCTGACGCCCGGTCCTCGCCGAGCGCGGCGTCGAGCGCGTCGAGGCTCATGCGGAACCGGGCATCGGTGGCGACGACCCGGATGTGATCGGCGGGGTAGCCGATGATGCGAAGCGCTCGCGCGACCGAGGAGTGGGTCTGATCGGTCAGGTAGCAGACGCCGGGGCCGACCCGCTCCCTCACGGCGCCAAGAGCGGTGAGGTTGGCGAGCGAACCACCGCTGCACATCACGCCCGTCGTGCCGGGCGGAAGGCCGAGGAACGTGGCCAGCCAATCAAGGGCGATCAGCTCGACGGCCGCGGGTCCCGAGCCGCCGGCCCACGACGCCGCCATGGCGTTGAAACCGGTTGCCAGCCAATCGCCGAGCACGCCCGTGAACGACGCCGGTCCGGGCACCCGGGCGAAGTACCGCGGATGCCCGCCGTGTTGCAGGTTGACGAGCGCGACCTCGGTCAGATCGGCGATGGCCGCCCGAGGGTCGCTCGGGCTGCGGGGGAGCGACCCACCGAGCGCCATTTCCAGGTCGGCGGGGGTGCCCGTGCGCAATGCCGGCAGGTCGCGCAGTCCGGCCAGGTGATCGACGACGAGATCGGCGACGTGGTGGGCGAGCGCCCGCATCGTCTCGACATCGAGCCCGAGCGGATCGGGCGAGCTCTCGTTCAAGAGGGCGACGGTAGTCAATTCCACGGCACCGCGCGAGGGCCCGTACTGTGTCGGCCGGTCGTCGGCAGGAGGCATAGTGCGTTTCTCGATCATCTACGAGGCTCAGACAGCGGATCCGAGCCGGGCCGGAGACCACAAGATCTTCGGGGATCTCGTAGAGCAGGCGCTCCTGGCCGAGGAGGTCGGCTTCGACATCATCTGGGCAGTGGAGCACACCGCACTCAGCCAGTACGCCCACATGAGCGCGCCCGAGATGTTCCTGTCGTTCATAGCCGGAGCGACCAAGCGCATCCATGTCGGGCACGGCGTGATCTGCCTGCCGCCCCAGATGAACCATCCGGTCAAGGTCGCCGAGCGGTGTGCAACGCTCGACATCTTGTGCCAAGGGCGCTTGCACGTCGGGTTCGGCAAGGGCGGCACCCAACAGGAAGCGGGCACGTTCGGCTACCGGATCGAAGACCTGCCGCCGATGATCTCCGAGGCGATGAAGCTCGTGCCGCGCTTCTGGGTCGAAGATGTCGTCGAACACCACGGCCAGTTCATCGACGTTCCGCCGCGACCCATCCACCCCAAGCCCTACCAGGACCCGCACCCGCCGCTGTACATGGCGTGCACCGGCAACACGTCGCTGGTCGATGCGGGACATCGTGGCATCGGCGCGCTCGTGCTCGGCTTCGGCGGGCCCGAGCAGGTGGCCGAGAAGAGCGCGATCTACCGGCGAGCGTTCGCCGAGCGCGACCCGGCCGACCAGGTGGGTCTGGTCCCCAACGAGCACCTGGCCGCGCTGTGTCCCGCGATCGTGCTAGACGACGGCCTGGAAGCTCGCCGGATCGGGCTCAAGGGTCAGCGGTTCTTCATGGAGGCGATCTCGCATTGGGCCAGCGCCGGGGCGGTACCGCTGCCCGATCCCGATTCGTGGCCGGCCGACCTGACACGCCGGATCGGCGACGGCTCCGAGGTGATCAACGCGTCGGTCGGGTCCGAGGCCGTGACCATCGACTTCTCCGACCCGGCGCTCGCGATGTTGAACCCGAGCCACGCCTACGGAACCGTCGATGACTGCATCGGCTACGTCCAACGACTGATCGATGCCGGCGCCGACGAGATCCTGTTCCTGAACCAGATGGGCACCGTGCCGCAGTGGGCGATGCTCGACACCATCCGCAACATCGGCGAGAAGGTCATCCCTCACTTCAAGAGTGACCTCTGAAACTGAACGTCAGCTGAGGTCGGTGCGGCCGACCAGGACGGTGGCGATCGTGCAGCCCTCGTCGCCGGTCGTCCACGAGTGGAGCACGCCGTTGATCACCACGGCGTCGCCCGCGTGCAACTCGACGTCGCCGGTTTCGAGGCCGAGGACCACCGAACCCTTGACAATGAGGCCGTAGTCGATGGTCGGCGTGTCGTGCATGAACGCATCCAGGTTCGGGCCCATCTCGGTGAGGATCCACCGGGTCGCGCCCGGCGCCACGCTCCAGTCCATCGGCGGGCTGTGCGGGGTCGGGTCGTCGTTCGTTGCGTGGGGAGACGCGCCGAGCGCCCACAGGTCGTAGACGACGGCTCGACCCTCGCCGACCGGGTGCTCGGCATCGGCGCCGTCGATGACCGCGTGGCGACCGTCGGGCGTGGCCCCGAACGCCACCCGCGGTGCCCGGTCCTCGATCACCGTCGATCGACCGTTCTCGTCGTAGCCGGAGACGACTCGTCTCATGGTCGGCATCCGGGGAGCTGCGCTCCCACGGCTGCACTCGCTCGCTCCGCTTCGCTCATCATCGTCGCTGGGGGCTGCGCGCCCCCAGACCCCATCGGC
>CAYMJU010000024.1:0-13014 GCA_964390555.1 uncultured Acidimicrobiales bacterium | reverse complement strand
CGCGACCTTCTCGCCCGAGAGGGTGTCGGTGAAGCGCAGCATCGGGCCAGGATACGAGCGCCCACCCGAGCCCGTAGCGACATTCCCGCCAGACACGACAACGTCCCCGCCCGGCACCACCACCTCCCGACAAGAACGGGTGCGTGGGAGCGAGACCCCGATGCGCGGGTGCTCAGAGGCCGATGCGGATGGGCTTGCGCAGGTCGATGCCGAGCAGCCACCCGGCTTCGATCAGCCCGTGCGCCGCCGAGCGATCGGAGCTGCCCGACGGCGCCGTGGCGACGGCGCCGGCCAGGTCGGTGAGCACACCGAGGGCGGTCGGTGTATCGAGGTCGTCGTCGATGGCGGCGCGGATCCGTTCGACGTACGGCTCCGGGTCAGGGCCACCGGTGCGGCCGGTCGCGGCGACCATCGGTTCGAGCGTGGCCATCGCTTTGTCGGCCTCGCCGTCGTTCCACTCGAACCCGGGCCGGTAATGATGCGGCAGCAGCGCCAGGCGGATGGCCCGCGGGTCGACCGAGCGTCGCAGCACGTTGACGAACACCAGGTTGCCGAGCGACTTCGACATCTTGGAGCCGTGATAGGCGACCATGCCGACGTGGCTCCAGTGGCGCACGAAGGGGGCGCCGTGGACGGGTTCACTCTGGGCGATCTCGCACTCGTGGTGCGGGTAGATCAAATCGGCGCCGCCACCGTGCAGATCGAGGGGATTGCCGAGGTTGGCGTGGGCCATCGCGGAGCACTCGATGTGCCAACCGGGCCGGCCCCGCCCGATCGGCGACTCCCACGCCGGCTCGTCGTCGATCGACGGCTTCCACAGCACGAAGTCGAGCGGGTTGCGCTGGCGGGGATCGTCGGGGTTGCCGCCGCGCTCGCGGGCCAGGTCGATCATCTCAGCTGGGGAGAGATGGGAGAGCGAACCGAACGACGGGAACGTCTCGACCGAGAAATAGGTGGTGCCGTCGACGCTGTACGTGTGGCCTTTGCTGGCGAGTCGCCCGATGTGCTCGAGGATCTCGTCGATCGAATGGGTGGCCCGGGGCTCGGCGGCTGCGGCGCGGGTGCCGAGGGCGATCATGTCGTCGCGGAACCGGTGGATCTCGCCCTCGGCGAGCTCGAGGAAGTCGACACCGAGCGATCGGGCCTTGGGCAAGATCGAGTCGTCGACGTCGGTGAAGTTGCGAACCATCTTCACCCGGTGCCCGAGGTCCTCGAGCCGGCGAGTGACCAGGTCGTAGGTGAGGTACGTGAACGCGTGCCCGAGGTGGGTGGCGTCATAGGGCGTGATGCCGCACACGTACATCCGAACGGTGTGCCCCGGCTCGAACGGCACCACCTCCCGCCGAGCGGTGTCGTACAGGCGGATCGGCACGGCCGACACGATACCGGCGGTCACGTCCTCCGCAGATGGGCCAGCGCAGACCGGTCGCCGGGTCCGTCTCGTTCGAGCAGCCGTGCTTCGACCGCGTCGCGGTGGCGCTGATCCACGTTGCCGCCGAACTTGTACTTGGCTCGCACATCGTCGATCGCCAGGCGGATGCCACGTATCGCCTGGAGCTTGGCGCCGTGCTCGGCCGGGTCGACGAGCGCGTGATCGGGATCGATCGCCCCGAGCTGGGACCGCAGGATGTCGGCGATCTGGCCGACGTCGGCGACGACTTGGCATCGGCCGGCGATCTGCACCGCGGCGTAATAGGTGGTCGGTATGCCGCGGGCCGGGTCCTCGTCACCGATGGCCTTCCATTCACCGGGGATGAAGGTCCAGTCGCCGGCGACACTCAGCACCGCCATCGGGTTCTCGGCCAGGGCACGAAGGATCGGGTTGGGCGCGGCGACGTGCACCAGGACCTCGTCGTCGAGCAGGACGAACTGGGTGGGCGAGACGACGGGCACGTCACGACCGGTTCCCGACGCCACCAGGTGCCCGAAACCCTGATGGGTCACGAACGAGCGCCATCGGCCCGGGTCGTCGTCGCGGTCGTGGGGCTGGATCAGCACGCGATCATCTCAGGGTCACCGGATCGCCGGTGGCGATCTCGCCGGGCGTGATGACCGACGCGTACCACCGGCTCCAGCCGGGGTGGCGTTCGTGGGAGATGCGCCGGGAGTCGTGGTCGGCGAACCACTGGTTGTTGTGGCCGCACGGCGTGGCGGGCGTGGTGAGGCGGGCGGTCACGGCACCGATCTCGACGACGAGGCCGCTGCGCAACTTCGACCAGTCGATGCCCTCGATCGTCACGTTCTCGCCGGCCGCGCCGTGGTGGATGGTGTGGCCTTCGGCCCGCAGAGCGGCGATCACGTCGGCGCTGAACAGGCACAGGGCCTGGATCGGCCGTCCGTGATGACGGCGGTTGCGCTGCCGGTCTCCGTCGAGCCCCCGGCGGGTCACTGCCGCCCGCTCGACGGGGAGCTTCGGCACGCCGCCACCGGAGCGGTTGAGGGCGACGACTCGCCCGTGTTGCACCTTGGACACCTCGCCGGCCGTTCGGCGGACCGCGTCGATCTCGACGAGCGTGTGGTAGAGCGCGTGGAGGCCGTGGACATCGGGCCGGTCTCGCGCCGCCCGGAGCGCCCGTTCGGTGAGGTGATCGACCACAGTGGGGTCGGCGCCCTCGATCGCGTAGTGAACGATCGCGTCGGCGACGTCGATCGTGTGGCGGGTGTCGGCTTCGTTCCACTCGGACGCGTCGAAGTCGCACTCCGGGCACGGCCCGGCGTCGGTCGTTCGCGGTTCCACGGGCGCCATAGTGTCACCGCAACGGTGACCACCACCCTGAATTCGTTTGGCGGAATCGGCCCGCCCGTTCGATGGAAGGTCGAATGACCGACGCGACCGACACCGACGTGATGATGCGAGCCCTCGCCGACGTCTACTCGTACGTACGAAGTCGCGTCCCCGACTGGGAGATCGCCGAGGATCTCACCCAGGACGTGATGGTCGCGGGGGCCCGGCGCGTCGCCGCCGGGCTCAGCGTCGAGACCCCGTGGCTGATCGTCGTCGCCCGGAACAAGGTCGTCGATCATTGGCGCTCGCAGGAGCGACACCGGCGGCGGTCGCGCCTGTTGGCCGGCGGCTCGGTGGTCGCGGCGCCCGAGCCGTTCGACGTCGCGGCCATCGAACGAGCGCTCTCGGCGTTGCGTCCGCTCGAACGGGCGGCGCTGATCCTTCGCAACCTCGACGGGCTGAGCGTGCCCGACGTCGCTGCGCACCTCGACCGGAGCGTCCGGGCGACCGAGCAGATCCTGTCGCGCGCGCGGGCGTCGTTTCGCGCCGCGTAGCGGCAGGCCGATCAGGAGGACCACCATGGGTGACGAGCTCGATGTCGACCTCAGCGTGCTCGACCGCCGCTTCGATCCGAACGACGAGTTCCGCCAGCGCGTTCGCCGGTCGGCCGGGGAGGTGTCGCGCATCGTGGCGTCCGGCCTGATTGCGGAGGTCGGCGTCGCGCCTCGACCGGGCCCGGCCCGTCGGCGCCGGCGCGTCGCCGCGGCCGTGTCGGCGCTGGCCGCGACGGGCCTGATCGTGGCCGGCCTCGTCGCTCGGGACACTCGCGACAGTGGGGAAACGAGGGTCGAGACGGCGCCGCCCGTATCCACGGCCCCGGCGGTCACCTCGATCGCGGCCTTGACCCCGGCATCGACCAGTCCGCCCTCGCCGGTGCCTCGATGGGAAGTGCTCTCGAGCGACGTGACCGGCTTTGCACCGGGGACCCAGATCACCGGGTTGGTCCGGTTCCGGGGTGAGCTGGTGACAGTCGGTCGGGTGTTCATGGCTGGTGAGCCGATGCCGTTGCGGGTTTGGCGCTCGGTGGACGGCCGGTCATGGTCCGACGTGCCGATCGACGATCCGCGCGCCGCCGAGAATCGATTCGAGACGACCGCGATGATCATCGAAGACCAGCTCGTCATCAGTTTCGTCGGGTCGTCCTATGGCTGGGAGAGGATGTCTTCGGTGGATCTCCAAACGTGGACCTTCGCCCCGATTTCCTCCGATGTGCGGCCGCGGTGGGGTCGGGAGATCGAGGGAGGGCGCCTGGTGTCGGTGTCGCCGCTCGCCTACTCCGACGATGGCGGCCTCGCCTGGACGCCGGCCGTGGTCGACCGGCCCCCGTTTTTGGGGACCCCTGTGGTCGGAGCCCTTCGAGGTCGACGGCGAACTGTGGGCCTCGGTCTACGTGGTGCCAGTCGACGGTGACGACATCAGCCCGGGGAGCGACCAGGCGTGGATTGCCCGGAGCGCCGACGGGGCGTCGTGGCGCTTCGACGAGGGTCCGGCCCTGGTCGGTTCGTCGATAGCCCAGGTCATCGACACGGCCGATGGGGCACTCGCCGTCGGTGCCGGGCCCAGCCTCACTCCCGGGGGGCCGTCGCCGATCATGGGCGCGGCGGCGATGTGGCGAACGACCGACGGTGGCCGCACGTGGACCGAACTCTCGACCGCCCCAGAGGCGCAGCTCATCCGGGTTTTCGGCTCCACCACCAACAACCTTGTGGCCTGGTCACGCCATCTCTTCGACTCGGGTGGCGTGGAGGTCAGGGTGGGGACGAGCCCCGACGGCATGGACTGGAGCGAGTCCGACATCAGGGTCGCGGCCGCCGATGTGCACAGCATCCCCCACGTCGAGGCGACGCTGGTCTAGGGCAGCGACGCCTGGCTCGTGGTGCGGCGAGGTGGCGGTCGCGATTCGACGTTGATCCTGCACTGGTCCGAAGGCGCTTGATAGTTACGCAGCGGCCCACGCCAGCCGGGCGAAGGACCGGTTGCCGCGGTTGGCGGCCCGGGCGAGGGCGACCCGGCTGCGACGCATGATGTGGTTGACGTCGGCCGTGCGCATCCCGAACATGCCGGCTACCGTCGCGGCGGGGGTGGCGTTACCGGCGATCTGCTGGATCCGGTACTCGACCAGCAGCCGGGCGTCGCGAGCTCCGATCACCATCGACACCGCCTCGACCGTGTGAGCCACCGACGGGTCAGGCCCGAGCGACCCATCCGAATGCGGTTGTCGGGCCGCAGGGTGAGCCGGTCGCCGCGACCGGGTGGACTTGTTGATGCCGGGGGTCGGTCGCTCGTTCATGTCGCGTCCTCGATCGATGGGGTAACACGTGTCTCCATCATCCCCAGGGTGTGTGACACTCATGACGGGGCGGATCGGCTCACCCGCCCCGGGGCGGTCAGAGCTTCCGCCGGTACCGCACCTCGGGGACGGGATGGCCGCCGATCACCTCGTCGTGGGCGGTGCCGTCGGGTCGCCATCCGTGGCGCTCGTAGAACCGGCGAGCACGTTCGTTGTCACGGAGCACCCACAGTGCTGCCTCGGTGAAGCGTTCGGTCAGGATCGCGGTGCCCGCTTCGATTAGGGCAGTCCCGGCACCGGCTCCCCACTGGTAGGGGTCGACGTACAGCGCCCACAGCTCCCCGCGTCCCAGCCGAGGTTCGTCTCGGTCGACGCCGACGCTCACGAAGCCGACCACGACACCGTCGTCGACTGCTACGAGGTTGCTAGCCGCGTCGACTCCGCCCCGCCGTGCGCGGGACTCGGGCCCGTCGACCAGAATGTCGAGCCAGCCTTGCGTGCGCTCGGCGACGTCGAGCCCGTCGAGGTGATCGTCGGCGACCATGCCCCGGTAGGCGACCTGCCACGCCCGCACGTGGACCGCGGCGATGCTCCCGGCGTCGGCAACGAGCGCGGCACGCACAGCGGGCATCGGCCAAGGGTCGCATCCCGTTGACGTCGGTTCCACCGAATTCGGCGCAGATCGGTCGGGTGTTCGCCCGGCCGTGAGCGGCGATCAGCCGGCCAGCTCGGCGCCGGCGCCGCGCAGGATGCGGCCGGGCAGGGCGCCGGTGTGCTCGCCGTATTCCAGCAATACCTGGCCGTTGACCAGCGTGTAGTCGATCCCGTCGGCGCGCTGCACGAATCGGGCGGCCCCGCCGGGGAAGTCGTGCACGATCTCGGGCACGTGCAAGGCGAGCCCGTCGAGGTCGATCACATTCACGTCGGCGAACGCGCCTGGGGCGAGCAACCCCCGGTCCCGGTAGCCGATGAACGACGCGGTGTCCGACGTGAGCCGGCGGACGGCCTCCTCGATGGTCAACACGCCCCGGTCGCGTGCCCAGTGCGACAGCAGGTACGTGGGCTGTGACGCGTCCATGATCTGGGTGGCGTGGGCCCCGGCGTCGGCCAGTCCGAGGATCGTGACCGGGGAGGTGAGCATCTCCTCGATCGCTTCCTCGCGCTGGTTCATCACCGGCCAGTCGACGATCGCCCGACCGTCGGTCTCGACGAGCACGTCGATGTACGCCTCGACCGGGCTGACACCGCGGGTGACCGCCAGATAGGCGATCGAGTCCTCGGGCGGGTGGTCGTAGCGCACCCGCCGGTCGGGCCGCATCACGAACATCTGCTCGAACATGACGGCGGACTTGCCGGCACCCTCGTCGATCAGCCGGGCCCGCACGGCGGGGTTGCGCAGCGCGGCGAGTCGTCCGGCGAGGGGCAGGTGGGAGACGGCCCGGAACGACGCCAGGTCGTCGATCAGCGTGGACGCGGCCAGCGAGAAGAGCACGCCGACACTGCGCGGGGTGATCTGGGGCCGGAGCCGCGAGCCGCGGGCGTTCGCTAGCCGGCACAGCTCGATCACCCGCCGGTAGTGGTCGCCGAGCGACGTCAGCTGTTGCAGGTTGAAGCTGAACGGCCGGCCCAGCGTCTCGCTGAGCGACGCCATCCACGCCAGTTCCTCGTCGACCCGCGATTCGCCGGTGTCGTGGCGGTTGTATCGCGGCGCGCTCTCGATCACGCCGACACCGAGGCGAGCCAGCGGCGAAGCGATGGCGAGGAACTCCGACGGGTCAGACCAGGTTCCCGGGACGTTGCGACCGTCAGGCACCCGGTGGAACAGGCTCCGTGAGATCGAGTACCCGAGCGCCCCGGCTCGCAGCGCTTCCTCGACGTGGCCGGCCATCTCGGCGAGCTGCTCGGGTGTGGCCCGGAAGTCGGGCTCGCACGCGTCGAGCCCGCACACGTACAACCGGATCGCCACGTCGCCGACGTACCCGCCGGCATTGAGGCCACGGGGCATCCGTTCAAGCGAGTCGAGGTAGTCGCCGTAGCTCTCCCAGTCCCACGGCAACCCGTCGAGGATGCACGTCGCGGGGATGTCCTCGACCGACTCCATGGCCGTCGCCAACATCTCGGCCTGGCCCGGGCGGACCGGGGCGAACGTCATGCCGCAGTTGCCGAGCACGACCGAGGTGACCCCGTGCCAGCACGACGATGTCATGAGCGGGTCCCACCCGATCTGGGCGTCGAGGTGCGAGTGGATGTCGACGAAACCAGGGGTGACCAGCCGACCCTCGGCGTCGATGCGGCGCCGCGCTCCGGCGGGGTCGACCGATCCGACGGCGACGACCCGGTCGCCGTCGATCGCCACGTCGGCTCTACGTGCCGGCGCGCCCGTGCCGTCGACCACGGTGCCGCCGGTGATGACGATGTCGTGTGCCATGCGCCGGTTCTACAGCCCCGTGCGGGTGGCGTCGAGGGCGCCACCGTCGGCCTTGATGTCGGCGCCGTTCAGGTGCCACCCCGCCTCGCTGGCGACGAAGGCCACGATGCGCCCGATGTCCTCGGGAGCGGCCACCCGGCCGCTGAGGTTGGGAAGCATGTTCTCTGCCGCCCACCGTTCGAGTGTGAGCCAGTCGCCGGTGACTCCCGCCTTGGCGGCGCGCCGTTCGATCATGGCACGCACCTCGTCGGTCGCGATCAGACCGGGGCTGACCACGTTGGCTGTGATGCCGGTGCCGCGGACCTCCTGGGCCAGGCTCCGGGCCACGGCATGGAGGCCAGCTTTGGTGCCGTAGTAGTCGGCGTTGGCCACGCCCGGGCGCCCGGTGCCGATGGTGCTGAGGAACACCACGCGGCCCCATCCGCGCTCGCGCATCGAGGGGAGGACGCGCTGGGTCAGCCGGATCGCGGTGAGCATGTTGCGGTCCCACCCGAGCGCCCACTGGTCGGCCGGGGTCGCCCACGTGGAGTCGACCGGCGCGCCGTAGTTGTTGATCAGCACCTCGACCGCGCCCAACGCGGCTTCGACCTGGGTCACCACCTCGTCGGCGTCGCCGGCGGAGTCGAGCGGACCGTGGACCCCCACCGCGATCCCGCCCGTCGAGGTGAGCTGGGCGACCACCGCGTCGGTCGACCCGGGCTCGAATCCGTGCACTGCGACGCGGGCACCTTCAGCGGCGAACACCTGGGCCGTTCCGGCCCCCGTTCCCCGATGCGCACCACTGATCAGCACGACCTTGCCTTGGAGTCCGAGGTCCATTGCCGCATCATCGCAGACGGGTGTACGCCGCGAGGCGAGCCGGCGGCGCGATCGCGACATACTGAACGCGTGAGTGCTGAGCCGATGAGCGAGAGCCCGAAGGTTGAACGCAACGTGCTCGGTGGTCCGCTCGAGCCGTGTGGGACCGACCCGATGACCGGTTTTTTCCGGGATGGATGCTGCAGCACGGGGCCCGAGGACCAGGGCAGCCACACGATCTGTGCCGTCGTCACGGCTGAGTTCCTGACGCACCAGCAGAACATCGGGAACGACTTGTCGACGCCGATGCCGGCCTACCGCTTCCCCGGCCTGGTCCCCGGCGACCGGTGGTGTGTGACCGCCCGCAACTGGCTGCGGGCCTACTACGACGGCGCCGCCGCGCCGGTCGTCCTGGCATCGACCCACGAGCGGGCGCTCGACATCGTCCCGATCGAGGCGCTCCAGCTCCACGCCGTCGACGTGCCCGGTGATCTCAGCTCACTCGATTCCTGAGGTTCTCCGGACGGGTGATGACCGCCCGCCGTCGCGGCTGGGACCTATTCGACGCGGTCGAGCGCGGGAAAGGGGAGGGTGGGCATCCACGCCTCCCACACGGCGCGCAGCTGACCGTCCGCGATGACCGCGGCGAGTGCGGCGTTGATCTCACCGAGCAGCTCGGGCCGGTCCTTGGCGATGCCCACGCCCCACCGGTTACCGGTCGCAACCGTGAACGCGATCTCATAGGCCGGGTCGTCGCCGAGGGACAAGAATGCGACGTCGTCATCGACGACGGCATCGACATCGCCGCCGCGGAGGGCGGCGAGCATGTCGCCGAACACGTCACCCGAGTCGCCACCGAAGGGCTCGACGATGGCGCCGGTGAACGTGCGAGCCAGGGTCTCGTTGGTGCTGCCGCTGATCGCGGCGACCCGCCGGCCGGCCAGCGCGGCAGGTTCGGCGATCGCGGCGCCGCGCCGGACCAGCACCGACTCGTGGAAGATCGCGTACGGCCGCGTGTAGTCGACCTGCGCCAACCGCTCGACGGTCACGCCCTGTCCGCACCAGACGGCGTCGGCGTCGCCACGTCGGACGGCGGGGATCATGTCGGCCCACGGCACCATCAGCCACTCGACGCGCCGGCCTATCACGGCGGCCACGAGCTCGGCTGCGCCCGGCTCGAACCCGCGCCGGGTGACCCCGTCGGGGCTGCGGTGGAACAGCGGCGGTGCCTCGGCATCGAGGCACGCGAGGCGCAACACGTCGGTCGTCACGCACCCACCCTCGCATCCCGAGCTGGCGCGCGGGGTGCACGCCAGAACGACTGTCTAGCGCGCCAGCGTGGGGGACGAAGCGGGGTGAGCAGGCGGCGTGGGCTCAGGTCTGGAGTGGGAGAACGACGTCGGCCAGCCACTCGAGTTCCTCGCGCGGCGACGTGCGTTGGTCGCGAGGCCCCACGGGGCGGAGCACGAACTTCGACAACCCGGCATCGGCGAGAGCGCGGAGCAGGGACCGGAGCGCATCGGCGCCGACCGGCAACAGATCCCACGGATCGGTGTCGGGTCGGCGCGCCCGGAGGTACGCCAGGTTCGCCTCGTCGGGGGCGAGGCGCCCGTAGGGAATGCTCATGCCGAAGTGTTCGGGGTCGAGCGTCCGTCCCGCCCGTACGGCGGCGGCGTGCATCGCGGCGACGGCCACCCTCGCCTCGGGCGGGGTCATCGCCGCACCCAGCCAACCGTCGGCCAGGCGGCCCACCCGGTCGAGGGCCTGCGGTCCGGACCCGCCGAGCCACAGCTCGAGGGGAACCTGAACGGGAAGCACCGGCAGCCGAACCTCGTCGTAGCGCCACTGCGGGTCGTGATGGGTCACGGCCTCGCCGCCCCAGAAGGCGCGCAGCAGACCCATGACCGTGTCGAGCCGGTCGCCGCGGTGCAGGCCGGCCACGCCGAGCGAATCGCGTTCGGCCGGTTGCCCGAGCCCGGGCACGAGGGAAATCAGCAGCCGACCCCCCGACAGCCCATCGAGCTGTGCGAGTTCCTTGGCGAGCAGCATCGGGTTGCGTCCGAGCGGCACGATGTTCGCGCCCAGCTTCAGCCGTGTGGTGCGGCCGGCGGCGAGTGAGAGTCCGACCACCGGGTCGACGGTCGACCCGAGTGGGATGTCGGACAACCAGATCGTGTCGAACCCGAACTCCTCGAGCGCATCGACTGTCTCGATGTAGCGGGCGGGATCGAAGTCGAGGCCGCCGGGCGCGACCGCGAACCGTACTTTCATGTCGTCATGCTGTCACGCCGCCGCACGTGCGCTACGCGACCGCAGTCGTCTCGACGATTCCTGTCTCCTCGGGCCCGGCCGGCACCCAGATGTCGTCGTCGCGCACGAACCGCTGCCCCCGGACGTAGCCGTTCGTCGGCCCGGTGCCGATCGACACCTGCACGCCGACGACACCCTCCCCGAGGTCCATCACCGGCACCACCGTGGATGACGGGACTTCACGCGACGGTGACCGACCCTGCCCGTCGCGGCCGTTGCTTCGGCCGGTCGAGGTGCTCCGGCTGGCGGTCGAGTCGCACATCGACGGCGTGATCGGCGAGGGGTTCGGCGCCCGCCGGCTCGACGCCGGGGCGGCTACCGCTGCAGGAACCGACTGTGCGCGATTCGGTGCATGGCCGCGGATTAGCGGCGGCACGCGCTGCTCGCCGCCGACACCGTCGAGTGGGCCGGCGAGCAGCATCCGCGCCTGGTCTGGCCGGTATCAACTACGCGAACCGCGAGCGGCCACTGAACGCGGCGCCATTCGGTGCATGGCCGCGGATTAGCGGCGTCGTGCGCTGCTCGCCGCCGACATCGTCGTGTGGGCCGCCGAGCAGCATCCGCGCCTGGTCTGGGCCGGTATCAACTGTGCGAACGCGCAAGCGGCCACTGAACCCGGCGTCGCCCTCCTCGCACGAGGCCTTCGCTCCCGGCGAGCTGCGCCGTGCCGGTCTCGTCGACGTCGACGATGCGCACCGGCACTGGGCTTCGCACCGCGCTGGTTCGACCGCGACGCCACTCTCGAGGACGTGACCCGCGTTGCCGGATTCGTTCGTCGGCCGGTGGCCCCGCCCCGCCGATGCGGCCGCCTCGTCCAGCGGTTGTCCTCGACCCAGTTCGGCACCGTTCTCTGCCAACCCGGGACCGGGTTCTCGCGTACGCCGTCGCGGGAAGCGATACTGGTCCCCTGCGAGAACGCCGACCTCCCCGGCTCACGGCACGCCGGTGGGTGTTCGTCGGTGTCGGGGTTGTCGTTGGTCTTGGTCGCGTTGTCGGGTGTTGTGCGGTTGGAGGCACCGTTCGGCCCGGTCGATGATGTGGTCGGGGAGGGTCCAGGTGCCGCGGTGTAGCTGGGTGTGGTGGTATCGGCACAACAAGATCAGGTTGTCGATGTGGGTCGGTCCTCGTCGTGGTCCCCACCAGTCGATGACGTGGTGGGCGTCGCACCACGCCGGCGGCGCGGTGCAGGCGGGGTGGGCGCAGTTGCGGTCGCGGATGTTGAGGGCGCGGCGTGTCGCCCGGTTCGGGGTGCGTTGCTGGCGGCCGAGGTCGAGGACTTCGCGGGCGCTGTCGATCAGGGCGGGGTACAGGTCGGCGTCGCACGCCAACGTCCGTGCCAACGATGGTGGGATCGGGTCGCCGGTGTCGTACATGCATGTGGACTTGTCGTGGAGGCCGTTGCACAACGTTTCGTAATCGACGAGGACACCGACGTTGACCCGAGGCAACCAAGATTGCCCGGTGTGTGAGCATCCACACGACGAGGTCCCTCCGGCCGAGGCTGTGCTGGTGGCGCTGGCCGTGACTTGTGGGCTGCCGGAGTCGGCTGCGGTCTCGCCCGGCACGACGCCCGGCACGGCAGCCACAGCCGGGTCGCTGGCTGGACCGGCCGGGGCGGCTTCGGGGGCGGGTTTGGTGGTGCAGATGGCGGTGAGGGCGTCGAGGCGGCGGGCGTCGATGCTGTCCGCGCTGCCAGCTGAGCCCGGTTCACTGTTGTGGCCGGTCGGGTTGTGGGCGTGCCACATCGTATGGAGTTGTTGTTCGATGGCTTTGGTGACCACAGCGGCGGTGTCGGGGTCTAGGTCCCCGGTCATGCGGGTCATGCCGTCGCGGTCTTTCCACCAGCGCAACCCCCGGCGTTTACGCAGCTTGTCGTGATGCGTTTCGCCTTGATCGGCGCTGAGTTGGCGGGCCAGGTCGATGGCGACGCCCCGGAAGTCGTCGGCGCGCATCTCCGCGGCTCGGTCCAACAGGCCCGGGATGTGGGTGTCGAGGCGGTCCCCGGCGATGCCTCTCGCGACGGCCAACGATTCGACGTGGCTGTCAGACACCGTCCCGGCAGCTAACGCGTCGCCGGCGGCGGGCATGTCGGTGACGGCGCCGGCGAGGCGCGCTCGTCGTGTCGCTTCTGATGTGGAGACACCCAAACCGACACGGAGCCGATCCCGGGCCAAGCCCTCAGATCCGGCGATCACAGAAGTGAGGCGGGCGTCGAGAGCGCACAGCGCTCTTCGGCATCGTTCCGACGCGGTCAACACTTCCCGGGCGTCAACAGCAGAGATCAGTGACACGTCGACCGCGGCGAGTTCGTCGCCTATCCCGCAGATCAACTCGGCCAGCTCGACAGCCACGACAAACCCCCTTCGGACACGGTGTTGCTAGTGACGTTTGTTGGGGGCCCTG
>CAYMJU010000023.1:0-3114 GCA_964390555.1 uncultured Acidimicrobiales bacterium | reverse complement strand
CAAGCCTGTCGACTTCAGGAAGGGCATGGACGGCTTGGCGGCTTACGTGCAGCACGCGTTGCAAGCCGATCCGTTCTCAGGCGTCGTCTACGTGTTCCGGGCCAAGCGTGCCGACAAGGTGAAGCTGTTGTTCTGGGATCAGACGGGGCTCGTGCTGGTGACGAAGCGGCTGGAGGATGGGCGGTTCCGGTGGACACCTCGATTCCGTCGCTAGTTCATACTTTTTCCCGATTACCCATGATCCTCCGCCAGCTTTAGCAGGCGATATGGCATGGGCTGGGTGCGCAGTGCGATCCAGGCTAAGCGTGGGATCAAAGCGGGCAGATCGTAGCGCCGGTTGAAGCGATAGGCGAATTCGGCGAGGCGTCGCGGGGTGTGCTTTGGAGCGCCGGATCTGAACGTCGCGGCAATGGCCGTCTTGATGTTGCTGAGCACCGTGTTGACCGCGTTGAAGGCGGGATGACGCGCAGCCTTGCGGCCCGACCCTGTGACGATCGCTTCGTGCGTGCAACCGGCATCGGCGACGCCGTTGAAGCAGCCGAGCCCATCGGTGACAACGTGGGCGCCTTCCGTCACGATCCGCCCCACCACAGCCTTGATCACCTTCTTCGTGAAGCGCCGCACGCGCCTGAGCTTGACGCGATGGGCCTTGCCATCCGCCGTTGTCTCGACAGCCGCCACGAATGGCGTCTTTCCTGGCGCGCCGCGACCGCGCTTGCCACCACTGCGCGAGCCGCCGAGATAGGCGTCGTCCATCTCGACGCGGCCATCAAGGGGCTGCTTCTGCTCGCGTTCCAGCATGACCTGCTTGAGCTTGTGGTGCATCGCCCAAGCCGTGTTGTAGGTGACGTCGAGGCGGCGGGAGAGTTCGAGCGCGGAGATACCCTGCTTGGTTTGCGTCATGTGGAACATGGCGCGCAACCAGACCGTCAGATCGAGCTTTGTCGCCGCGAAGATCGTGCCCGCGGTCAGCGACGTCTGGGTGTGGCAGGCGTTGCACTGCCAGAGCGCGCGCTTCTCCAATTCGCAGTGTGCGGCTCCTCCGCAGGCCGGACACTCAAAGCCATCCGGCCAACGCCAGGAAAAAAGCGCGTCGCAGCACTTCTCCTCGGTCCCATAGAGCCGGTCGAACTCAACGTCCGACAAGCCACGTTGAAACTGCACCTTGTTGCGTGCCATCGTGCACCTCCTTGAGGGCACTCACACTTCCGATGATTCGCGCGGCGCAATCATGGCGGAGGATCATGGGTAATCGGGAAGAAATATGCCGCCGCCACCTGCAGCGGCTGCACGACGAACCAGCTGACATAGCGGGAGCCGGCCGTGGCCTTCTGGCTCTCGGCCCAGGTTTCGGCCGCACCCAGATAGGTCAGCGCCGAGGCCAGCATGGCTACACCGACGAGCGCCACCGGAATGCGCCAGCGCTCTGACGTCCAGGTCAGCCCCAGCAGGGCGAGCGCAGCGCCTGCCAGCATGGCGACAATCGCCACGCCGTAGGAGGTGCTCACCAGGTCACTCGTCAGAAAATTCATTCCGGGCATGCGCGGTTCCTAGACTTGTGAGCGGATGTGGGGAGCACGGCCGTAGAGCGCCACCATCGGCAGGATGAGCAGGCCGAAGATGAACTGCTGCCACTCGTATTTGAGGCCGATGCCGATGAGGAATGAGCTCAGCACCTGCAGCACGAGCACGCCGATGACGGTGAAGCCATAGCCGCCATAGCCGCCGGCGAGCGAGGTGCCACCGATGACGACGGCGGCGAGCGTCGTGAATAGATAGGGGTCGCCGACACCGATGAAGCCGCCACCCGACCAGCCGAGCAGGAGGCAACCGGTCAGCGCCGCGAAGACGCCGCTGATGACGTAGGCGAGCGTCCAGTACTTGAGCTCGGAGATGCCGGTGAGCTTGGCCGAGCGGCGATTGCCGCCGAGCGCATAGACGTAGCGCCCATAGGCCGAGTAGCGGAGCGCGATGATGACGATGATGGCGATGATGATCCACAGGAAGATCGTCGGCGGCACCGGCATGCCGACGGTCTCGCCGTTCATGGCCGCGAGGTTCTTGAGCCACTCCGGCACCGTGCCGAAGACGTTGCCGCTGAACTGCGAGCCGATGCTCGTCAGGATCTGCACGAGGCCCGAGACCGCGAAGCCCATGCCGAGCGTCAGGATGAGCGCCTGCCCCTGCAGCTTGTAGGAGAGGAGGCCGTTGAGGAGCCCGATCAATCCACCAATGACGAGCACCATGCCGAAGGCGACGCCGGTCGGGACGCCGAGGCCAATGATGTAGAGGAGACCGATGTTGGCCGCGCCGATCACGAAGGGGATCGAGAGATCGAGCCCGCCCATCAGCGCAACCAGCGTCTGCCCGACGCAGGCAATACCAAGGAAGGCCGCGAACAGCAGGATCGCGCGGGTGTTGGTGGAGGTGAGGAAGCCCTCGATCGAGAAGGACGAGATGATGATGAGCGCGGCGAGCACGATGAGGCCGATGAAGGCGCTGCGGCTGTGCGCGAAGTAGCCGGAAGCCTTGACGGCGAACAGCAGGATCGCCTCGAGGATCAGGAAGGCGATGAGGTTCAAAACCGAGCGGAAGGGCGGAACGGTCGCCGTGATGATGAGATAGGCCAGCAGCAGCAGGCCCATCGCGATGATGAGCGCCCGGTTGTTGCGCCAGACGCCGCCCGAGCGGGACGTCTCGCCCGCCTCGGCTCCCGGCGCCGTGGCCGCGCGCCGCTGCTCGAACGTCACGACGACGTAGTTGAGCACCCAGAACAGCACCGCGACCGAGATGATCGTGTAGAGGATCACCACCTGGGCATCGAGGCCCTGGCCGAAGCCCAGTCCGAAACCGATCGCGCCGACAACGAGCGACAGCACGAGGTTGAGCCCGACGAGCGGCAGCGACGACGGCATCGGCACGGGCCAGCCGTTCTGGCGCGGGTTCGGTAAATCGCTCATGGCGCGCCTCCGTTGGCGCCGAGGCTCCCGGCCGCGAGCAGCAGGAGGACGATCAGTCCGGAGCCCGCCACGTAGAGGAAGACTCCGAGCCGAAGCGAGACGGCCTCCACGGCCGCCATGCGCATGGTTGCGATGAGCAGCAGGAGCAGCGCGG
>CAYMJU010000022.1:0-16086 GCA_964390555.1 uncultured Acidimicrobiales bacterium | reverse complement strand
GGTCGACGACCGGTCGGAGCTGCTCGAATTGACCGAGGCAGTGGCGATGAGCGGCATCGACGTGCTTGTCGTCGGTCGCGGTTCGAACCTGCTCGTGGCCGACGCGGGGTTCGAGGGAGTGGCCGTGGTGCTCGGCGAGCGGTTCGCGACAGTCACGGTTGCCGGCGCGGCCGTGCGAGCCGGAGCAGCCGCACCGCTGCCGGTGGTGGCGAGGCGGTCGGTCGCCGCCGGTCTCACCGGGTTCGAGTGGGCGGTCGGCGTGCCGGGATCGATCGGCGGGGCGGTCCGCATGAACGCCGGCGGACACGGGTCGGACATGGCGGCGTCGCTCGATGCCGCGACCGTCGTCGACCTGCGCCGAGGGGCTGTCGAGCGCCGGGCGGTCGCCGACCTGGGGCTCGGGTATCGTTGCTCGGCGATCGCCGCTCACGAGATCGTGATCGAGGCCGACCTGGCCCTCGAGCCGGGCGACGCTGTGTCGGGGCGGGCCGAGCTGGCCGAGGTCGTCCGGTGGCGGCTGGAGAATCAGCCGGGCGGGCAGAACAGCGGTTCGGTGTTCGCCAACCCGCCCGACGTCTCCGCGGGAGCGCTCATCGACCGGGCCGGCGCCAAGGGCCTCCGTCTGCGCACCGCCCAAGTGTCCTCCAAGCACGCCAACTTCTTCCAAGCCGCCGATGGGGGCTCCGCCGACGACGTGTTCGGGTTGATGATCGAGGTGGCCCGGCTCGTCGAGCGCGTACACGGCGTCCGCCTGCGCCCCGAGACCCGGCTCATCGGGTTCCCCGACTGGGACGAGTCGGTGACGGTGTCATGACCGCCCGACCCGCGCCCGGCACCGCGACGCCATCGGCTCCGCCGGGCAAGCAGACGCCTTCCCGGCCACGAGCCGTATCCATCGACCCGCGGTTACGGGCCCGGCGGATCGCGGTCAGGCGACAGGCCGGACGGCGACGACTCCACCGCATGATCGCGGTCGCCGGTCTGCTGGCTCTGGTTGGTGGCGCGTGGGGTCTGGGCCGCTCGCCGCTTCTCGACATCGACGAGATCAGGGTCACCGGTGGAGTGCACCGCACCCCCGACGAGATCGTCGCGGCGTCGCGCCTAGGCAAGGGTGACCAGTTGCTCGATCTCGATCTGGGGTCGGTCGAACGCTCGATCGCCGTCGATCCTTGGGTTGCCTCCGTCGAGGTTCGTCGCGATTGGCCATCGGCGGTGGAGATTTCTGTGGTCGAACGCGAACCGCGGTTGTTGGTGCTCGGCGGCGACGGAGCGTTGTCGGTCCTGGCGTCAGACGCCACGGTGCTCGGGCCGGCCGAGACGGGGTCGCCGGACTTCTTGATCGTGGCGCTACCCACCGGTTCGCTCACGCCGGGTGAACGGCGTCTCGACGCCGCGACCGTCATCGAGCTTTCCAGCCACGTGACGGCCGACCTGCGCGCATGGATCGAGCTCGTCGAGGTCGCTCCGGATGGCACGCTGACGATCGATCTCGTTGGCGGAGCGCTCGCCAGGCTCGGGCGACCGCTCGATGTCGCCGAATCGCTCATCGGTCTGGCCACCGTTCTCGGCCGCGTCGAGCTCGCCTGCATCACGTCGATCGACGTGTCGGTTCCCGACTCGCCCGTCGTGACCCGCGGCCCAGAATGCGAGGGCTCTGGAGCGTGAACGACGATCGTGTCGTGGTTGGCGGCTCTCGGCGTTCACGCACCGGCCGGGTATTCGACACTCCGAGCGCGCGGTCCGGTACGGTTGCGGCCAGAGTTCCCTTGTCATCAGGGGCTCTGTACGGGTCTTCGGGGCAAGGATCGGGCATCGTCCGGCCCGCCGCCACCCCGGAGCAGGAGGTCCGTCGGTGATGAGCATCAGCCCCCAGAACTACCTGGCCGTCATCAAGGTCGTCGGCGTCGGTGGAGGTGGGGTGAACGCCGTGAACCGGATGATCGACGCGGGCCTGAAAGGGGTCGAGTTCATCGCCGTCAACACCGATGCGCAGGCGCTCTTGATGAGCGACGCCGACGTCAAGCTCGACATCGGTCGCGACCTGACCCGCGGCCTCGGTGCCGGCAGCGACCCCGAGGTCGGTCAGCGCGCGGCCGAGGAACATCGCGACGAGATCGAGGCGGCGCTCGCCGGATCGGACATGGTCTTCATCACCGCTGGTAAGGGCGGCGGCACCGGTACCGGCGCGGCGCCGGTCATCGCCGAGATCGCCAGGGGCCTCGGCGCCTTGACCATCGGCGTCGTCACCCGGCCGTTCTCGTTCGAGGGCCGCCGACGTTCGGTGCAGGCCGAGGGTGGCATTCAGCGCCTGAGAGAAAAGGTCGACACCCAGATCGTCATCCCGAATGACCGACTCCTCACCGTGTCCAACGAGAAGACGTCCATGCTGAACGCCTTCAAGATGGCCGACGAGATCCTCCTCCAGGGTGTCCAGGGCATCACCGACCTCATCACGACGCCTGGCCTGATCAACACCGACTTCGCGGACGTGCGCATGATCCTGCGCGATGCCGGCTCGGCGCTGATGGGTATCGGCTACGCGTCCGGCGAGCATCGTGCGCTCAACGCGGCTCGAGCGGCCATCTCGAGCCCGTTGCTCGAATCCTCCATCGAGGGCGCCCGGGGTGTGTTGCTGAGCGTCGCTGGACCGAGCGACCTCGGTCTGCTCGAGGTCAACGAAGCGGCCGAGGTGATTCACGGAGTGGCTCACCCGGATGCCAACATCATCTTTGGAACCGTGATCGACGACGAGCTCGGCGACGAGGTTCGGGTCACTGTCATCGCGGCCGGTTTTGATCGTTGGGACACACAGAAGCCATCAACGCCGTCGGTGCGAGCCGGGAGTCGCCCGAGCGACGCCGCGACGAGGCCCGTTCCCACCCGCGACATCGCCGACGTGTTCGCCGAGGCTGACGCCGATGCCGACGACGATCTCGACGACGACTTCGACGTACCGTCGTTCCTGAAATAGGCCTCGCCAGGGTCACCGACGCGACCTCGTCTGTGATGCTCGCTTGGAAGCGCTCCCTGCACGGTGGCCTCAGTGCGGTCGTCCGGTCGACGGGCGCCAGCGATGGCGACTTCACAGTCACGGCACCCGACGCGGAGTCGTTGGCGGCACGACGACAGCGGGTGGCCCCTCATCCGTGGTCGTGGCTGCATCAGGTACATGGTGCTGAGGTCGTCGTCGTCCGCGGACCGGGCGACGGGGCTGGACGCACCGGGGACGGCATGGTGACCGCGAGCGCGGGGGCGGTGCTGGCGGTGCAAACCGCCGACTGTGCTCCGGTCGCTCTCGTTGCCGAGTCCGGCGTCGTAGGCATAGCCCATGCCGGATGGCGCGGTGTGGTGGCCGGCGTCATCCCGGCCACCATCGCAGCCATGCGAGAGCTTGGCGC
The DNA here is from genome assembly GCA_964390555.1 of uncultured Acidimicrobiales bacterium. GTDB lineage: Bacteria > Actinomycetota > Acidimicrobiia > Acidimicrobiales > SHLQ01 > CAVTWS01. The sequence continues at coordinate 12,688 of CAYMJU010000022.1, read as the reverse complement.
CGGATCGGTCGCGGCGTTCGTCGGTCCCCTAATCGGACCTGAGTGCTACGAGTTCTCGGCCGCCGACCTTGCTCGGATCGAGGCGGTGGTCGGCGCCCACGTGGCGTCGACCTCGAGGTCTGGCGCACCAGCCCTCGACCTCGCTCGGGCGGTGACCGAACAGCTGCGGCGGAGCGGTGTCGAGGAGATCGATGTCGTCGCGGCGTGCACGGCTTGCTCGGACGGCTACCGCTCCCACCGGGCGCGGGGCGACACCGCCCGACAGGCGACTGCGGTGTGGATAGAGGTCCAGCGAGCGTGATCGGGCCCGGCGTCATCGGTAGCCGCCTCGACGCTCTTCGGGAGCAGGTCGGTCCGGGGGTGACGATCGTGGCGGTCACCAAGGGGTTCGGGCGCGACGTCGTCGAGGCGATCCTTGACGCCGGTCACGTCGATCTCGGCGAGAACTACGCGCAGGAGCTCGTCGCCAAGGCGCGCGGTGTGGAGGGTCGGCCGGCGCGCTGGCACATGATCGGACGACTGCAACGAAACAAGGTGCGGGCGTTGGCCCCTTCGGTGGCCCTTTGGCACACGCTCGATCGAGCGGACGTGATCGACGAGGTGGCCCACCGCGCCGCTGGGGCCGCGGTGCTCATTCAAGTGAACACCTCGGCCGAACCGTCCAAGGCGGGCTGCCGCCCGGAGATCACCTCGGTGCTGGTCGATCGAGCCCTCGCTGCCGGGCTCGACGTTCGCGGCCTCATGACCATCGCGCCCGCGGGCGGGGGAGCGCCGGCGTCGCGTTGCTTCGCGGCGCTTCGCGAGATCCGCGACCGTCTCGGACTCGGGGATTTGTCGATGGGGATGAGCGATGACCTGACTGAGGCGCTCGCGGAGGGAGCGACGATCGTTCGGATCGGGTCTCGATTGGTCGGTCCTCGGCCGGCGCGAGGCTGAGCCGGCCCGGTACGGGCGATGCCGCGTGTTGGCGTGGCCGCATGACTACGATCACGGAAAGGAGGTAAACCGGTGTCGCTGTGGAAGAAGTCCATGCTCTACCTGGGTCTGGGACCAGATGAGGCCTACGACGACTTCGAGACCGGGGTTCGGCGCGCTCATGAGGAGCCGCAGGTCCGTGCGATCGACCCGCGTGTTCACAGCGCTCCGGAGGCTCGGCCGGCCGCTCAGCATCGGCCGGCACCGGGCCGTCCACAGTCGACATCTGGAGGGCCGCCCCGCGTGCCCGGGCGCGAACCCGCCCCGCTCCCCGAACCGTCCCGGGTCGCCCCGATCGACGACGGCCGACCTCGACTGGTCGCCAAGCCGGTCGCAACGCCGATGCGTCGCGGCAGCCCGGTCAACCCCAACGAGGGCCATACCGTCCGGGCGCTTCCGCTGGTTGGCCGATCCAAGCCCCACGTGGTGGCGCCGTCGTCGTTCGGCGAAGCCCAGGAGATCGGCGACGTGTTCCGCCGCAACGAGGCCGTGATCGTCAATCTCCAGAGCGCCGACCGTGATCTGTCGCGTCGTCTGATCGACTTCGTGTCAGGTCTCTGCTATGGCCTCAATGGCCAGATGGAGCGGGTGGCCAAGCAGGTGTACCTCATAACCCCGGCCGACGTCGAAGTGTCCGCCGAGGATCGCCGCGAGCTTCGCGCGCAGGGCCTGTACCGGGACTGACAGTGGTGCTTCAGGCCCCCGACAGGCGTCACGCGATACCCAGCGGCAGCTGAACGTTCACCTGGCGCTCATCCATGACCCGCAGCGGGGTCACCATGCCCCATCGACGCGCGCAGCGTGGCTATGGTGACGGGCATGGAATCACCGACCCAGCGGTTGTCAGAGGTCCAGTTTCGCCAAGCGCGCAACGGCTACGAGACCGGCGACGTGGATGCGTACGTCGACCGGGTGAACGCGGCGTTGGGGCAGCTACAGAATCAGGTTCGCGAGTTGCGACATCGACTCCACGACGCGGAGGGCCGTGCGGCGAGCAGCGGTGAGACCGAGGACACGCTCCGACGCACGTTGGTGTTGGCGCAACGCACGGCCGACGCGGCCATCGCCGAGGCCCGATCCGAGTCCGAGGCCATCCTGAGCGAGGCGAGTGGGCGCGTCGATCAGATGATGCGCGATGCCGAGTTCGATGCCGAGCGACGTGTCCGCGAAGCCGAATCCCAGGCCACGCTCCTGCGCGCCGAGGCAGAGAGGGAGGCGCGTCGCGTCGTCGAGGCGACACGTCAGCCGCTGCTCGAGGAGATCCGCGATCTCGAACAACTCCGCAATTTTCTGAACGAGGACGTCACCCTGCTCGAGGAGAGCCTCGACGCCAACCGCACGCGTGTGCGCGCGGTGATCGAGCAGCTCTCCGTGCTGGTCGATGAACCCGAACGGATGCGGGCGGCCGCCACCCCCGAGCTGTCCGGGGCTGCTCTCGGTGAGCCCGGCGTCGCCGGGGTCGAGGTTGCGCCGGTCGCCGAGTGGGACCTCTCTGGTGCCGGCGACGACGAATGGAGCGAGTTGTCCGAGACCTGGGTCGACGATCAAGACGTCGATGACGCCGCCGACGTTTCGGGCGAACTGGCCCCCGAGGATGAGCGTGCGGGGCAAAGCGACGACCTCGGACCACCCACCGAGGCCCACGAGGTCATCGACTTGACCATCGATCCCCCGGGTGATTCCTTCCTTTCTGAGCTCCGGCGGGCCGTGGCGGATCCGGCCGAGAGCGACGACGCGACGATGATCTCGTTCTTCGGCGGCGATGACGATGAACCGGACCGGCGCTCCCGCTTCGGTAGGCGGCGCTGATCGGCGCTTCGCCGACGTAGACTCTCCCGCCGAACCGGGCTTTCAGGGTGGCCCGAGAAAGGCGAGCATGGTCTCCAAGAAGTCGACGACCGCGACGGCGCCGACTACGGCGGCCGAGGCCGCCTCTGGCAACACGGTTTCGACCGCGAGGCGCTCGACGGTGGGGGCCGCTTCGAGCACTACGCCGGTCGCGAGCTCACCGAAGAAGGCGGCCTCGGCGAAGGCGGTCCCCGCCAAGGCTGCGGCTCCGAAGGCCGCCCCCGCCAAGGCGGGCCCGGCCAAGGGGGGGTCGGCGAAGAAGGCCCCTGTCACGCCGCCTCCAGTCACCAAGGCCGCATCCAAGGCACCGGCTCCGGCCAACGCGGCAGCGGCCAAAGCCGCGGCCTCGAAAGCGCCGGCGAAGGCCGCACCCACAAAGGACGCACCCACAAAGGCTGCGCCGGCGAAGGCGGCCACGAAGGCCCCCGCACCGGCGAAAGCGGCCACGAAGGCCCCCGCACCGGCGAAAGCGGCTCCAGCGAAGGCCGCCGAGCCGCGTCGGCTCACTACCACCCCGTTCGACAAGGCATTCCTCGAGCAGCAACGCAAGGCGCTCCTCGCCGAGCGGGCTCGGTACCTGCGTTCGGCCGAGGTCCATCGGCTCGAGGCCGATTCGCTCATGAACGATCGCGAGCCCGGCGACGTCCAGTTCGACGAGGAGTCCGGCGAGGGCGACACCCTGGCCGTGGAACGCGAGCGGGATCTCGCGCTGTCCGCCCACGCCCAGGCCGCGGTGGAGGAGATCGACGCCGCACTCGAGCGGATCGCCGACAAGACCTACGGCATCTGTCGCGGGTCGGGCCTCGAGATTCCACGGGAGCGCCTCGAAGCGATCCCGTGGGCGACCGAGCGCGTCGAGTACAAGGCGGGCGGCCTCGGCCGACGCTGACGTGGCCGCGTCGAGCACGCCTCCGGTGCGTCGGTCCGCGATGGTGGCCCCTGCGGCGGTCGTCGTGTTGCTCGATCAGGCGACCAAGCAATGGGCTCTGACCGAGCTCGATCATGGTCGCACCATCGACGTGTTGTGGACGCTGCGACTTCGGCTCGTATTCAACCGCGGCACAGCGTTCAGCCTGGCCGAGGGTGCGGGGCCACTGTTGGCGGTCGTCGCTCTGGCCGTGGTCGCGACGTTGGTGTTCTCGAATCGCTGGATCCGTACCAGGCCCATGTCACTGACCGTTGGCCTCATCGCGGGCGGCGCGATCGGGAATCTGGTCGACCGGGTCGTCCGTGACGGCGACGGCTTTTTGCAGGGTGCCGTCGTGGATTTCGTCGACCTCCAGTGGTGGCCGGTGTTCAACGTCGCTGACTCTGCGATCGTTCTCGGAGCGGCCGGCATCGCCCTGCTGTCGTTGATCGATAGCGAAGCCGGAGCGCCCCGGTCGTCGATGGGGTCCGGAGACGCGGAGCCGAGCGACGGACCCGCGAGCGACCTCGATTCGATATCGACGTGATCGAGCGGGTGCCGCCGGCCCTGGACGGCGAGCGACTCGACCGTGTCGTGGCGCTGCTCACCGAGGTCTCACGCTCGCGGGTGGCCGATGCGATCGCCGGCGGGCTGGTGAAGGTGGACGGTGGGGTAGTGACTCAGCGCAGTCGCCGGGTGGTCGAAGGGGAGGCCCTCGAGATCCACCTCGTGGTCACCCCGACCGTCGCAGGGGTCGACGCCGACGCGTCGATCAAGTTCGAGGTCGTGCACGTCGACGCCGCCGTGATCGTCGTGGACAAGCCCGAGGGCCTCGTCGTGCACCCGGGCGCGGGCCACGCGCACGACACGTTGGTGAACGGTCTGGTTGCTCGCTTTCCCGAACTGGCCGACGTCGGCGATCCCGATCGACCGGGGATCGTTCATCGGCTGGATCGAGGTACATCGGGGCTGATGGTGGTGGCCCGCACCAAGGTGGCCTACGAATCGCTGGTCCAGCAACTGTCCGAACGCGCTGTTGAGCGAACGTATGTGGCGTTGGTCTCCGGTGTTCCGGCGCCGCGAGGAGTAATCGACGCACCCATCGCCCGGTCGCATCGCGACCCGACGCGGATGGCCGTTGTCGAATCGGGTCGCCACGCCCGCACTCGCTACCTCTTGCTCCGCGAGTTGGACGGCGGGCGCTATGCCCAGCTGTCGTGCGGGCTGGAGTCCGGTCGCACTCACCAGATCCGAGTCCACCTGGCGGCCATCGGGCACCCCGTCGTGGGCGACGAGCGCTACGGGCCGGGCCGCCCGACTCTCGGACTGGGCCGCCCATTCCTGCACGCGGCGCGACTGGCCTTCCAGCATCCGTTCACGGGAGCGCCGGTCACATTCGAGTCACCCCTCCCGCCTGACCTCCGCGAAACGCTCGCGGCCCTCGATGGCGGATTGGTCTGACGGGCCAACCGAAGGGCCTCGCTCACGGCCAGGGCTGCGCGCCGTTGGCCATCGAGGCGATGTCGGAGAGCGTGAACGAGTCGAGGTATCGGCGCATGTGCTCGCCGGCGCTCGACCAGATGGTCAACAACACACATTGGCCCTCGTGGTCGCACGCTCCGTTGGTGTGAGGTTCGCCGAAGTCGCCGGCCACGATGGGACCATCGACGGCCCGCACGATCTCAGACAGCAGGATCTGATCCGGTGGTCGAGAGAGGATGTAGCCACCGCCGACGCCGCGCTTTGACCGCACCAGGCCGGCGCCTTTGAGCGCCAGCAGGATCTGTTCGAGATAGGGCTGAGGGAGTCCCGTGCGTTCGGCGATCTCCCGGACCGACGTCGGGGCTGTGCCCTCGGCATGCAGAGCCAGGGACAAGAGGGCTCGACTGGCGTAGTCACCTCGCGTCGAGACCTTCATCGAGCCCCGATGTTAGCCAGCGTCGGGGTTGGGTCCTCGCCCGATGCACTGTCTGCCGTCGCGGCGCGTAGCCTTTTCGGTCGCGGCCACAGAGGCCGCACATAGAGCAACGTGGTGACAGGTGGACAGTTCGTGCGATGAACCGGTGAAGCCCGACTTCGCCGGTGCCTGCATTACGAACCTCATACCAGCGCTGCTCGCCCCGTCGCGTTCCACTCCCGACTGGTTGCCCTCCGAGCTCACCAGTGCCCGCCAGGTCGTCATGCTCGTGCTCGACGGGTTGGGATGGAATCAGCTGACAGCGAGGCGCGCACTCGGCCGCACACTGCTCGGTATGGCCGGTGGTCCGATAACGACCGTCGCCCCGAGCACGACAGCTACGGCGCTGTGCTCGCTCACCACGGGAACCCCACCGGGTGAGCACGGTGTGGTCGGATATCGGATGAACATGGGCGGCGAGATCCTCAACGTCCTCAAGTGGGCCACGCCCGCCGGTGATGCCCGGCGGACCCACCCGCCCACCGACGTGCAGGTCGTGCCGCCGTTTTGCGGTGAGCGACCGCGGGTGATCAGCCGAGCCGAGTTCGTGTCCACAGGATTCACCATGGCTCACCTCGAAACGAGCAGCTACCGCAGTTATCGCACGGCGTCGACGCTCGTCACCGAGATCACCGCGGCGCTCCGCGAGGGTTGCCCGTTCGTCTACGCCTACTACGACGGGATCGACAAGGTGTCCCACGAGTACGGCCTCGGTGAGCACTTCGACGCCGAGCTCAATGCTTGCGACCAGATAGTCGCGACCGTTCAGTCGCTTCTGCCCACCGGCGCGGCGCTCGTCGTCACCGCCGACCACGGCCAGGTCCACACCGGTGACAAGGTCGTCGAGCTCGACGCCGACGTGTCGGCTCTGGTCGCCCAGCAGTCGGGCGAGGCCCGCTTCCGTTGGTTGCACGCCCGGCCCGGCGAATCGGCGGATCTGCTCGTCGCTGCCACCTCGGCCCACGGAAGCCAGGCATGGGTGGTGGCCCGTCAGCAGACCATCGACGAGCACTGGTTCGGGCCACGGGTGTCGGCCGATGCCATGAGCCGCCTCGGTGACGTGGCGCTCGTGGCGCGCGATGAATGGGCGTTCCAGGATCGCGCTGACACCGGTCCCTATCAGCTCGTCGGGCGTCACGGGTCGTTGACCGCCGACGAGATGCTCGTCCCCCTGCTCGTGTCCACCGGTTCCTGATCCAACCTCCCGAGGCCGTCCATGCCCGATCCTGTAGTTCCCGAAGCCATCGCCGAGACGCCCGAGGTGCTGGTGTCCGACATCGTCGACGGCAGCGACGATGCCGCCAAGTCTGGTGAGCTCGTCGAGTCCCCCGCCAAGGTCATGCGGGTGGGCACGATGATGAAGCAACTCCTCGAGGAGGTGCGCACCGCGACCCTCGACGAGGCGAGCCGCGATCGGCTGCGCGACATCTACGAGCTCTCGGTTCGAGAGTTGGGCTCGGCGTTGTCCCCGGACCTGCGCGAGGAGCTGCACCGGTTCGCGCTCCCGTTCGGCGACGACGATCAGCCGCCGACATCCGCCGAGCTCCAGATCGCCCAGGCCCAGCTCGTCGGCTGGCTCGAGGGACTGATCCAGGGGATCCAGGCCACGCTGTTCGCACAGCAGATGGCCGCCCAGCATCAGCTCGCGAACATGCGCGGCCAGATTGGCCCCGGAGGCGGTCCCGGCAGGGCCATCGAGGACGGCCGCCCCGGCACCTACCTCTGATCCATCGCGCCGCGGTAGACGGATCACTGCGGCTCGGGGTAGGTTCATGAATCACACGTTTGTGATTCGTCCACAGCTCCATCCACAGGGGCTGTGGGTATCTGTCGCCAGGGGGCCGCCGTGGGCGATTCCTTCACCCACCTTCACGTTCATACCGAATACTCGATGCTCGACGGCGCGGCGCGCCTCGATCAGCTCGTGGCCGCCGCCGCGTCCGACGGGCAACCGGCGCTCGGGATCACCGATCACGGCAACATGTACGGGATTCTGGACTTCTACCGCGCGTGCCGGGATCAGGGCATAACGCCGGTCCTCGGGACCGAGGCGTACATGGCCCACGAGAGCCGTCACGAGCGCCCGCCTCGCCGGGGCAAGATCGACGACTCCGGCGGCGACACCGACGGCGGCGGCAAGCTGTACTACCACCTCACATTGCTGGCCGAGAACAACGTTGGATACAAGAACCTGATCCAGCTCGCCAGTCGTGCGTTCATGGAGGGCTACTACTACAAGCCCCGGGTCGACTGGGAGACGTTGTCAGACCACAGCGAGGGGCTGATCGCCACCACCGGTTGCCTCGGCGGTCACGTGCTCCAGAGCCTGCTGAAAGACGACTTCGACGCCGCGTTGGCCAAGGCGGCGCGCCTGCAGGACATCTTCGGGCGCGACAACCTGTTCGTCGAGATACAGGATCACGGCATCCCCGACCAGCGTCGAACCAACCCTCAGCTGTTCGAGATCGCCCGCCGGATCGGCGCCCCCCTGCTCGCCACCAATGACAGCCACTACGTCCACCGCGACGACGCCGAGGCCCACGACGCGTTGCTCTGCGTCCAGACCGGCGCGCTCATGTCTGACCCCGACCGGTTCAAGTTCTCGAGCGACGAGCACTACCTGAAGAGCTCCGCGGAGATGCGGTCGCTGTTCGCCGACATCGAGGTGGCGTGTGACAACACGCTGTGGGTCGCCGAACGGTGCCAGGTCGAGATCGACTTCGGCAAGCCTCAGCTGCCCCGGTTCGACCTGCCCGACGGGTTCGAGACCGACGACGACTACCTCCGCCATCTCACCTTCGAGGGGGCGCGGGCCCGTTGGGGGGACCGACTCCTCGACAGCGTGGTCGAGCGGCTCGCCTACGAACTCCAGGTCATCGCCCAGATGGGGTTCTCGTCGTACTTCCTCATCGTCTGGGACCTGATCCGTCACGCTCGCGAGCACAACATTCGCGTCGGACCGGGCCGGGGGAGCGCTGCGGGCTGCGCTGTCGCCTATTCCCTTCGCATCACCGACCTCGACCCCATCCGCTACGACCTCCTGTTCGAGCGGTTCCTCAACCCGTCTCGGATCTCGATGCCCGACATCGACATGGACTTCGACTCGCGTTACCGCGACGAGATGATCCGCTACGTGGCCGAGAAGTACGGCCGTGACCACGTGGCCCAGATCGTGACGTTCAGCCAGATCAAGGCCCGTGCTGCGGTCCGGGATGCCGCTCGCGTACTCGGGTACCCGTACATCGTGGGCGACAAGATCGCCAAGGCCATGCCGCCCCTCGTGATGGGACGCGACACGCCGCTTCACGCCTGCCTGGAGAAGAAGCCCAAGTACGAGGCCGGCTACGCCATGGCGGGCGAGCTCCGCCAGATGTACGAGACCGATCCCGACGTCGGCAAGGTAATCGACGTGGCCAAGGGACTCGAGGGTCTGCGCCGCCAAGACGGCATCCACGCCGCCGCTGTGGTGATCACGAGAGAGCCGCTCACCGAGTACCTGCCGGTGCAACGCAAGCCCGAGGCCGGTCAGTCGCTCGAGGACTCGCCGGTGGTCACCCAGTACGAGATGCACGGAGTCGAGGATCTCGGCCTGCTGAAGATGGATTTCCTCGGGCTGCGCAACCTCGACGTGATCACCGACACCCTCGAGTCGGTCCGCGAGACCCGGGGTGTCACCGTCGACATCGACACGGTCGATCTCGACGACGCCGCGACCTATGAGCTGCTCGGCAAGGGCGACAGCATCGGCGTGTTCCAGCTCGAGTCGGGGCCCATGCGGTCGCTATTGCGATCGCTGCAACCCACCACGTTCGACGATGTAGCGGCCCTCGTAGCGCTCTATCGGCCTGGGCCGATGGAAGCGAACATGCACAACGACTTCGCGGACCGCAAGAACGGCCGCAAGCCGATCGAGCTCCTGCATCCCGACGCCGCGTCGATCCTGGGCGACACGTACGGGTTGATGATCTATCAGGAATCGATGATGCGGGTGGCGCAGAAGTTCGCCGGCTACTCGCTGGCCGACGCCGACAACCTCCGCAAGGCGTGCGGCAAGAAGATCCGCGAGGTCATGGCCAAGGAGAAGGCCAAGTTCATCGAAGGCTGTGACGCCACCGGCTACGGCGTCGAGCTGGGTGCGAAGTGGTGGGCGATCATCGAGCCGTTCGCCGACTATGCGTTCGGCAAGAGCCACAGCTACGGCTACGGCTACATCGCCTATCAGATCGCCTATCTCAAGTGTCATTACCCTGTCGAGTACCTGGCGGCGTTGCTCACCAGCGTCAAGGGCAGCCTCGAGAAGGCGGCCATCTACCTCAACGAGTGCCGGGTCATGGGCATCGAGGTCGTGGTCCCCGACATCAATCGGGCCGAGTCCGACTTCCGGCCGCTGCCGAACATGGAGATCGCCGCCGGTGTCGCACCCGTGTACTCGGCGCCCGGCAGGGAGTCGCCGGGGATGATCGTGTTCGGGTTGTCGGCGGTCCGCAACGTCGGGAGCGGCTTGGTCGAGCTGATCATCAAGGAGCGAAGCGCCCGGGGGCCTTTCGCTGACTTCTACGATTTCGTCGAACGGGTCGATCTCCCGGTCCTCAACAAGCGAACGATCGAGTCCCTCATCAAGGCCGGCGCGTTCGACTCGCTGGGCCACCCACGCCAGGGACTGCTGCTCGTGCACGAGTCGATCATCGACCACGCCGCCGCCCGACGGCGCGAGCACGATATGGGCGTGATGTCCTTGTTCGGCGAGGCCGAGAGCGGCCCGATCTTCGACGAGCGCGCGCCCGTCCCGGCCACCGACTTCGACAAGCGGACCCGGCTGGCCTTCGAGAAGGAGATGCTGGGGCTCTACGTCTCAGACCATCCTGTCGCCGGGCTGCAAGGTTTGATCGCGCGCAAGTCCGACCGGTCGATCACCGATCTGCTCGACGAGAAGAACGAGACCATGTATCGGGTGGGCGGCGTGGTCACGAACCTCCAGAAGAAGTGGACCCGCAAGGGCGAGCTGATGGCGGTGTTCGAACTCGAGGATCTCGAGAACAGCATCGAGGTGATGGTGTTCCCGCGGGCCATGACCGAACATGGTCACAAGCTGGTCGACGATGCGGTCGTCGTAGTGTTCGGCCGGCTCGACGTTCGCGAGGACGTTCCGAAGCTCATCGCCAACGAGGTCGACGTGCTGGACACCGCCGAGGTGTCGTCTGCGCATCCGCTTCAGCTCAAGCTGTCCGACCGCGCTCTCACCGAGGACGTGCTCGATCACCTCAAAGTTGTGCTGCTCGAGCATCCCGGCGACTCCGAGGTACACATCTGCCTCGATGGGGGCCGCCTGCTGCGGCTTCCCGACTTCTTCCGGGTGGACACCCGCAACGGCCTGGTCGCGGAGCTGCGCGTCCTGCTCGGGCCCGACGCCGTTGTCGTGTAACTCTCGAATCGCGGGGCTCCGAGTTGCGAACTGGTCGCCGGACCGGTGGAATTGAGATCCGGTCCTACTCAGGAGTTCTTCCGAATGGCCATCGACGTCGAGACCAAGGACTGTGCGGCCCTCAGCGACGCCGAGATCGAGGTGATGGCCGACCTGTGCGCCACCGGCGGGCTCGGATTCGAGATAGGCGAGCTGTCCAAGCAGGCGCAGTCCTGGGTGCTCGTCACCCGGGCTGCTGAAGGCGGCAAGCTTCGTGGCTTCGCTTTTTGCACCCTGGAACGAATCGGCGGCACGCCGAGCGTGTTGATCGGCATGGCGATGGTCGCTCGGGGGTCAAAGCGCGACCAGGTGCTCCGCGGCCTGGTCACCGATCAGATGCGCCGCGCGGTTCTGGCCTTCCCCGACGAGGATGTGTTGATCGCCACCCAGATCGCCGACGCCGCGGCGTACGACGTGCTGAAGGGTCTCAACGACACCATCCCGCGTCCGGGACACCGGGCCAACGGCGAGGAACGAGCATGGGGGCGACGGCTGGCCAAGCGCTTCGGTATCGAGACCGACGCCTACGACGATCGCCGCTTCGTTGGGCGAGTCGATGGCCGACCGTCGGTGTACGACCACGAATCGGCCAAGCCCGAGAAGCTCAACGCCGGTCTCGTCGAGATGGTGAACGACGTTGAGGCCTGTCACGGTGAGTCCCTGATCGTCCATGGGTGGGCCATGGCGGAGGAGTTGGCCCGGCTCGCCCCCTGAGCCGAGCCGCTGGTGGAGTTCCGCGACGTCGTCCGGCGGCGACGAAGCGTCCGATCCTTCGGAGCCCAGCCGGTCGATCCGGCAGCGCTCACCCGGGTCCTCGACGCTGCTCGATCGGCTCCGTCGGCCGGCAACAGTCAAGGTGTTCGGCTGCTGGTACTCGACACGCCCGCTGCAGTCGAGAGCTACTGGGCGGTCACGCTTGCGTCGGCGCGGCGGGGCTCGTTCCCGTGGCCCGGCATGTTGCTCGCGCCGGTGTTGGTTGTAGTCACCACGACGCCGGCCACCTACCTCGCTCGGTACCGTCGCAACGACAAGTCCCGCACGGGGCTGGGTGACGGCGAGGAGAGCTGGCCAGTCCCGTACTGGTTCGTCGATGCTGGTGCGGCCATTCAGGCCTTGCTCATGGCCGCAGTCGACGAGCAATTGGGGGCCTGCCTGTTCGGGCCGTTCAATCACGAGTCGGCGATCGTCGAGCTTCTCGGAATCAACCCTGCGACACGTGTCGCTGGTGTCGTCGCCGTCGGCCACGAGGCACCCGGTCGAGTGAGCCGTTCGGCGTCGCGCGGCCGGGTACCTCTCGACGCTCTGGTTTACCGTCCCGATGTTCGGAGCGCGGAGCGACCATCACCAAACGTCGATCGGCCCACTGGTATCGTCCGCGGCGAACACCACAACCGCCTCATCGGAGGACGACACATGGCAACCACCAAAGCTGCAGCCAAGAAGGCCCCGGCCAAGAAGGCTGCATCGGCCAAGAAGGCCCCGGCCAAGAAGGCCGCACCGGCCAAGAAGGCTGCGCCCGCCAAGAAGGCTGCGCCCGCCA
>CAYMJU010000021.1:0-5204 GCA_964390555.1 uncultured Acidimicrobiales bacterium | reverse complement strand
GCGGTCAATCTCCTGCTTCGCCTTGTCTTTGGCCAAGCCGTAGCGCTGTTGCAGCCGGCCGACGAGTTCGTCCTTGCTGCCTTCAATGGCCAGCAGATCATCATCGGTGAGCTCCGCCCACTTCTGCTTAATGAGGCCTTTATTCTCTTTCCAATTTCCTTCAATGCGATCCCAGTTCATGGCATTCTCCTTATGTCATAGTTGTAAACCAGCCTCGCGGCGGCCGGCGCTGGAGTAACGGCTCAGGTAAGATAGGGTTCCCGCGAGAGTGTTCCATTTTCCCACTCCAGTTCGGTGTGGAATCCCGTCGCGGCAGTTTATGCGGCGATCATCGCCGCCGTATCGAAGAAAAGAGCCTGACTGACCACGGCTTTCACCATCTCTGGCGTAAACGGCTTGGTGATGAGAAAGGCGGGCTCTCGCCGTTCACCCGTCAAGAGCCGTTCCGGAAAGGCGGTGATAAAGATCACCGGCACTTCAAACGACGTAAGAATTTGGTCAACGGCTTCGATGCCGGAACTTCCATCAGCGAGCTGAATATCGGCAAGGATCAAACCTGGCCGATTCTGCGACGCCAGCGCCGTGGCCTGGCGATGGGTGCGGGCAACGCCTGTAACAGTATGGCCGAGATTCTCGACTATGGACTGGATATCCAAGGCGATCAGTGGTTCGTCTTCGATGATCATCACGCTGGTCGCCACCTGATCGACAATGGCTTGGGCAGCCTCCTCAATCAGTTTCGCCACACCTGCTTCATCGCGGCCCAATATCGCAGCAATCGCCGGCCGCTAAAAACCTTCAACCGCCGCCAACAGGAAGGCCTCACGGGCCCGCGGCGGAATTATTGCAACCCGATGTTCCGCCAGTTTGGCCCATTTTGGCGAGTTGACCGGAATATCCGATGTGCCTGGATGCAGTGTGAGATTAAGCGTTACAGATTCCCACAACCGGCAAAAGGCGCGGTACAGCGCCACCTTGGTATCCAACGAGGTGTCGAAGTCGTTCGGATCGTCGATCAAGGCCTCAAGAACCGCCGCCACATAGGCGTCGCCCCCCTTTTGCGTGCCGCTAAGGGCTCGCGCATATCTCCTCAAGTAGGGCAAATGTGGCAATATATCCGTGGCAAGACTCATGTGATTCCCCTTGAATTGACCTGAATTTGCAAGCCTATTAGATACGTAAACACAAAAGTTAATAAAAGGTTCCGCCTGGATTAGATTATTTTTGCAAAGACGGAACTTGTCGCGCTTGCAGTCATTGAGGTCCAGTCAGCAGGTTTCCGCCTGCCGAAGGGGCCAGTACAATAAATTAACCTTGGCAGGGGAATGATGACTGAAACAGAGAATAAAGCAAAAGGCAAGTCCAGAAAAATGACTGACCGGACAGGTACTACGAGCGCAACAGGCAGCAAGCCGCCGGTCTATGACATCATTGGAAGTCGCCTGCGCGATTATTACGACGATGTTGCAAAACAGCCAGTGCCGGATCGATTTATGGATCTGCTGATACAGCTGGAAGCCAAAACGGCCAAGAAGGATTAATCAACTTGGAAGGCAAATCGCCTGTATCCAGCGAATTCCGTGATGGACTGATCGCGGCAATACCGGGCCTGCGGGCCTTTGGCATGTCGCTCACCGCGCGACCCGACCGGGCTGATGATCTGGTGCAGGAAACACTGATGAAGGCATGGAACCACCACGACAGTTATCAGTTGGGCACCAATCTCCGGGCCTGGCTTTTCACGATCCTCCGCAATGAATTCTATACCCACATCCGCAAGCGCCGCCGCGAGGTCGAGGATGCCGATGGCGTGTATGCCGGCGCGGTCGCGGTTTCCGGCGGGCAGGAAAGCCATCTCGAAATGGCTGAATTGCAAGTGGCGCTTGCCCAATTGCCGGATGATCAGCGTGAAGCCATAGTTCTGGTCGGCGCGTCTGGTTTCTCGTACCAGGAAGCAGCTGGGATCTGCGGCGTAGCAGTAGGCACGGTGAAAAGCCGGGTCAGTCGCGCGCGCGAAAAACTCGCCCAGCTCCTCGGCGGAGACGGGCCAACACCCGGGGCTTTTGACAAGCGCCTCGATGCTGTGGAAATGCCGCCCAAATCCTGATTGCAACCGCCACTTGCCGGTGGTGGAACCAAATCGGGTGGCAATGCGTTCCCTCGGTGGTCGAAATCGGCCGGAGGAGAACAACATGACGCTCGGCACTATTCTCATCATCATATTGATACTGATCCTGGTCGGCGCGCTGCCAAATTGGGGCCACAGCCGAAGCTGGGGCTACGGACCATCGGGGGGCCTGGGCTTGGTTCTGGTCGTGATCCTCGTTCTGGTTCTGATGGGCAAGCTCTAAAGGGGATCGGAGAAACACATGGCGGCCGCAAAACGGGATAATACCGCCATTTATCTCAAGCAATCACGGACGGCGCTGATCGGAATACTGTTGCTCGGCGCTGCCTTTGCCATATATTTTGCCCGCGATTTCCTGCTCCCTGTCACCGTCGCGTGTCTTATCGCGATGACTTTCCGGCCATTGATCCGGTGGTTCGCCCGCCGCGGCGTGCCTGCCTGGATTACCGCCAGCGCTTTTGCAGTCATGCTGTTGGCAGGAGGTCTCGCGGCAGGCTATCTGGTCAGCGGACCGATCGCGGGCTGGATTGCCGACGCACCCGAAATCCAGCGGACTTTCATTGCGAAGATCCGCAGCATCAGTGGACCGTTCGAGCGTTTTGCAAGAATTGCCGAAGATATCCAGAATGCCGCCACTCCAGCCGGCAGCGCCGGTGCCCAGGAAGTTTTCGTCAGGGGGCCCGCATTGCCTGCGCTCCTGTGGACTGCCGCCGGCTATCCGGCAAGCTATACCGTCATGCTCACCGGAGCGATCATCCTGTCCCTGTTTCTCATGGCATCAGGAGACCTGTTCTATGAAAAACTCATGCGGGTCATGCCCACCTTCACCGACAAGAAGAACGCCCTGCGCTTTGTCCATGATGTCGAGGGACAGGTATCGGCCTATCTCATCATGCTCACCGCCATCAATGCGGGCGTCGGCGTAGCTGTGGCCGCTGCCTTCTACCTGCTCGGAATGCCGACAGCCTATCTCTGGGCATTCCCCGTCTTTTTTCTCAATTTCATCCCCTATGCCGGGCCATTGGCCGGAGTTTTCCTCGCCGCTTTGAGTTCAATCGTGATATTCGATTCGTTCAGCTACGCCCTGCTGGCGCCAATCCTGTACACAGTGATTGTTACCGTTGAGAACCAGCTCATATCGCCATACCTCCTGAGCCGCCGCTTGCAGCTGAATGCCGTCGCCATCTTGCTGGCACTGGCCTTCTGGGGGTGGATTTGGGGAATTGTCGGCATTGTCGTCGCTGTGCCGCTTCTGGTGATCCTGAAGGTGTTCAGCGGCCACATCGATGCGCTGGCGCCAATTGGCGAGTTTCTCGGCGAGTCGGAAGCGGAAACGACCGGGCAAGCAGAGCCGTCCGTGTCGGTGGAAAAAGTTTAGAGGTGGGTGTCGGCAGCACGGGTTGGCCATGCCGCCGAAAAGGTTTCGTCAGCGCTTGAGGCTGGCGCGTTTCACCGGACGGGGCGGCGGTGATGCAGTGCTGCCCATGAGACGGGCTGGCAACATCAGCCCTATCACGGCGCCGATGCCTAAACCGATGGCGCCGAGAATATAGGGCCTCTCATCAGCCAGTCTCTGCACAGTCCGCTGGTCTGGCAGGTGGCGCGCCGCGATCGGAACAGCCCTTTCAGCGCCCTCGACCGCCCATTCATAGGCTCCACCGGCAGCTTTGGCGCCGCGCGACAGCAGTCGTGTGGCCGCCTCGCTGTAACCGCCTGGGGCAGCCGTGCGTTTCACTGCCCGCTTGGCAGGACGCCGCGCAGCCGCGCTGCGTTTTGGTGATTTGGAGCCACTGGCGGCTTTGCTTTTGCTCGCTGATGGCATCTGTCCGTTGGTGGAAGTGGTGTTGGTTGTCATGGTCAGTCTCCTTTTGGGTTGTAGGTATTTCCAGGTTTGATTTTGCGGCGGCGAGATTTGAGTGGCCGGTTGCTGCCGCTCTGACGTCCGCTTCTCATCAGGCTGTTCACCAGCCAACCAGCACTCGCCACCAGCCCTGCGGCGATAAGTGGACGCCGTTTCAGTCCCGCTTTCACCCGGTTGAGGAATGTCAGTTCCGGGTCCAATGCGCTGAGCAGATCGTCCGCAAGCTCTGATATAGTGAGCTTTTCGCGCAAGTCATGCAGGGTCTTTGTCAGCTCAGCCCGGCTGGCGCGCGCATCGGCCATGGCATTTGGAAGGGATTTCATGTCAGGTCCGTTTCCTCATCCAGCGGAAAAGCAGGCTTTCCGGCCGCCAATCAAACATCCGGCCAATGACCATCACGCAGCCACAGGCCACAGCAAGAAGCAAAGCGCCGATTGCCAAGCCGCCACCTATTTCGCTGCCCAGATATTGCGCCGCAGCCGCCACGCCGGCCTCGGCGAGGATAATGAGTGCGCAGAGCATGGTGGCAATTGCCATCACCGCAAATATCGCCGCAGCAATACAGCGGCGGCGCAGGTCAGCTAATTCAGTGCGCGCCAGCGTCATTTCCACCTCGACCCAAAGCCTGCCCTGGGCGGTCGCGCGATGCAGAAGCTCGCCAATGTCAGCCCGTGATGGCGCATCAACCTGCTTGGTATTCCTAGGCATGGGCATGGCTGGCCATTTACTGGTCCTCATAAAAGTGAATGCTGGAGGAGCAACGGGACAGCGCCCGATCAGTTCCATCGCAATAAAAGTATCAGTTCTGCACGGTGGCTGCGTCAGCCGCCAACGTGCAAAATTTGATTTGCCTAAAGCCTGTGCAAGCTTCGCCTGCGCAGAATTCGCCGCTGCCAAGGCGCTTTGTATCGGTCGCAGCCTGGCGTTGAAACAAAACCGCAATTTCAACTCCTTGCCCCCTGCAGAAGGCATCCGCGGCTGGCTTGCCACAGTCACCGTCTACGGTCAGACATGCGTCAAGCCTGCTCCCGTTAACCACGGGCGCAGAATAACTGCGCACATCGGCTTGGCTGACGCCGCCAGTCACGAGGAGCAACAAGAGTGAGGCGGTTATTGTCTTGGTCATGTTGGTGATACCGGTCGCAGTTTGTGATCAGTTTGGTGGGCGGAGCGGTTCAAAAGGGGGGCATTTGCTTCGAACCGCTCCGCCTCACT
>CAYMJU010000020.1:0-44382 GCA_964390555.1 uncultured Acidimicrobiales bacterium | reverse complement strand
CTTGCTCGACGCCGAGGTCGAGGACGGCTTCTTGTAGCGCCGTGAGCTCGATCGCCCCTTCACGCAGGCCACCTAGTGCCGCCGCTACGGCCAGGGTGCGTGCCAGCGCAGTGCCCGTGACGTCGCGATGGACGCCGATGGCCGTGATGAACCCGGCCCCTTCCTCGTAGCACGAACGAACCTCGGGCCCGAGCATGCGGGGAGCGATCATGGCCTGATCCCCGACAGGGTCGAACCGCCCGAACGCGAGCGTGTAACCGCTGGCCACGACCGTCAGCGAGGCGGGTGTTCCGCGGTACGGCAAGCTCGGGATCAGGTCGTCCGGGATCAGGATGCAGACGACATCGGCGTCGCCGGCAGCTTCGAGATCGGCGGTGTCGAAGCCGTCGGCATCGGCTCGGGCGCGGGTGTCGTCGCGGCGTACGCAAACCATCGGGTCGAGGCCCGAGTCTCGGAGGTTGAGGGCCCAGCTTCGACCCTGGTTCCCGTAGCCGACGACGGCGACCCGTTGTTCGGCGAGAGCGGTCGGATCGGCATCACGCTCGTAGTACATGGTCGTCATGCACCAACGGTAGTCACGGCGGGTCTCTCGCTCGAAATGCTCGAGGAGGACAAGTTCTCGGCATGGGAGCCGGCCGGCAGCTGAGCTCTACCGATCGAACATCTGACCGCATTCGACGTCAGCTGAGCGAGCCAAAGAAGGCCTGGACGTCGGCGACGAAGAGGTCGGGTTGTTCCAGCGCGGCGAAGTGGCCGCCGCGGGGCATGTCGGTCCAGTGGACGATCGTGTTGGCGGCCTCGGCCCAGCGCCGTCGACCGAAGATGATCTCGGCCGGGAAGTTGGCCACGCCGAACGGCACATCGTGGATGCCGTCGACCATCACGCTGCCGCGGCTCATCGACTCGTGGTACATGCGCACCGAGGACCCGATCGTCCCGGTCGTCCAGTAGGCCATCACGTTGGTGAGCAGGTGATCGACCGGCACCGCGTCGTGGAGGTCGCCATCGTGGTCGGTCCAGGCGTGGAACTTCTCGCCGATCCAGGACAAGAGGCCCGCCGGCGAGTCGTTCAGCGAGTAGGCCAGGCTCTGTGGCTTGGTGCTCTGGATAGCCGTGTAACCGCTGCCGTTGCTCATGTAGTCCTTGGTTCGAGCCAGCTGGGCGATCTCCCGCTCGGTCATTTCGTCCATGTCGTCAGGACGACCAGGGGGGAACGAGATGAGCATGTTCACGTGCACGCCCACGAGGTGTTCGGCGTCGACGTGGGCGAGATGTCGCACGATCATCGATCCCCAGTCGCCACCTTGAGCTCCGTAGCGGCCGTAGCCGAGGCGGGCCATCAGCTCGGCAAGAGCCGAGGCGGTGCGCTTCACATCCCAGCCCGCTTCGGTCGTTGGGCCCGACCAGGCGTAGCCGGGCAGCGACGGAGCGACCACGTGATAGGAATCCGACAGCGGGCCGATCACGTCGAGGAACTCGACGACCGATCCCGGCCACCCGTGGACGAGCAGCAGCGGCATCGCGTCGGGATTTGACGACCGCTGGTGGATGGCATGGATGCGCTGGCCATCGATGGTCGTGACGATCTGGTCGAACGCGTTGATCCGCTGCTCGGCCGTCCGCCAATCGAAGTCGTCGCGCCAGTAGTCGACGGTCGCGCGCAGCCAACCGCCATCGGTGCCAAGCGCCCACGTCGTGTCGGGAAGCTGATCGGGGTAGCGGGTGTCGGCCAACCGGTCGCGAAGGTCGTCGAGGACCGAACCGGCGACATGGACGGTGAACGGCTCGAAGTCTGCAGTCATGTCGCCAATCTCAGTCGGTGCGCGGCGACGGGTCGAATCGAGGGTCGCGCGGGCCCGACGATCGAGGCTCCAAGCGGGTGAGCCGGCTCAGCCGTTCCACCCGGTGATCGTCTACGCCGAGAAGGTCGACCAGCCAACCGAGGGCAAGCGGGATGTCGACCGATCCCACACCGAGCATGGCTTCGATGTCGGCCCAGTCCTTGGTCCGGTCGAAGAAGGCCTTGAAGACACACAGTTCGAGTGCGCCGAGAACGGGAAGATCGACGCCGACGAACGGCACCATGACCGTCCGGGTGCTGGCGTGATCGTGGAAAGGGTGCGTGGACAAGAAGATGTCAACAGGTGTCTCGTCCCACAGAATTCGTGCCTGGCCGTCTCGTTCGAGTTCGGCGACGGCGTCAGCCGTCGTGGACACGCCAGACGGCAGTGCTGCGATCACGTCGCTCACGTGCGCGGTGTCGACAAAGATGTTCACATCGATATCACGGGTCGCCCGCGGTTCGGCGACGTGGAACGCGAGCGCAAGTGCGCCGCCGAACGCGTGGGGTAGTCGTGCACGCGCGAGCGCCTCGTGAAGGCCGACCACTTTCTCTGCGAGCGTCGTCATCTCGGCCCGGGCAGCCGCGGGAGTCGGGGGTAGGTCAAGTGCGGATCGGGAGCTCGTCGCGGCAGGTGTTCGGCGAGCTCGAGAACCTCCTCGAGGATTCGACCGTTGGTCGTTCTGTCGACCGTGATCGCGCGAGTCGCGAGCGTCAGGTCGGCGCCGGCGGCGGCGACGATCCGTTGAAGGGTCGACAACGTGGGATCGCGGCGTCCGGCCTCGTACTCGACTAGGGCCGGGGCCGAAGTACGGGCTCGCGCCGCAAGCGCCCGCAACGTGAGACCGGCAGAGCTGCGGACGGAGCGAATCAGCTCACTGGCAAGCATCAGGCGACGTTATCGGATCAGGGAACGATTGAGGGCGGCCCCGTTCCGCTACCGTCGCCCCGATGTATGCACGCAACGGCTCGATCCAGCTCGCGGTGTACGAAGACGGCCCCCCGGACGTGCCCGCGGTTCTGCTGGTGTCACCAGCGGACTCTCCCGCCTTCCGTTGGACCGAGCGCTACGTCTCGGGCCTGGCCCAATCCGGCCACCGGGTGATCTGGTTCGACCATCGCGATGTCGGTTCGAGCTCAATCGTCACCGAGCCGTACTCACTCGACGACCTGACGAGCGACGCCCTCACGGTTCTCGACGCGATGGATGTCCCGCGCTCCCACGTGATCGGCCGGTCGATGGGGGGCATGGTGGGTCAGCTGCTCGCCATCGACCACCCCGAGCGAGTCCGCACGCTGACCCTGGTGGGGACCACCCCTTCGTTCGGCGACGAATTGCTCTCGGACCCAGATGGCGAACTGGTCGAGGCGCTCACGTGGCGGTTGTTCGCCGGGCCCCCGAACGAACGGGCCGAGCGCGTGCGATGGCTGGTCGACGGCTACCGGGCGTTCGCGGGCACGAGGTTCGAGTTCGAGTCGCACGTCCAGCGTGCCCTGGCGCTGCGGGAGGTCGACGAATGCTGGCGGCCAGAGACCGGCCACGGCCTAGCCGTGGCCGACAGCCCGAGTCGCCTGCCGCGCCTGGCCGAGATCGGCTGCCCGACGCTCGTCGTCCACGGCACCAGCGATCCGGTGTTTGGTGTCGATCACGCGATCGCGCTGGCCGACGGCATCGCCGAAGCGACGCTACATCTGGTCGAGGATCTCGGCCACGAGTTGCCCGACACTTTCGCGGCCGAACTACTGACCGCCTGGTCGTCGTTCACCAAGCGGTAGACCTGCCCCGACGCGAAGGGGCCGGGGCCCCACCACCGTCGTGGTGTGCCCCGGCCCATCGCTACGGTCGATCCGGGTCGTCTCTCTCGGCGCGTCTCCAGTGGTGTCCGACTATGCGTGACCCGTGCGGTGCGAGAACGCGAGGGGATCGGCTCGGCTATCAACCGAGACTCATGGTCAGCCGGGCGGGCTCCGCTCGGGTGCCGAGATAGCTGCAGCTCTCAACGCTTATCCCCCTTGTTCTAGGTGGACGAAAACGCTTCGTTTGCTTCAACTGTCACCGTGACGGGGCTACGTGGCCACCGTCGCAGATCAGCTCCCCTGAGTGTGCGCTCGGATCGTGCCGAGATCAAGTCTTGACTTTTCGCGCGATCAGCGCGACTGGAAGTAGAGCGCGCGATCAGCGTTGCGAGGCCAGCTTGCGGTTCTTGACCTTGGCCTTCATGTAGTCACGGTTCAGCCAGGCGATGAAGTCGAGGCTGATCTCCTTCGGGCACGCCTCGTAGCACTCGCCGTGGTTGGTGCACGTGCCGAAGTACTCCTCCATGGTCTCGACCATGTTCTCCACCCGGGTCCAGCGCTCGGGCTGGCCTTGGGGGAGCAGGTTGAGATGCATGGCCTTGGCCGACGTGAACAGCTGGGCGGCGCTGTTCGGGCACGCGGCCACGCAAGCGCCGCAGCCGATGCATTGGGCGGCATCCATGGCGGTGTCGGACACCAGCTTCGGGACCAGCGTGAGGTTGGCTTCGGGGGCGGCTCCGGTGTTGACCGAGATGTAGCCGCCCGCTTCGATGATGCGGTCGAGTGGGCTTCGGTCCACGGCGAGATCCTTGATCACGGGAAACGAGGTGGCCCGCCACGGCTCGATCGTGATGTGGTCGCCGTCGGCGAACTTGCGCATGTGCAACTGGCAAGTGGCGGTGCCCTTCTCGGGGCCGTGCGCCTGCCCGTTGATCATCACGCCACAGGTGCCGCAGATGCCCTCGCGGCAGTCGCTCTCGAACGTGATCGGTTCCTGGTCCTGCTCGATCAGGCGCTCGTTGACGATGTCGAGCATCTCGAGGAACGAGGCGTCCTCGCTGATCCCGGGCGCGTCGTAGGTCTCGAAGCGTCCGGGTTGGGCCGGCCCGGCCTGGCGCCAGACCTTGAGGGTGAGGTTCAAAGACTTGGTCATCAGCAGGTCCTCACTTGTAGCTGCGCTGGCTGAGCTTGACCGTCTCGAACGTCAGCTCCTCTCGGTGGCGGGTCTGGGGTGTACCGGCGCCGTTCCACTCCCATGCGGCGACGTGGGCGAACCGTTCGTCGTCGCGCTGCGCCTCGCCGTCGTCGGTCTGGTGCTCCTCGCGGAAGTGGCCGCCGCAGGATTCCTCGCGCTCGAGGGCGTCGCGGGCCAAGAGCGCGGCCAGCTCGAAGAAATCGTCGACCCGCCCGGCCTTCTCGAGGGATTGGTTGAGCGACTCGCCGCTGCCTGTGACCCGCACGTTCTTGCGGAACTCGTCGTGAAGGGCTGGGATCTCCGTCAGGGCCTTCTCGAGCCCGGTCTTGTTCCGAGCCATGCCTACGTAGTCCCACACGATCTTGCCGAGCTCGCGGTGGTAGTGGTCCACCGACTTCGTTCCGCCGGTGGACAGCCACCGCCGGGTGTCGTCGTTGACGCCAGCGATAGCCGCGGTGAACGCCGGATCGTCGGTGGGAACGACGCCGGTCCCGAGCTTGCCGGCGAGGTAGTCGCCGATCGTCGCCGGGATCACGAAGTATCCGTCGGCGAGACCCTGCATGAGCGCCGACGCGCCGAGGCGGTTGGCGCCGTGGTCCGAGAAGTTCGCCTCGCCGAGGGCGTACAAGCCCGGCAGAGTGGTCATCAGGTTGTAGTCGACCCAGAGTCCGCCCATCGTGTAGTGGATCGCCGGGTAGATGCGCATCGGCACCTTGTACGGATCGTCGCCGGTGATCCGCTCGTACATGTCGAGCAGGTTCCCGTACTTCTCCTTGATCACCGCCACACCGTCACGTCCGACCGAACCCGAGAGGTCGAGGTAGACGCCGTTCTTGAGCGGCCCGACACCGCGGCCCTCGTCGACTGCGGTTTTGGCGTTGCGCGACGCGACGTCGCGGGGCACCAGGTTGCCGAACGCGGGGTACTTGCGCTCGAGGAAGTAGTCGCGCTCGGTGTCGGGTATCTGGTCCGGCGACCGCTTGTCGTCGCGGTCGACGGGCACCCAGATGCGTCCGTCGTTGCGCAGAGACTCGGACATGAGCGTGAGCTTCGACTGGAACTCGTCGCTCGACGGGATGCAAGTCGGGTGGATCTGCGTGTAGCACGGGTTGGCGAAGAACGCGCCCCGCCGGTGGGCCCGCCACGCCGCGGTGACGTTGGACATCTTGGCGTTGGTCGACAAGAAGTAGACGTTGCCGTAACCGCCGGTGCACAGCAGCACGGCGTGACCGGCGTGGGCGGTCACCTCGCCCGACAACAGGTCGCGTACGACGATGCCGGCGGCCTCGCCGTCTTTCACGACCACGTCGAGCATCTCGCTGCGGGTGTGGAGCTCGACGTTGCCGTGGGCGACCTGGCGCATCAATGCCGAGTAGGCCCCGAGCAACAGCTGCTGGCCGGTCTGACCCCGGGCGTAGAAGGTGCGTGACACCTGGGCGCCGCCGAAGGAGCGGTTGTCGAGCAGGCCGCCGTAGTCGCGGGCGAACGGCACGCCCTGGGCCGTGCACTGGTCGATGATGTTGACCGACACCTCGGCCAACCGGTGCACGTTGGCCTCGCGGGCTCGGTAGTCGCCGCCCTTGACCGTGTCATAGAAGAGGCGGTGAACCGAATCGCCGTCGTTGGTGTAGTTCTTGGCGGCGTTGATGCCGCCCTGCGCGGCGATCGAGTGCGCCCGACGCGGCGAGTCGTGGAACGTGAACGCCTTTACCTTGTACCCGAGCTCGGCGAGCGAAGCCGCCGCCGAGGCGCCGGCGAGGCCGGTACCCACCACGAGCACGGTGAACCGACGCTTGTTGTTGGGGTTGACGAGTTTCACCGAGAACTTGTGGTTGGTCCACTTGTCGGCCATCGGCCCGGCCGGGACCCTCGATTCGAGCGCGCTCACGGCTGGGCCTCCTCGATCTCAGGTTCGCCGGGAATCGACGTCCGGTTGTCCTCGTCGATCACGCCGGCCTGGGCGAGGATCGGGAAGCTCAGGTTGCCGACCAGGATCAGGCCGGCCACGCCGCCCGCCGCGCTTCGGCGCAGTTGGTTGTACCGAGGGTTGTTGATGCCGAGGCTCTGGAACATCGACCACGTGCCGTGGAAGAGGTGCACGGCCAGCGCCGCGTTGGCGACGACGTAGACGATGGCGACCGGGAGGCTCGACAGGCTCTCGCTCAGATTGTGGTACGGGTCGCCTCGAACGAAGTCGTCGCCGAGCCACCACCCCCACGTGAGATCGGCGAGGTGGTACACGAGGTACAGCAAGATGATGGGGCCGGTCCAACGCATCGTGCGCGACGCGTAGCTGGCGGCGATGTAGTCCCGGCCGCCGACATAGGCCTGGTTCGCCTTGTTGGCCATGCGGGTGAGTGAGATAGCGGCGTGGAGGTGCAGGGCGAACATCACTACGAGCCCGATGCGCAGCAGCCACAGCAGCCAGGTGCGAGGTACCAGATGCCCCCCGAGGTCGCGCAGCGCTTCGCCGTACTCGTTGATCTCCGATGGCCCCAGGTACACCTTGAGGTTCCCGATCATGTGAACGATGACGAAGCCGATCAATCCGAGACCGGTGACGGCCATGACCCACTTCTTGCCCACCGCCGTCTGGTAGAGGTTCAGTGGGAACGGCGCCGGCCGGGGTCGCGTCCGCAGCGGGGCTACCCGTTGGGTGCCCGATGGACCCGACATCGTCTGAGACATCGATTCCTCCACAGAAATCGCAGTGCCGACGCCCGGTCGAGCGCGTGCGGGAACGGTACCGGCGCCCCGACGGGCGGGCCTAACTCAACGGCAGGCGGGTTAGATACCGGTTTGTGACGTCGACGGCGGGTCCGCGGAGGGTGAGATCGAGGGTCACGTCGCCCCACGAGATCGGGACCCGCCACACGATCCGGCCGACCTTGACGCACGTATCGGCGGGGACCTCGCCCCCGAACGACCAGCGGTGCACGCCGTCGGGATCGATGAGCGCGGCGTCGAGCCGCAGATCGGTGAGCGCCCGGCGGCGATCGTTCACGACGTGGAGGTCGAGCTCGACGGAGGTGCCGGCGACCAGTGAAGCCGGGAACGGGTCGGCCACGACGATGACCGGCCGGCACGCGTCGCTCAGCGCCCGGAAGGCCGGTTTGGGCTCGCCCCGGTGGTCGAGCACCGAGAAGCTGATGGCCGGTTGCGTGTCGTTCAACGCCATCAGCACGAACCCCCCGGTGGGCCGGTACTTCAGGCGGCGCAGCAACTCGACGGTCGTCTTGACGACGTGGGCCTGGTGGCGCTGGGTGGCGCGCCGCCAAGCGTCGAACGATTCGTAGCGATCCGGCGGGAATCGGGCGAGGAGCGGTATCGCGTCGATCGTGTGGTGCTCGGCCAGGCTCGTCCAGTCGAGGCGGGGCCATCGTTCCGGTTGGGCGAACTCGGCGTCGTCGGGAACCGATTGCGCCCCGAACGCGCCGACGAAGCGGGCTTGGCGCGGCCAGTCCCGAAGGTGCTGGCCGAGATCGGCGGCGCGACCCTCGTGCCACCCGAACCACAGGTGCGTCGCCGTCCCGTCGAGCTGGGGAAAGTGAGGGAGGACGCCCGAGTGGGCAATCACGGGCCGCGTAGGGTCGCTTCGCGACAGCTCCCGTTTGAGGGCGAGGTCGAGCACCGATCGGTTCCACGACGGCGCCTGGTGAGCCAAGATCGACTCGGCCGCCGGTCGTGGCCGTATGGCGTCGGTGCCGTGGGGCTCGTCGTGGGCGCACCACAGGGCCACCGATGGGTGGTGACCGAGCAGATCGGTGGCCCATCGAGCTTGGATCACCGCCGCGTCGCGCACCGAGCGGGCGTAGCCCTTGTGCAGAGGGAGGTCCTGCCACAGCAGCATGCCCAGCTCGTCGGCCGCGGCATATAGCAGGGGCGGCGCAATGTGGGTGTGGACCCGCAGCAGATCGAGGCCGGCCTCGATGGCTCTCTCGATCGGTCGACGGGCGTCGCCATCGCTGACGTGGGCCATGTCGCGGCGTACTGGCCCGAGCGCGGCGCCCTTCAGGAAGATCCGTTCCCCATTGACCGACGCCTTCCAGCCGTCGAGCACCACTCGGCGGAACCCGGTTCGACACGTTCGGGTGTCGGTGACCTCGCCGGCCTCGGTCATCACGTCGATCACCACCTCGTGGAGCGTCGCCGCGCCGAGCGAGTGCGGCCACCAGAGGTCCGGCCGCTCGATGTCGACGGTCCACTGCACCCGATTCTCGCCGGCCGCCGCGAGCTGGCGGTGCTCGTGCTCGACCCCAGCCACGATCGTGCGAAAGGTGAGCCGCTGGCTCGAGGGCGAGTCGATCACCAGGCGCGCCTGGAGCCGCGCCTGGGCTTCAGTAGCGGCGACGCACAGAAGCCTCGAGTGGCGGATCGAGACGTCACCGGTCTCGACGAGATGCACGGGCCGCCAGATCCCTCCGGGGTTCCACCTCCGGTCGATGAAGGAGCCGTGTGAGAACGCCCCGGTGAGCAGTCGCTTGTTGTCGCGATCCGTTGGCGGCGGCGATCCCACCTCGATGGCGAGCACATGCTCAGAACGCGACCGCAGCATTTCGGTCACGTCGAAGCGGTGCGGTACGAAGTACCCGTCGGTCACGCCGAGGTACACGCCGTCGAGCCACACGTCGCCCTGACTGAAGACGCCTTCGAGCGTCAACCACGCACGGCGCCCATCGGGGGGTGACACGGCCGTGAAGCGCCGCCGGAACAGCATCGGTCCGTCGTGGTCGGCGAACGCCGCCGTGGTTCGCCAGTGGCCGGGCACCGAAACGGGCTCCCAGGCCGTTTCGTCGAGGTCGTCGGACGCGAACTGGCGGCGCAGATCGTCGTCGGCGGGCGTCGCCCACCACGCCCCCGAGAGATCCATGGAACGACGATAACCAAGCACCGACGGCTCGTGGCGGGAGGCGCAGTGGGTACTCCGGCCTGAATTGCCGAGATTTCGGTCAGGAACAGGGGTCGGCCATCCGATACCCAACTCTGTGACACCGGTCGAAACGCTGAGCCACTTCTCGCGAGCGCTGAGCCGTGGTGTGTCGATCGATCCGACGCCACTCGATGCGCTCCTGTCCGTGAGCGACGAAGGCCTGGCTCTGATCGACGGCCAGGGAACGGTTCGCTACGTCAGCCCCGCCCTCGCCGGACTACTGGGCCGTACGTACACCGAGTTGGTCGGTGCGAACGTCTTCGACCTCGTGCATCCGACCGAGATCGAGCAGGCCGTCGCCGCCTTGCGCTACCGGCTCGACGAGTCGGGCGACCAACTGCCACGGACGCTGCGCCTACTGCATGCGGCCGGTCACTGGGTCCCCGTCGAGGTCGGCGGACAAGTGCGGGAACTCGGCGGTCAAGCGGTGGTAGCGATCCGGGTGGTGCCGGTCGCGACCGGTTCGGCGCTGCTCCAGTGGAAGACCCGTGCCTCGGCGTCCGAGCTCGTCGTCCGGCAGGCGTTCACGCTCATGGCGGCCCAACCATCTACGGTCATGACCGCCGTCTCCGACGTGGTCGAGCAACTGGCGAGGTTCGTGGCCGCTCATGGAGCAGCGGTGTTCGTCGAGACGCCCGGCGGTCTCGAGTTCCAGAGCGGGTGGCGGTTGGGCCGTGAGGTCTATGAGCGGATCGGGCGGATCGGGTCGGAAACCCCGGCCCTCGAGAGCATCCGTGGGCGGCTGAACGAGCACGGCTACTCCGTTATCCAGGACCACCGCGAGGCGCCCGGACACGAGGCGCTGGCGGCGATCGGGGTCCGGTCGTCGATGCTCGTCAGTTTCCCGTATCGCGGTGGGCTCGGCTTCATCGTGCTGTGGCGGACCGACGTGCGCCCGTGGTCCGACGACGCCTTGCGTGTATCGCGATCCTGCGCCACCCTGATCGGGCAGGCACTGGTCAAAGGAGATAGTGACGAGCGGTTCGCCCGTGCCTTCGATGAAGGTCCTGTCGGGTTCGGCATGATCTCCTGGTCCGGAGAGGTGCTCGACAGCAACCGCCAGCTCCGCGAGCAGTTCGGGACCGACGAGACGGTCGGCGTGACGCTGCTCGATCGGGTCCACGCCGACGATCGCGACATGGTTCGAGCGGCGGTTCACGCCCTGAAAGAGCGTCGCACCGAACGGACCGTCCTGACGCTCCGGGTCACAGGCCCCAACGATGAGGCTCGCGTGCTTCGCTCCCATGTGTGCCGCCTCGGCGACGACACCGTCCGCTCGTGCGTGTTCGTGCTGGTCGAGGACATCACCGAACTCACAAGACAGCGGGAGGAGCTCGAGGCCAACGAGCGCCGGAGCCGTGAGCTGGTGGCGTCCATACCTGCTTTCGTTGCCCGGCTCGACCGCGCCGGCCGGATCCTGATGTGCGGACCCGAAATTGCCAATCGTGGTGTTCGGCCGGAGGACCTCATCGGCCGGCAGATCGGCGAGGTGTTCGACGGCGTCGTCGACACGCCGTTCTGGAGCCGACTCATGGACGTGTTCAATCACGGCGAGCGTTTCGAGGAGCAGTTCGCATTCGAGCTTCCCGACGGGCCTCTCGTCGTCGAGGTCCGATCGGTACCGGAGTTCACAGCGGACGGGAGCGTCGAATCGTTGCTGATCCTGGCGCTCGATGTCACCGATAGCCGAGCCATGGCGGCCCGCCTCGCCTACAACGCGGCCCATGATCCGCTGACGGGGGCCCTCAACCGGGACACCCTTCTCGACCGACTTCAGCACACGCTCGAGTCCGTCCCTGGTCGGGGGGCGAGCCTCCTCTTCCTCGACCTCGACCGTTTCAAGGTCGTCAACGATTCGATGGGTCACGCGGCGGGCGACGAGCTGCTCCGGCTCGCCGTCGACCGCATCCGGGAGCACGTTCGGGCCGACGACGTGGTGGCCCGCATCGGCGGCGACGAGTTCGTCGTGCTGCTCCCCGATGCCGACTCGACCGCAGCCGCCGCTCTTGCCGAGAGGGTGCGCGACGGTTTCGAGCGCCCGTTCTCGATCTTCGGCGTCGATGTTCGCCAAACCGTGAGCGTCGGGGTGGCCGTCCACGAGGACCCCGGCGTTCAGGCGGTGGCCGACCTGCTCGGGCAGGCCGACCTGGCCATGTACGAGGCCAAGCAGCGCGGTCGCAACCGGCGCGAGATGTTCGACGATCGGATGCGCTCCCGACTCGAGGCCCGCACGACCCTCGAGCAGGAGCTGCGAACGGCGATCGTCCGCGAGGAGCTGATGGTTCACTACCAGCCCGAGGTCGAACTGCTGAGCCGGCAGATCGTCGGTGTCGAGGCCCTGCTCCGCTGGGATCACCCGACGCGTGGACTGCTGCCGGCGGCCGAGTTCATCGATGTCGCCGAAGACGCCGGACTGATCCACGACCTCGGGCGCTTCGTCCTGACTCGGGCGAGCGCCGACGTGGCGACCCTGGCCGCGGGCCAGAACCGGCTGACGCTGCGCGTGAACGTGTCGGCGCGCGAGTTCGTGCGGGGGAACCTGGCGGCCGATGTCGCTGACGCGCTCGCGGCGAGCGGGTTCGCCGCCAGCGCGCTCTGTCTCGAGGTCACCGAGCACACGATCATGAGTGACCCGGAGCTGGCCGACCGCCAGATCGAGGAGCTCCGATCACTCGGTGTCAAGTTCGCCATCGACGACTTCGGTGTCGGGTACTCGTCGTTGGCCCAGCTCAAGCGGTTCGCCATGGATGCGGTGAAGATCGACCGCTCGTTCGTCGCCGACCTCCCGGGTGCTCGTGACAGCCGGGCGATCGTCGGTTCCATACTCGGACTCGCTCGGGCGCTGTCACTCGACGTGGTTGCCGAGGGGGTCGAAACCGAGGAGCAGGCGCGTTGCCTCCGCCTGCTCGGTTGCGAGCGGGCCCAGGGCTACCTGTTCGGCCGGGCCATGCCAATCGACGATCTCTCCCGCTTCGTGGCGGGCTGAGGCTCATCGGGCTCGGGTAGCGTGTCGGCATGGAGAGCCGACCGACCACACTGGGTGCGCTGCGAGGGGCGGGTTGGATGTCCCGCTCGGTCAAGGAGGAGATCCGCTCCAACGCCATCGCCCGCATCCGAGCGGGCGACCCGCTGTTCCCCGCCATCTTGGGCTTCGAGGGCACTGTGATCCCCCAGCTCGAGACCGCCCTGCTCGCTGGCCACGACATCATCTTCCTCGGCGAACGCGGCCAGGCCAAGACCCGTCTGATCCGGGCGCTGACGGGCCTGCTCGACGAGTACATGCCGATCGTGGCCGGCTCCGAGATCAACGACGACCCGTACGATCCGCTGTCGCGTCACGCCCGTGATCTGGTCGCCGACATGGGCGACGACACCCCGATCGCCTGGGTCCACCGAGACGATCGCTACGGCGAGAAGCTCGCCACGCCTGACACCTCGATCGCCGACCTGATCGGCGAGGTCGACCCCATCAAGGTGGCCGAGGGCCGGTACCTGTCCGATGAGCTCACCCTCCACTACGGCCTGGTTCCCCGCACCAACCGGGGAATCTTCGCCATCAACGAGCTGCCCGACCTGGCCGAGCGCATCCAGGTCGGTCTCTTGAACGTGCTCGAGGAGCGTGACGTCCAGATCCGCGGGTACAAGGTCCGCTTGCCGCTCGACGTGATGTTGGTGGCGTCGGCGAACCCCGAGGACTACACCAACCGGGGCCGCATCATCACGCCGCTCAAGGACCGTTTCGGGTCCCAGATCCGCACTCATTACCCGCTCGACGTCGAAACCGAGATGGACATCATCGAGCAGGAGGCGTCGCTGCCGGCGTACGAGGGTCTGCGGGTGACCGTGCCCGATTTCCTCGTCGAAGTGGTGGCGACGCTCAGCCAGTTGGCCCGGCAGTCGCCGCAGATCAATCAGCGTTCCGGAGTGTCGGTACGCATGTCGGTCACCAACCTCGAAGCGCTGGTCGCCAGCGCGCTGCGCCGAACCCTGCGCCAGGGCGGCGCCGACGTGGTGCCGCGCATCTGCGATCTCGATGCCCTGGCCGCGACCACGTCGGGCAAGGTCGAGTTCGAGACCCTCGACGAGGGCCGCGAGGCCGAGATCCTCGAACATCTGATCCGGGCGGCCACGCTCAACGTGTTCAAGAGCGCCGTTCCCGGCGACACCCACCGGGCGATCGTCGATGCCTTCGAGGAAGGTGTTGTGGCCCGCACCGGCGACGATGTCGATGGCCGCGAGATCGCGTCTCTCGCGACGCAGATCGCGCCCCTCAAGGTTGCCGTCGATGCTCTCCTCGCGGACGAGGACCTCGACATCACCCCCGAAGTAGTGGCGAGTGCGGTCGAGTTCGTGCTCGAGGGTTTGCACCTCTCGAAGCGCCTCAACAAGGACCGTAGCCGCGACGATGGTGTCCACCGGGCGCAGTACCGACGAAAGGGCTGATCGCCGCCGGCGTCGAGCCGCGTTGGCAGGCGCTCAGACGGCCGAGGTCGCGGTGGTGAAGCGTTCGGCGCTCGATTTGGGGCGGCGGTCGCGGTCGAGCAGGCCGCGTCGGCCGGACAGGCCGTTATCGGGGTCGTAGGCGTCGATCGCCGTGTCGTGGAAATAGCCGCGGACGTCGACGCCGTCGCGGCGGGCCAGCTCGATTCGCCGCAGCGATTCGCCGAGCAACTCGTCGCGCCAGTCATCGTCGTCGGTCGTGACCCCGTTGGCGGCCACCACCAGAGGCCGGCCGCCGGTGGCGTCGGCGGCGCGGTGGATTACCTCGCTCAGCTCCTCGGCGTTTGGCGCGAACCCGGAGCCGTCACGGCGGTCGCTGGCCGGCCAGGCGCCGAGATCGCCGTAGCCATCTACCCCGATCGGGTAGGAGTAGTCGATGCCGATCAGATCGAACGCTCCGACCAGATCCTCGCGCTCCACCGGGGCTCGCCAGGGGTACCACAGCAACCCGTCCCGGATGGCCGAGGACCAGCTGCGCCACAACAACTCGTCGAGCAGCCGCGTCTGCGCCGCCGCCTCGGGGTGGAGCGGTTTGACCGTCGGCAGGCCGAACACGCCCATGACCGGCGCACCACCGCTGCGGAGCAGGCGCCACGCACCGAACGTGGCGTCGAGGGCGCCAGTGATGGCGTCGCGAGCAAGGTCGGGGCGGGTCAGCCCCGGCGGCCGGGTGCCGAATTGGTAGGCGCGAAGCGCCCAGCCCACCGGGTCGTGAAACGGGATCCAGCCGGCGGCCAGGTCCTCGAACGTCTCGGCGCATCGGTCGACGTGGCGGAGCCAGATCGACTCGACGTTGCGGTCCTCTGTGAACCCCCGTTCGTCGTCGGCGAACCAGCCGGGGGTGGTCGTGTGGTGCAGGCACACCCAGGCGTCGAGCCCCGCCCGACGCGCCGCGGTGAGCAAGTCCCGATAGTGCTCGACCACCCCGGCATGGAAGGGCCCGCGGCGAGGTTCGAGGCGCGCCCACTCGACGGTGATGGTGACGGCGGTGCAGCCGAGGCCGGCGACAAGCCGCAGATCGTCGACGTAGTTGGTGGCGAACCCGTTGCCGTCGAGGGAGGGCGGCGCCCGGTTGGCCCGCTCCCAGGCCGACCAGTCGGCGGCAGGCCCAGCGCCCTCGTAGCTCAGTGAGGAGGAGGTCACGCCCCAGATGAACGGCCCCGGCGCGACCGTCACGCGAAGGTGAAGACCCCGCCGTCGATGACGGTGCGGTCACCGACCTTGGTCACGAAGTTGGCGGTGCTTCCGTCGACCCACATGTGCACGTCGAGCTGCTCACCTGGCATCACCGGGCTTGAAAAGCGCACCGCCATGCCACCGAAGCGAGTGGGGTCACTGCTGCAGAGGGCGTGCAGAAGCGCCCGACCGGTGAACCCGAAGGTGCACAACCCGTGCAGGATTGGAGCCGGGAACCCGGCCATCTGGGCGAACTTGGGGTCGGCGTGCAACGGGTTGCGGTCGCCGTTGAGACGGTACAGGAGGGCCTGGTCGTGGCGGGTCTGATAGCTGACCACGTGGTCGGCGGGGCGCCCGGGCTCGAACGGCTCGTTGCTCGGACCACGGTCGCGGCCCCATCCGCCCTCGCCGCGGATGAACATGCTGGTCTCGGTGCTCCACAGGGGCTCGCGGGTCTCGGCATCGACGATGGTGCCCTCCAACACCACCACCGCGGCCTTGCCCTTGTCCCAGATGGCCTTGACCCGGCTGTTGCCGACGCCGCGGCCACTGACGGCCAGGGGCTTGTGGAGGGTTATCGACTGGGCGCCGTGAACCAGGTTGGCCAGCTCGAAGTCGCCGAAGTCGGGGCCGCGGCCGCCGCCGCCGATGCCGAGAACGACCACCATGGTCGGCAGCGCCTTCTGCTCGATGTCGATCGAGTTCTCGGTCGTGAATTCGAGCTCGAAGCCGAGCGGGTCGATCTGGCCGGCCCCGACCCCCAGCGAGTAGAGCAAGCTCTGGGTCGAGTTCCAGCTGATCTCGTGCTCTGCGCCCTCGGCCCCGACGGCATCAGGATTGATCGGCATCTGGGCCCTCACTTGGTCTAGGCGTAACGATGACCCGCCGACCGTAGGCCCCGCCGAGCGACGGGACAAGCCCGAGGCCCACTGTCACATAGGAGGGCTCACCTATTGGCGCGGGTGCTAGGCGAGTAGCCTCCCGGGAATGGTGTTCCGTCGTCGCCGCCGTTCGCGCCAGAGCGCGATGAGCATCAGCTACTCGCGCTGGGATGGCAGCCAGTTCGGGTTCGAGGTAGGCGCCGACGACGTCCTCGACGCCATGGCGGACGAGTTGCTCTACCACGGCAACCTCGACAACGCCCTGCGCCAGCTCATGCGCCGCGGCTTCGACGACCGCAACGGCGAACGCATCCAAGGCATCAACGAGCTGCTGGAACGCTTGCGGCGCGAGCGCCAGGAGCGGCTCGAGCAGTTCGATCTCGGTGGCGTCTACGACGAGATCGCCGAGCAGCTCCGCGACGTCGTCGACCAGGAACGCCGCTCCCTCGATCAGATGGCCGAGCAGGCCCAGTCGAGCAGCGACGAGCGGTCCCAGGATCTGATGAGCCAGACGGCGGCCGAGAAAAACCTCCAGCTCGACCTGCTCCCGCCCGATCTGGCCGGGCAGGTCCGCGGCCTCCAGTCCTACGAGTTCACCAGCTCCGAAGCCCAGCAGCGCTTCGAGGAGCTCCTCGATCGCCTCCGCCAGCAGCTCATGCAACAGATGGTCGACAAGATGTCCGGCGCGGTCCAGGGCATGTCGCCCGAGGACATGGCCCGGATGAAGGACATGCTGGCTGCCCTCAACGAGATGCTCGAACAGCGTGCGCGCGGCGAGGAGCCCGAGTTCGAGCGGTTCATGGAGAACTTCGGGGACTTCTTCCCCGAGAACCCGCAGACTCTCGACGAGCTGCTCGAGGTGATGGCGCAGCGCATGGCGGCGATGCAACAGATGCTCAACTCCATGACGCCAGCACAGCGGGCCCAGCTCCAGCAGTTGTCCGATCAGCTCCTCGAGGACATGGACCTTCAGTGGCAGGTCGACCAGTTGGGCCAGAACCTCCGCGCGATGTTCCCCGATCTGGGCTGGAACCAGTCGCAGAACTTCAGCGGCGCCGATCCCCTCGACTTCTCGTCGGCGATGGAGATGATGGGTGAGATCGGCGACCTCGACCAGCTCGAGCGCATGCTCACCGGAGCCACGAACCCGGCGTCGTTGGCCGAAGTCGACACCGAGCGCATCCGCGAGCTGCTCGGTCGCGACGCGGCCAACAGCATCGATCGGATCGCGGAGCTCACCCGCATGCTCGAGAAGGCAGGGTACGTCCAGCGAAAGGACGGCCAGCTCGAGATGACGGCTCGGGCCATCCGCCGCATCGGGCAGCAGGCGCTCGGCGACATCTTCCGCAAGCTCAGCCAGGATCGCCCGGGCCGCCACCAGATCGAGCGCCTGGGTATCGGCCACGAGCGGGCCTATGAGACCAAGCCTTACGAGTTCGGTGACCCGTTCAACCTCGACATCGGTAGGACTGTCCGCAACGCCATCCGGCGCCGGGGCGGCGGCACGCCCGTCGAGCTGTCACCGGACGACTTCGAGGTCGAACGGACCGAGCTCACCGTGCGGTCCAGCACCGTGCTGATGCTCGACCTGTCGCTGTCGATGCCGATGCGCGACAACTTCTTGCCGGCCAAAAAGGTCGCCATGGCGCTACACGCGCTGATCTCGAGCCAGTATCCGCGCGACTACCTGGGTCTGATCACCTTCGCGGCGGTCGCGCATGAGATCCGCGCCGAAGACCTCCCGAAGGTCATGTGGGACTACGACTATGGCACGAACATGCAGCACGGCCTGGCCCTCGCCCGCCGCATGTTGTCGCGCCAGACCGGCACCAAGCAGATCATCATGATCACCGACGGCGAACCCACCGCCCACCTGCTGGCCGACGGGCGTCCGTTCTTCAGCTACCCGCCGACCCGCGAGACCGTCGAGCTGACCCTCACCGAGGCCGCTCGCTGCACGCGCGACGGCATCAGGATCAACACGTTCATGCTCGACGCGACCTCGTCGCTCAGCCGCTTCGTCGAGCAGATGTCGCGCCTGAACGGGGGCCGGGCGTTCTTCACCACGAACCAGGATCTGGGCGACTACGTGCTCGTCGACTTCGTGGAGCAGCGACGGCGCATGAACCGGTCGGCGCGCACGGCCTGATCCGCTCGATCGGCCGGCCAACAAAAAGCCGAGGAATTTCGGGCGCGGCCTGGACATCGGCAGATCACAATGGTGTAATTACACCAACCGGATCTCTCGAGCTTGCGCGCATGACCTTTCCTTTGACTATCGATGACGATGACGACAAGTCCTGGCAGGACCTGGCCAACTGTCTTGGCGTCGACCCCGACCTCTTCTTTCCCGAGCGCGGCGCGTCGACGCGCGAGGCCAAGGAGGTCTGCCGTGGCTGCGTCGTGCGAGAGGATTGCCTCGAGTACGCGTTGCGCAACGGCGAGAAGTTCGGCATCTGGGGCGGGATGTCGGAGCGTGAGCGCCGCCGGATCAGGCGCCAGCGAGCCATAGCGCGCTCCACGGGCACCCCGCAGACCGCATAGAGCATGCGCCGATAGGCGCAACCGGGCCGGCCGACGAGTATCCGCCGGGCGGTGTGGGTATCCTGCCCACAACAGCAGGAGGCCCACCATGGTGCTCGCATCCCTCTCGACCAACGAGCTGCTTCTCGTCGTCGTCGTGTTCGTCCTCGTGTTCGGTGCGAGCCAGCTCCCCAAGCTCGCTCGCTCGCTCGGCCAGGCCCAGAAGGAGTTCAAGACGGGCCTCAACGAGGGTGCTACCGAGGAAACCGACTCTCCGAGCTGAGGAACCGCCGAATTCGTCAACCGCCGCTGGCGGACACCTCGGGTGTGCGGCGGCGCTTGAGGATGCGGCGGCGCTCACGCTCCGAGCATCCGCCCCACACGCCGTGCTCGATGCGATTCTCGAGGGCGTACTCGAGGCAGGGGCTCGTGACCGGGCACATAGCGCAGATGCGCCGAGCGATCTCGACGCCCACGCCGTCGCTCGGGAAGAACAAAGACGGTGGCTTGTCCGCACAGTTGCCCTGTGCCATCCACGTCGTGTCCATGCCGTCCTCCGTAGGTTGGCTGCCGCGCCTTACTAGTACGCATGGATCAGCCCGAAAGTTCCCGTAAACTCGGGGCCCACCTCCCAGGAAGGCCGTGATCAGAAGGCGATGACGATGACCGATCTACCGCCCGAACCCCCGATCGCCCACGCCAAGGTCGTCTATCTCGGTCCGGTTGCACCCCACTGGGAGGTACGCCTCGTCTCGGGCGACCGTCCTGCAGTCGACGGCTTCCGAGACCGCGTGAACGCCCGGTTGCTGCTCCTACCCCCCCACGACCCGCAGTTCCGGCGGAACCGCGAACGGGTCAATCGCGACGCCGAGCGCGAGCGGATCTTGTGCGAGTGGGACCTCGGCTACGACGAAGAGGTCTCAGGCTGACGCTCACGCCCGAGCCGCGGCGACCGATCGTCATTAGGTAGACCCTGGCAGATTGGTTCCCGGTGAGCACGCCGATCCCTACCTCGACAGAGCTGACACGAGCCGCTGCGGTCGTCGGCGGATTCGACCGCAACACCACGCGGTACCTCGGCCGGGAGCTCTCCTGGCTGGCCTTCAACGCTCGCGTGCTCGCGTACGGCTTCGACCGCGAGCTGCCGCTTCTCGAACGGGCCAAGTTCGCCGCGATCTTCCCGTCGAACCTCGACGAGTTCTTCCAGGTTCGCGTCGCCGGGTTGAAGGATCAGCTCGAGGCAGGAATATCCACGACCGGTTCGGACGGCCGCACGCCTGGCGATCAGCTCCGGGACATCCGATCGGTAGTCGACCACCTGAGCACGCGCCATAGCGATCTCTTCGAGCACGAGCTCGCCCCGGCGCTCGGACGGTGTGGGATCCGGCTCCACGCGTGGACCGAGCTGTCCCACGACGAGCAGACGACGCTGACCGCAGTGTTCGAGGGTCGCGTGTATCCGATTCTGACCCCGCTGGCCGTCGATCCCGGCCACCCGTTCCCGTACGTGTCGGATCTGTCGCTCAACCTGGCCGTGGTCCTCAGCGACCCAGCGACGGGGGCTCGACACCTGGCCCGGGTGAAGGTTCCCGGTCTGTTGCCGCGGCTCGTGCCGGTGGCGGGGCGTGACGGCTTCGTCTGGCTCGAGGAGCTGATCGCCGCCCACCTCGGACGGCTCTTCGTCGGGATGGAGATCGTCGAGCACCACGCGTTCCGGGTCACCCGCAACGCCGACTTGATCGTCGATGACGAGGGCGCCGACGATCTCCTCGCCGCCGTCGAGATGGAGCTCCGCCAACGGCGCTTCGGTCGCGCCATTCGGCTCGAGGTGGCTTCGACGATGGGCCCCGAACTGGTCGAATGGTTGCGCGACGAGTTGGATCTCGGTTCCGACGACGTCTATGTGTCGAGAGCGCCGCTCGACCTGACGGCGCTCTGGCAGGTGATCTCACTCGACCGACCCGATCTGGTCCACCCTCCGTTCGCCGGCGTGGCCGAGCCCGAGCTCGTCGACAACGGCGAGCCCAACGACATCTTCGCGGCGATCCGAGCCGGCGACATCTTGTTGCACCATCCGTACAGCTCGTTCGTGGCGTCGGTGGTGCAACTGCTACGCCAGGCCGCGGCCGATCCGCAGGTTCAGGCGATCAAGATGACGCTGTATCGCACCGCCGGCGAGAGCCTCGTGGTGGAGGGATTGATCGCCGCGGCCGAAGCGGGCAAGCAGGTCGCCGTGCTCATCGAGCTGACCGCGCGCTTCGACGAGGCGGCCAACATCGCGTGGGCTCGGCGGATGGAGCGGGCCGGGGTCCACGTGTCGTACGGCTTCGTGGGCCTGAAGACCCACGCCAAGATCTGCCTCGTCGTTCGCGACGAAGCCGACGGCTTGCGCCGCTACTGCCACCTCGGCACCGGCAACTACAACCACCGTACGGCGGCGATCTACGAGGACTTCGGCCTGCTCACCGCCGATCCCGTGGTCGGCGACGACGTCAACGCGCTGATGAACTCGCTCACCGGCTACGGCCGGGGCCTGCGTTACGAGCGCCTGCTCGTGGCACCCGACGGGCTTCGGCCGGCCCTAGTCGATCTGATCGCCGCCGAGGCCGAACACCCGGGCGGGCGCATCGTCATCAAGTGCAACAACGTCGTGGACCGGCGAGTGATCGACGCCTTGTACGACGCTTCGCAGGCCGGCGTCGAGATCGATCTGATCGTCCGGGGTATCTGTTGCCTCCGCCCGGGCGTTCCGGGTCTCTCGGAACGCATCCGCGTCCGGTCGCTGATCGGCCAGTACCTGGAGCACTCCCGCGTGTACCTGTTCGCCAACGGCGAGGGGCTCGGCGAAGCAGCGGTGTTCATCGGCTCGGCCGATCTGATGGAACGCAACCTCGATCGGCGGGTCGAGGCGCTCGTGCGAATCTGTGATCGGTCCGTCCGGGACCGGTTGGCCGAAGCGCTGGGGATGAGCCTGAGCGACGACCACCTCGCCTGGTCCCTTGCCGCGGACGGGACATGGACCCGCGCGTCGGCGCCCCACGGATTCGACGTCCAAGTGGCGTTCCAGGCCCAGGCGCTCCAGCGCGCGGCGGGCGGCGACGCCAGCACCGGATGATTCACCCGTTGTTCACCGGGTGAATTCCGCGTGTTCCGACGGACTTCCTAGCGTTCGCAGTGCGTGACCGAAGGTGTCGCGCGCAGCGACCCAGGAGGTCAAGATCCGTGAACTCATCCAAGACCCGGCGAACGTGGCTCGTGGCAGCGTGCCTCAGCCTGGCGCTGGTCGCCGCCGCATGCGGTGACGACGACGATACCAGTGCCGAGACCGTCGACACTGCGGCTCCAGCCGACACCGAGGCTCCGGTCGACACCGAGGCGCCCGTCGATGGCGGCGATTCGGGCCCAGCTGTCGACCCGAGCGCGTCCGGGGATGTCTTCGTGACCGGGAGCTCGACCGTCGAGCCGATCAACGTGCGCGTTGCCGAGCTCTTGGAGGACGTTGCCCCCGACGTGTTCGTGACCGTCGAGGGTCCCGGAACGGGCGACGGTTTCGTCAAGTTCTGCGCCGGCGAGGCCGAGATCACCGGTGCGTCGCGAGCGATCAAGGACGAGGAAGCTCAAGCCTGCGCCGATGCCGGCGTCGAGTTCGTCGAGCTCGCGGTCGCTTTCGACGGCATCGCCGTGATGACGAGCCCCGACAACGCCGACGTCACGTGCCTCACGACGGCCGACCTGTACGCGCTGATCGGCCCCGAATCGGAGGGATTCGGCAACTGGTCCGACGCCCAGGATCTCGCGACGTCGCTCGGCTCCGCGACCGTGTTCCCCGACGCCCCGCTCGACCTCACCGGCCCCGGGACCGAGTCCGGTACCTACGACGCCTTCATCGAGCTCGCCCTCGGCGACGTGGCCGACGCCCAGCTCGAGGCTGGGGCGATCACCGAGGACCAGGCGGGGATCACCCGGCCTGACTACTCGAGCTCGGGCGACGACAACGTGATCATCCAGAACATCGAGGGCTCGTCGAGCTCGCTCGGGTGGGTGGGCTTCGCCTACGCCACGGCGGAAGGCGACAACGTCAAGATCCTCGAGGTCGACGCCGGCGACGGCTGCAGCGCCCCGACGATCGAGACCATCGCCGACGGCTCCTATCCCATCAGCCGCACGCTGTACATCTACGTGAACGCCGCGGCCGCCGCCGAGAATCCGGCTGTTCAGGCCTATGTCGACTTCTACCTGACCGACGGTCTCGCCGCCGTGAGCGAGGTCGGGTACGTGGACCTCGACCAGGCCACCCTCGCATCGTCTGTCGCCACCTGGATGTCGTGAATCGGCGGGTTCGAGGCAGCGCACTTCCCCCCGGTGTGATGTGATCTCGGGGCCGGGCCTCAGGCCCGGCCCCGAGCGGTCGATCCCGACCAAACGTCTTACGAGTCCACGCCACTGACTGGAGACCGGCATGGCGTACACCACCTCACCGCGACAGGCGGTGACCATCGAATCGCTGAGTGGCAGCACGAAGCGCAAGTTCAAGGACGCGGGAGTTCGCTGCCTCTTTCTCGCCGCCGCGTCGCTCTCGATCGTCGTGAGCGCACTCATCTTGTGGTCCCTTCTAAGCGACGCGTGGGAGTTCATCGTCAACATCGAGATCAGCGGACTGTGGAGCGACGGCTGGAACCCGCGCCAAGGACTCTTCGACGTCAAGACCGTCTTCGCCGGCAGCCTCATCGTGACCGCGGTGGCGATGGTCGTGGCGCTACCCATCGGGCTTGCCAGTGCCGTCTTCCTGTCCGAGTACGCCTCGCAGCGGATGCGGAAGATCCTCAAACCGATCCTCGAGGTGCTCGCCGGCATCCCGAGCGTCGTGCTCGGCTGGTGGGCGCTCACGGTCATCTCTCCCGATTTCGTGCAGAAGCTCTTCTCCGACGCCAAGCCGCAGAACTACGCAGCGGCCGGCATCGCCGTCGGCATTCTCGTGATCCCGCTGATCGCGTCGGTGGCCGAGGATGCCCTCAACGCCGTGCCCCGAGCCCTGCGCGAGGCATCGGCGGGGCTCGGCGCCCGCAAGATGACGACCAGCCTCCTCGTCGTCATGCCGGCTGCCGTGTCGGGGCTCGTCGCGGCGGTGATCATCGGGGTGTCGCGCGCGATCGGTGAGACCATGGTCGTCAAGATCGCCTCGGGCGCGGCGAACTCGGCGCAGTTCAACGCCAGTCCGCTCGAGGGTGGTCTCACGGTGACGTCGGCGATGACATCGGTCATCGGCACGGACCAGGTGGCCGGCGACGCAGGCGGGCAGGTGCTCAACAGCCTGTTCTTCCTCGGCCTCCTGCTCTTTGTCGTCACCCTCGGTCTGAACATGCTGGCTGACCGCTTCGTGCGGCGCGTACGGGAGGCGTACTGATGGTGCTCGCTCCGCTCGTCGACACGACAGCGACACGGCGGCGCGTCGAGGCGCAGCTCCACGGTGGGAGCCGTGATCTCGTGGGGCGGATCTTCCGTTCCGCCCTACTCGCGGCCCTCGGCATCTCGCTGTTCATACTGACCCTTCTTCTCCTCGACATCGCGAGGAGGGGATGGCCGGTCCTTTCAGAGGACCTACGCAGCTTCCTCGGCGGCGAGTTACGCCAG
This sequence comes from uncultured Acidimicrobiales bacterium, assembly GCA_964390555.1. Lineage (GTDB taxonomy): Bacteria > Actinomycetota > Acidimicrobiia > Acidimicrobiales > SHLQ01 > CAVTWS01. Next base: position 19,909 of record CAYMJU010000020.1, on the reverse strand, counting down.
CAACCAGACGACCCGAAGCAAGGCATCTTCCAAGGTTTGCGGGGCTCGTTCTGGATCGCCGTGTTCGTGATCCTGTTCGCGTTCCCGATCGGCATCGCTGCGGCGGTCTACCTGGAGGAGTACGCCCATCGCGGTCGAATGTCTCGCTTCATCGCCGTGAACATCCGCAACCTGGCCGGCGTCCCGTCGATCGTGTACGGCATCTTGGGGCTGACCATCTTCGTGAAGAAGACCGACTGGCTCACCAACGGTCCGACGACGATGGCTGCGGGCATCACGGTGGCGGTCCTCGTCCTCCCGATCGTCATCATCACCGCCGCCGAAGCCATTCGGGCGGTACCGCAGAGCCTTCGCGAGGGCGGCTACGGGCTCGGCGCTACCAGGTGGGACACCATTCGCACTCAGGTGCTTCCCTATGCTGCCCCCGGCATCATCACCGGCGCGCTGTTGTCGCTGGCAAGGGCGATCGGCGAGGCCGCGCCGATCCTCGTCGTCGGCGCCGCGACCGGTCGCCTGGGGCGAGACTACGGGTTCCTCGATCTCGGCCAGCTCCAGGACCGGTTCACCGCGCTACCGATCGTGATCAACGAGTGGAGCTCCGAGCCGAACTCTGCCGGATCGCCCGTCCAGTTCCAGGAGAACCTGGCCCCGGCCGCCAGCTTCGTCCTCGTCGTGATCGTGCTCGCGCTGAGCATCCTCGCAATCCTGCTCCGGGGCCGATTCGAGAAGAGGAGAGGCAGCTGAGATGCGTACGCTCGACCCGACCGACACGATCAAGGATGACATGGCCGTGACTCCCGATTCCGAGCCGATCGACGACGCCGCTCCCCACGTGACGCCGGCGGCCCCTCTTTCGAGCCCAGCCGCTCCCGGCACCGGCGAGGAGACCCAGGAGGAAGCGGTCGTCTTCCACGTCCAGGGCCTGAACGTGTACTACGGCCCGTTCCGGGCCGTACGCGATGTCGACTTCGACGTCCGCGAGCGCGAGATCACGGCGCTGATCGGTCCTTCGGGCTGCGGAAAGTCGACGGTACTTCGGTGTTTCAACCGCATGAACGACCTGATCGTCGGCGCCCGGGTCGAGGGCACGCTCGATTACCACGGTGTCGCCCTCTACGACGCGCGGGTCGACGCCGTGGAGGTCCGGAGGCGGATCGGGATGGTGTTCCAGAAGCCCAACCCGTTCCCGAAGTCGATCTACGACAACGTCGCGTACGGCCCGAAGCTCGCGGGCATTCGCCGCAAGTCCGAGCTCGACGACATCGTCGAGTCCTCGCTGCAGAAATCGGCCCTCTGGGACGAGGTCAAAGACCGGTTGAAGCTGATCGCTCTCGGTCTCTCTGGTGGTCAGCAGCAGCGTCTTTGCATCGCTCGGGCCATAGCCGTCGATCCGGACGTGCTGTTGATGGACGAACCGTGCTCGGCCCTCGACCCGATCGCCACCGCGCGCATCGAAGACCTGATGCACGAGCTGAAGGCCGAGTACACGATCGTGATCGTCACCCACAACATGCAGCAGGCCGCACGCGTCAGTGATCGTACGGCCTTCTTCACCGCCGAGATCCACGGAGAGAACGACACCAGAACCGGCGTGCTCGTCGAGTACGACCGCACCGAGACGATCTTCTCGAAACCCAGCGACGAGCGGACCGAGAACTACGTCACCGGCCGATTCGGCTGAGAAGGGAGACACCATGCCCGACGAGATCCGCCGAACGTTCCACCAGCAGCTCGACGAGATCCGCAACGAGGTGATCGCGCTCGCGGCCCGGACGGCCGAAACGGTCCCGCGGGCAACCCGCGCGTTCCTCGAAGGCGACCTCGACGAAGCCCAGCTCATCATCAGCTCCGACGATGCCATCGACATGCGCGCCCTCCACATAGAGGAGTCGTGCTACCGCGCGCTAGCCCTACAACAGCCGATGGCCAAGGACCTGCGAGCGATCGTCGCCGCCATGTGGATCGGTGCCGAGCTCGAACGTTGCGCCGATCTGGCCTCGAACATCTGCAAGGCCACCCGCCGGATGTTCGGCGTGCGCCTCCAGCCTCGACTCCGCGGCCTCATCGCTCAGATGAGCGACGAGGCCGTTCGCCTCACGCGCTTGGCGGTCGACTCTTATGTCGACGCCAACGCCGGTCTCGCCGGTGCGCTCAATGACATGGACGATCGGCTCGACGACATCCACTCCGAGTACATCAGCACGATCTTCGAGGTCCAGAACGAGGGTGGGCTCGAGGTCCAGCCGGCCGTCCAGCTCGCGCTCGTCGGTCGATACTTCGAACGCATCGGCGACCACGCGGTGGCGATCGGCGACCGGGTCCAGTACATGGTGACCGGCTGGCTTCCCGAGCACACCGGGGCGGCGCGAGAGCAGCTCCGGGCCACGATGGGGGTCACGACCGACGTCTCAGACGACGAACCCGGATGACCGCGGCGTCCTTCGGCCTTCTCGCGGTCGCCATCGTGTTGGTGGGGGCGCTCGGCGTCACGTTCGGTCGTCGGTCCCAGCTCCGCTCGATCGCGGCGAAGCTGGACCTGAACTCGACCGATTTCGAACAAGATGTGGTCGCCGCGATTCAGCGTGAACGGCAGCGGGCACGCACCGACGCCCTGTCGGAGCGGAGCGAGAGGAGCCGCCTCGAAGGAGCCCTCGACTGCGTGACTCAGGGTGTCATCCTCTGCGACGCGACCGGTTCGGTACTGCATTCGAATCGGTTTGCTGCGGGCTACCTCGAGGGCCATCACAGTCGCGCACTCGTCGCCGAAGCGCTCCGCGAGCTCGTCGCACTCGCCGGGCGAGTCGGCAGCGCCGAGCGAGAGGTCGAGCTCTACGGCCCTCCGCAACGGAACTTTCTAGTGTCGGCTCAGCGGTTGACCGGGGGCGACGGTGAGCCGATCGGTGTCGCCGCATTGATCGACGACGTCACCGAGTTGCACCGGGTCGACGCCGTGCGGCGAGACTTCGTCGCCAACGTGAGCCACGAGCTCAGGACACCCGTCGGAGCCATGAGCCTGCTCGCCGAGACGGTGCTCGATGAGACCGATCCCGAGACGATCCGGCAGCTGGTCGAACGTATCGGCGCCGAGTCGGTGCGTCTGGGACGCCTGGTCGGCGACCTGCTCGATCTCAGTACGATCGAGTCGGCTCAGGTCACGCCATTTGCGCACCATTCGGTGGGAGCGATGGTGCGTGAGGCCTGCGAGTCTTTGGCCGAAGCCGCCGCATCACGGTCGATACCGATCGACATCGTCGTCCCCGCGGAGGACCCGACAATCGTCTGTGATTGCCGGCAGATCGTCTCCGCGATCCGGAACCTCGTGGAGAACGCCGTCAAGTACTCCGACGCGGGGAGCCCTGTGCAGCTTCGAGTCGCGGCGACCGAGAACGACGTGGCGATCGCAGTCGGAGATCAAGGCGTGGGCATCCCTGCCGGAAGCCTGGACCGCATCTTCGAGCGGTTCTACCGGGTCGACCGGGCCCGATCGAGGGTCACGGGCGGCACCGGTCTCGGGTTGTCAATCGTGCGCCATGTCGCCGTGAACCACCGGGGCACGGTGCACGTCGTCTCACAGGAGGGTGTCGGATCGACGTTCACGCTCGTGGTGCCGGTCGACCCTGCCGGAACGGCGTCTGTCGCCGATCTGAGCTTTCCTACGAAACCGAGCGGGAGCAGACGTGTCTGACGAACGTGTCCTCGTTGTCGAAGACGAACCGTCCTTCGCCGAGGCCCTTCGGATCGGGCTCCAGCGCGAGGGGTTCACCGTTCTGACGGTGGACGACGGGGCCGACGCCTTGGCGGCGTTCGAGCGCTTCAGCCCCGACCTGGTGTTGCTCGACGTGATGCTGCCCACCATCTCGGGGATCGACGTGTGCCGCGAGATCCGCGCCAGGTCGTCGGTGCCGATCATCATGGTGACCGCCAAGGGCGACGAGATCGACACCGTCGTGGGCCTCGAGGTCGGGGCCGACGACTATGTACCCAAGCCCTATCGGCTCCGGGAGCTGGTCGCCCGGATGCGGGCGGTGCTCCGCCGTGTGTCGCCGGTCGTCGATGGCGTCGACGACACCGAACTCCCGGCGTTGACGGTCGGCGACGTCACCGTCGACCCGGATCGCCACGAGGTGACCGTTCGCGGTGAACGGGTCGCCCTGCCGCTGAAGGAGTTCGACCTCCTCGAACTGCTGATGCGCAACGCAGGTCGGGTGCTGACCCGCGAGATGCTGATCGATCGTGTCTGGGGCTCCGACTACGTGGGCGACACCAAGACCCTCGACGTCCACATCAAGCGGGTGCGGTCCAAGATCGAGACCGACCCGACTGCCCCGACGAGGATCGTCACCATCCGTGGCCTCGGCTACAAGTACGAGAAGCCGCGGCCGGGCTGAGCCCGGCATCAGCCCCGAACGGCCGGGCTCGCCGGCCGACCGTCGGTCCCCGCTCGTAGACTCAGTCACCGTGAACCCGCCCCCCGGTTGGCGCACCCTACAGAAGCCGCCCCGCTACGACGTCCCGACCGACGGGGCGTTCGTGCTGAGCCCGTTCACACGTCTGGCACGCGTCCACACCCTCACGACTCTGGCCGACGGCTTCGTCGCAGTCGCTCTGGCCGGGTCGGTCTTCTTTTCGGTGTCCCCCGACGACGCGCGCGGGCGGGTGGCCCTGTACCTGCTGTTGACCATCGCGCCGTTTGCCGTCGTCACGCCGTTGATCGGCCCGGCCGTCGACCGCGCCCGCGGCGGGCGCCGCACGATGATCATCGCCACCAATGCCGCGCGAGTGGTCCTGGCGTTTTTCATGATCCGCGACATCGACCGGCTGCTGTTGTTCCCAGAGGCTTTCGGCATGCTCGTGCTCCAGAAGGGATATTCGGTCGCCAAGAGCGCATCGGTCCCGAGCTTGGCCGCGGGCGACGACGCACTCGTCGAGGCGAACTCGAAACTGGCCCTGCTGTCCGCGGTCAGCGGCATGAGTGGCGCCGCGGTCGGCGCGCTGTTCGTGCTCATCGGGGGTCCGGCCCTCTCGGTGGGCGTCGCCATGCTGGTGTACGTCGCGGCCACCCTGGCGTCGCTCGGCTTGCCCGCGGTGGTCGTGGCGCCGACACCCGCGGCCGAGGCCGAGCGGGTCGAGTTGCGCAGCACGAGCATCGTCATGGCCTCGACGGCGATGGCCTTGCTGCGCGCCGTGGTGGGGTTCTTGACCTTCCTGGTCGCTTTCGAGTTCCGCGGCGGCGAAGACGGCTACGACCTCACCGGCAAGGGCTCGGCCGTCGGGGCGGGCACCGCGATCCGTCGTGGGATCGACATCGCCAGCGAACCCGGCGCGCCGGCCTGGCATTTCGGTGTCGTGCTGTTCGGTGCCGGCATCGGGACCGTGGTCGGCGCGCGCGTCGCGCCGGAGCTGCGAAAACACCAGCCCGAGGAGAACATCCTGGCGGCGGTGCTGGGAGCGGTGCTCGCGGCGGCACTCCTCGCCACGTGGGGGGCGGGGGTCTCGGGAGCGTTCGCCATCGCCCTCGCCGTCTCGCTGGCCGCGGCCGCGGGCAAGCTGGCGTTCGATTCGCTCGTGCAACGCGACGCTCCCGACGCCAACTACGGCCGGTCATTCGCCCGCTTCGAGGCCCGGTTCCAACTGATGTGGGCATCGGGAGCGTTCTTGGCGGTCATGTCGCCGATCCGCAACGCCCGATTGGGTTACTTCACGATCGCCGTCTTGTCGGCGTTCGCTCTTTTCTCCTATCTCATCGGTATCCGTTCGGGCCGCGCGGTGTCGCTCGCGGCGTGGCGCCGCCGCCGCGCCGGGCGACAACCCGTGGCCCGGGACACCTCGGCGGAGACCACTCCCGGTCTGTCATGGCCCGCCGATCCCACGATCGGCCCCGCGCCGCCGCCCGATACCAACGTTCCCGACACCGCCGAGAACCTCCACGTCGATGCCGCCTCGGCCGACCAGACGCCATCTGCACCGACGTGGTACCACGGCAGCGACCCGCTGGGGCCCGTCGTATCGGCGAGCGACGGCGTGCAGCTCGAGGACCGAACCTGAGGCCGTGGCAGTAGGTGTTCGTGACGCTGTCACGTTGGAGGGCTCGCCCATCGGCTCGCCCGCTAATCACAGATCGATTCGGGCGAGCCACAGGCCGGGGGCGTCGACCTCGGCGGGGGTGGGCAGGGCTTCGGGATCGGTCCACAGACGCGCGAGAGCGTCAGCGTCGGCGCGATCCACCACGCCGTCGATGAACGCGCGGCCGCGGTCGTACTGGGCCTGCGTCATCTCCAGGCCGAGGAGGCGCTCCACGAACCGATCGGACCGGTCGGCTTCGACACGGCGCCGCCGCTGGGCCTCGGTTATCTGGTCGTACGTCGAGATGAGCGACGCACCGACTTGATCGAGTTGGTAGTCGACCCAACCCACGACGGCGGCGGTCACCGCAGCCAGCCGGGCCCCGACCTGGCGCTGGCGATCCGATTGCACCGCTCCGAGAACTACATCGGGGTCCCCGAACGCCTCCTGAAGGCGCGCCAGGTCGGGAACGCCGTCCAGTCCTAGCGACGACAACCGCTCCTCTAGCACTGCGGGGTCGGACTCGAACCCGCTGGTGTACTCCTTGAGCAGCCCGAGGATCCGGTCAGCCACGTGACGGGTGCCGAGCACCGAGTGGTGCAACAGTTCGTGCAGACACATCCACATCGCTACGTCGACGTGCGAGAGCGACCAGTCGGCTTCGAACTCGTCGAGGTTGGGCACCACGAGGAGTAGTTCGCCGGTGTCGCGCGGGATGGGCAGGTCGTAGGTGCCGAGCGCTCGTCGAGCCAGGTGACCGACCAGCCCACCGGTCGTGAAGCTGAGGAGCAGCGGTGTCATGGCGGCAAAGAGGCCAGCCACCTGCGGGTCCCCGGAGACCTGCTCAGGCGCGGTCATCGTGGTCGCCAGCCCGTCGATGATCGGCCGGTAGGCACCCAAGCTCCGATCGACCCAGATAGTCCGCGAGGAGGCGAGCACCTGAACCGGGCGACCCGTGGCGCTCAGCTCTCGCCCGGTGAGGCGAGCGACATGTAGCTCGGCCACGCGCGCCAACTGCTCGATCTCGATCCGGCGAACCGGGTCGACGTTGGGCTCGCTCGACCCGCCGGTCGCGAGCGAGAATGCGACCTGTCGGGCCGCGTCCCAGTTCAGCGGACCCTGGCTCTGGACCAAGCGCAGGAAGTCTGCCAGGAACGGGATCTCACCGAACGGCGAGTCCTCACCGAGCGGAAATCCGTCGCTCACGATGGCATCGTAGGTGCAAGTGACGACAAACCAGCTTCAAGACTCGATGCCCTCGGCCCGCCGGGCCACCATCTCCGGTCGCGTGGTCGTGACCGGCGCCGCGGGACGCGTCGGGCGGCGGGTGTGCTCGCTGCTCGCCGAGCGCGACGCGCTCACTCAAGTTGTGGCAGTCGATGCGCGGCCGCTCACCGGTCTGCCGGACTCGGTAACCCGGGTCGTCTGTGACCTCGCCGATGTCGACCTGGCGTCGGTACTCGCCGATGCGACCGTGGTCGTCCACTTGGCCGCGGTGTTCAAGGCCGCGGCTGAAGACATCGACGTTGCCGCCGAGGTCGCGGCCGACCTGGCGATCGCCCGTCGGTTGATCGACGCGACGGCGACCACTGCCGTCGATCAACTCGTGGTGCTGTCGAGCGCGATGGTCTACGGCGCATGGCCAGCCAACCCGGTGCCAGTGACCGAGGAAGCCCCGATGCGACCCAATCCAGAGTTTGCGTTCGCGGTCGGTAAGGCCGAGCTCGAACGCGTCGCCCTCGAATGGCGCGTCGACCGGGCTGACAGCGCGCTCACGGTCCTCAGACCGGCCGTGATCGTGGCGACCGACCGGCCCGGCCGACTCGCGCGGTTGCTGCACGACGCCGCGGTGGTCAGCAGCTCCGAGGGGGACCCGCCGATGCAGTTCGTCCACGCCGACGACGTCGCGTCGGCGGTCGTGGCGTCGATCGATCACCGCGTCGACGGCGTGCTCAACGTGGCGCCCGACGGTTGGCTCTCGGCGGCCGACTTCCGTGCCCTCGCCGGCCCGAAGCCTCGCGTCCGGGTGCCGGGCGGGGTTGCCCGCACCATCTTTCGGGCGCGGCGGCGCCTAGGGATCGGTGCCTCGCCACCCGGATTGGTGCCGTATACGACGTACCCGTGGGTCGTGGCCAACGACCGACTCAAGGGCCTCGGCTGGCACGAGACCTCGACGAACGCCGAGGCCTACGTCGTCGCCCACGACGCCGGTCCGCTCGATCGAATCACCGCGCGGCGTCGCCAGGAGATCGCCCTCGGCGTCATGGTCGCGGCGATCGTCGCCACGATCGTCGCCACCGTCGCGATCGTTCGACGTGTCCGGCACCGCGCCGACTGACACCAGGCCTTGTCAGCGAGCGGGGCGAGCCAGTAGTTCGACGTCGAGCGACAGCACCTGTCCGTCGCGGATGAGATCGATGGTTGCCGGCTCGTTCGGCACCAGCGAACGCACCAAAATTGCGAAGCTGGCGTCGCTTCCGACGACCCGGCGGTTGACCCGGACCACGATGTCGCCCACACGGAGTCCGGCCGACGCCGCGGGTCCGCCGGGGACGGTGTCGGTGACGCGGACCGAGTTGGCGTGATACGGCAGCGCCGCGGTCTCGGCGTCCAGCCTCTCGACCTCGATCCCCATCCAGCCGTCGTGGTCGATGTCGTCGTGTCGGTCGAGCGCGGCGACGACCTCGGTGGCGGTGTCGATCGGCACCGCGTACACCGTGTCCCCCGCCGCGAGCGACGTGACCACCGCTATGACCGAGCCGGCCTCGTCGAGGATCGGCGAGCCCGCGAGCGCACCGTGGGCTCGGATGACCAACAAATCGGGGTGGAAGGCGTCGGCTCCTCGAACGGTCACGCCTTGGCCGTCGATCGAGCCGAGTATCACCGAGGCGTCGGACCGACCGGTGCCCACGGCGACCACCGACGCTCCGATGTTCGGTGTGTGATCCCGAGCGACGAGGGCAGGACGGAGCCCATCGGTATCGAGGCTCAGGGCGGCCAGGTCGGTCACGCTGTCGGTTCCGAGTACAACCGCCCGTAGGACCTCACCGGTCGACAACCGGACCGAGATCTCGCGCTCGCCGCCGAGCGCCGACGCCGCGGTCACGACGAGGCCGTCGTCGCGCAGGATGATGCCCGTGGTCGGCTCGGCCGAGTCGAGTTCTATACGTACCAGGCTCGGCCAAACGCCGCTCGCCACCGCGGTCGGCCAGTCCTCGGGCTGGACCAGCTGGGGTGGCGTGGAATCGAGCGGAGCGACCGCGACTCTCTCGGTGACCTGGATCGTGCGAACGTCGTCGGAGTCGGTGACCAGCCACGCCGTGCCGACCAGCGCCGCGCCGGCTACAGCCGCCGCGACCACCACACCCATCGATCGTCGGGGCCGAACGATGACGATCGGCTGCGCCGCAACAGAGCCGGCACCCCCAGCCCCGGCGAGTCGGCTCATCTCAGAGGGGTGACGCCACAAGCGATCCTCGGGGGGAAGCGGAACCCCCCACACGTCGTCGTCACCCTCGAAGCCGGCAGTCACAGCCGGCCAGAATACCGTCGTCAGCACCGTCAGTGACCGCGGGGCGACGGGTGGGGCTGGCGGGCCGCCCGCACTCGATAGCATGGCCCCGTGAGTCACCCGACGGACACCTGGCTCGACATCGTCGAGGACCAGATCGACGTCGGCGCGGTGTATCAGTGGGCGGTCCGCCCCGACTGCGGCGCGGTGGTGGTGTTCTCGGGTACGACTCGCGACCACGCTGCGGGCCGCGAGGACGTACGACTCCTCGAGTACGAGGCCTACCACGAGCACGTCGTCGATCGTTTCGGTCAGATCGTCGCCGCGGCACGGGAGCAGTGGCCGGCCATCCGCCGAGCGGCCATCCTGCATCGTGTCGGCGTCGTCGAGCTGACCGAGTCGTCCGTCGTGGTCGCCGTGTCGTCCGCGCATCGAGATGTCGCTTTCGAAGCGGCGCGCTACTGCATCGACACGCTCAAGGCCACGGCACCGATCTGGAAGCGTGAGGTCTGGCGCGATGGCGAGAGCTGGGGGCTCGACTCCCGCGAGATCGCCGAGGTGGCGCTCCGCGATCGCCTTGTCGAGGTAGCGACCCAGGCGGCGCCGTGAGCAGCAGCCTGGTCTTCTTGCTGTCGGCTGTAGCGCTCAGCGTGCTCGGTTCCGTCGTGTACTGGTCGCTCACCGCGCGCGGGGCGCGGCAGCCGCGCCGCGTCCAGCCGATGCGGCCGCTCGTGCCGCTACGGCCGATCGTCGCACCTGATCCGGCGCGGCAGCGGACGTCGTCGGCCATTCGAGTGCTGGCCGATGACGAATAGCTTCCATGGAGGGCGAGCCGATGGGCGGCGTCCTCGCGGGCGAACCGGTCGGGGTCGCACTGATTCGTCGGCGCATGCCCTGAGACGGTGCGTCAGCTGACATGGCACGCGACTTGGCCATCGATCTCGGCACGGCCAACACATTGGTGTACGCCCGGGGCGAGGGGATCGTCCTGAACGAGCCGTCGGTCATCGCGCTGAACACCAACAGCGGCGACGTCTTGGCCATGGGGAGCGAGGCCTGGCAGATGATCGGCCGGACACCGGCCTACATCGTGGCCGTCCGACCCCTCCGAAAAGGGGCGATAACCGACTTCGACGTCACCCAGCGAATGATCCGACTGTTGATGCGGCAGGTGGGCGTCAGCCGATTCAACCGACCGAGGGTGATCATCTGTGTTCCGTCGGCGATCACCGCCGTCGAACGTCGCGCCGTGACCGAAGCGGCCCGGCGAGCCGGCGCGGCGGATGCCCAACTGATCGAGCAGCCGATGGCTGCGGCGATCGGGGCCGACCTGCCGATCCACGAGCCGGTTGGGTCGATGGTGGTCGACATCGGGGGTGGCACGTCTGAATCCGCCTTGATCTCCCTCGGGGGAATCGTCGCCCTCCAGGCCGTGCGGGTCGGCTCGTTCGACATCGACGCCGCGATCCAGGCGTACGTTCGCCGCGAGTACGGCATCGCCATCGGCGAGCGTACGGCCGAGCAGATCAAGCTCACCATCGGGTCGGCCGCCGAGACGTCGAACGAGGTTCGGGCCGAAGTGCGCGGACGCGAACTCATGAGCGGACTGCCCAAGACCGTCGTGCTTAGACCCGACGAGGTCCGCAGCGCCATCGACGAGCCGGTCACGGCGATCGTCGACTCGGTGCTGGCCTGCCTGGCCCAGGCGCCGCCCGAGCTGGCTCAGGACATCATCGTCGAAGGGATCAATCTGGTCGGCGGCGGGGCCATGTTGCGCGGGCTCGATCTCCGCATCAGCACCGAGGCCCACGTGCCGGTGCAGCTCGTCGATGCGCCCCTCGAGTGCGTGGCGTTGGGTGCGGGTCAGTGTGTCGAGTCTTTCGAGTCGGTCAAGGCGATGTTCATGGACAGCCGTCGCTGAGCAGGTCCTCAGCGGCCTGTCGGACCTGACGGTCGCGGTCGGTTCGGGCTCGCTCCAGCGTCGCGGTGACCTCATCCCCGTGAAACGGGGCAAGGGCGATGACGGCACGCCGCCGGATCGCCGGTGTCGCATTGGCGGCCGCGTCGAGGATCGCGGGAAGCCCGCGATCGTCGCCGAGGGCGCCGAGAGCCGCCACCGCACTCTCCCGGCAGGTCGGTTCGCGGTGCGACATGGCGACCGCGATCAGACCGTCGACGACGACGGACGGGGGCCGCGCCGGGGCCCGCTCACCGAGGGCCCACGCGGCGGTGTCCACGACGGTCGCGTCGGGGTCTTCGAGCAGAGCGGCGAGCGGTGTCGAGCGCTTGACCGCGAGCTCGATGGCGCGGCGGCGCACAACCGACGACGGATCGGCGAAGGCAGCATCGAGGGCTTGCTCCGTCAGCAGGGAGCCCCGGTCGAGAGCACTGAGCGCCAGGGCCCTCGTCACATCGTCGGGGTCGCAAAGTGCGCCGCCGGCCTTCGCCATCTCACCTCGATGACCGGCGAGCACGATCTCTCGCCGCCGGGCCGCGAGGTCCCCGGGGGAATTCGAGCGACTACCGTTCATGCGTCCGACGCCGTTCGCTCAAGCCGCGGATGCTCGGGCCGATTGATGTCGAGACGAACATCGCCGGCACGGCGCGCGACCCATCCATCTGTGGTCCTGCCAGCCGGTCCGTAGGAGGGACATCCGTGTCGTACATGGTGATCTACAGGGAGCACGGAGCCGATCCGGCGTATTCCCAGTTCCAGGCTCTCGATGAGGCGGCAGCCTACGTCGAGGCGCGCAGCAACGAGACCGGGTTGGACGAGGTCCACATCTTCCGGCTCGAACGCATCGACTTCGAGATCAAGCCCTACTACCGCGTGCACCTGGGACACAACCCGCCCGCACTGCCGGCTCGCGCGACCGCGACGGCGCCGACCTCGGCCGGCGAGGATCGCACTGGGTGGTTCGAACCCAACCGCGCGATCGTGGCTGAACCAGAACCCGACCCGGTCGAAATCGTGGAGCCTCCGACGCCGGAGACGGCGTTCGAGGACCTCGGCCCGGCCGAGTCGTACCGGCCATGGGAGGACGGCGAGGCGGGGGAAGAATCCGAGTCGGTTGAGACTCATCACGACGACGAGCATGATGTCTCCGCGGGCCGGCGAGGGCTCTTCGGCCGCTGACGAAGGGGCGGCCAATCGGCTCTCCCTCTGTCACATTTGAGGGCTCCCCCTCTGTCACGGCCTCTAGCCGGAGACGACCTGTTCCAGCAGGAACCCGGCCAGGAACAGGATCAGACCGACGGCCGTGGCCAGACCGGCGCCGAGCAACGCCACGAGAACCGACAACCCGATGCTCGAGCGGAGTCGCCGCCACCACGGGATCCGCATCGCCGACGGCCGCCGCCGCGACCGGACGGGGTTGGGCAATGGGCTCGGTCGCGGGGCCCTAGGTCCATCTGTGACTCGCAGCGTTCCCTCTGTGACTCGCAGCGCCCGGCTGCTCCGTTCACTGCGGCGCAACGTGGCAGAGTGGATCGTCTCCCCGATCTCGTCGGCGGCCCCGACCCGGCCGGCCATGTTGGGCGACCGGACGACAACGGCGGCCAAGCATCCGGGCGTCGAGCGTCGACGAACCAACGGCGGGCCGCCGGAACGGGAGCCCGCGAATGCCGAAACGAGGGCCACGGCCGACACGATGGAGAACATGAGCGACATCGACACGACGCCGGCCACCATACCGGTTGAGGCCGGCGGTGACGGGCCAGCTCGCTCGCGCGCCCGGTCGATCGCGATCGGTGTCGTAGCGGTGATCGTCGTCTCGAGCATCGCCGGCGGGTTCCTGTACCGGACGCCCTGGGTGGTCATCCGGCCGGGCAGCGCCATCGAGACCGAGCCGCGGATCGCTGTTTCGGGCACCGACGTGTTCCCGAGCGAGGGCGAGATCCTGCTCACCACGATCTCCACCGGCCGGCGCGAGCTGAGTGTCTGGGAGTGGGCGTGGGTCGAGCTGTTCGAGCCTGACGCGTGGATACGCGACGCCGATGAGGTGTTCGGCGGCCGATCTCGCGACGAGCGACGGGCGCAGGACCTCGAACGCATGCGGTTGTCGCAGAGCAACGCGACCCTCGTCGCGCTCAGCGTGCTCGGCTACGAGGTGTTCGAGGAGGCCGGCGCGCTCGTCGTCACCGTCAGCCCCGGATCGCCTTCCGACGGGGCCCTCGAACCGAACGATGTGGTGGTGGGACTCGACGGTTCACCCATCGACAACGGGTCGGCTCTCGTCGACGCGTTGACGCCGCTCACGCCCGGCGAGTCCGTCGTGCTCCAGGTACGCCGCGGCGACGTCGTCACCGAGGTCGATGTCACGCTCGGCGAGCGACCGGACGACGCGGCGCGCCCGTTCCTCGGCATAGAACTCGAGACCCAAGTCATCGACGCGCCGCTTCCATTCGACATCGAGATCGACGCCGGATCGGTCGGCGGCCCTTCCGCTGGCGCCGCGTTCACGCTGGCGTTGCTCGATCTCCTCACCGAAGGTGAGCTCACCGGCGGTCACCGGGTGGCCGTGACCGGGACCATGGAGCTCAGCGGCTGCATCGGCAACATCGGCGGGCTGGCCCAGAAGGTGGTCGCGGCGCGGCGGTCGGGCGCGGACACGTTCATCGTGCCGGCGGCTCAGCTGCCCGAGATCGAGGGCGTCGATGCCGGATCGATGGAGATCGTGGGGGCGGCCGGACTCGACGACGCGCTGGCCATCCTGGCCGACCGCGGCGGTGACATATCGACCATCCCCGACTTCGAACTCGCCTGCTCCGACTGACGCCCGTCGGGCACCGAGCGGATCTCGGGGGCAGCCCGGCTCGGCCGCCGGCCTCGCCGAGAGGCCCCATCTCCGAATGTTCTCGCCGGAACGTATCGGGCATGTCCCGAGGGGGGCACGCCCGAGCGCGTAGCATGACGCTTGATGTCCACCGGTCGTGATCGGGAAGTGGTGCGGGCTGCTGATGTGGCCGACACCGAATTCGCCTGGGCCCGGCGCGGTTACGACCGGGCCGAGGTCCGCGATTTCCTCCTGCGGATCGCACGCCACATCGACGCGCTGGAGTCGCGTGTCGAGCTCGCCGAACGGACGGCTGGCGACGCGCGATCGGTCGCGGCGCGGCCCCTCGAGTCGCTCGACGAGGTCGAATTGGCCCGGCTCATGGGAGACGAAACCGCTCAGATCCTGGTCGTAGCGCGCAACGCGGCCGCCGATGTCGTGGCCCAAGCCGAGCATCACGCCGAGGCACTGCTCGCGCAGAATCGGGCTGATGTACAACGGCGCCTCGTCGACGCCGACGAGTTGGCGGCACAACGCCGCCGGCAAGCCGACCTGGCCGCCGAACAGGTCCTCGCCGTGGCCGAGGAGCGCGCGGCGACGATCGACCGGGCCGTCGATCACGAGATCGCGCGGGCGCGCCGCGACGGCGAGGCCTTGATCGCGGAGGCCGAGGTCGTCCGGCACCGGATCCTCGAGGATCTGTCGCGTCGCCGAAATGCCATGCGCCGCCAGATCGAGCAACTGCGGGCCGGACGGGAGCGCTTGATCGTGGCGTACGACCGGGTGCAGCGCACGCTCGACGACGCCAACGGCGACCTATCGGTCGCCCTCGATGACGCCCGCCTCGCCGCCGAGCACGCCGGCCGAGCCTTCGACGAGGCCCCGATGAGCGTCGATGATCTCGAGGAGGAGATCGCCGCGGCCCGGATCATCGGTCACCCGATGGTCGACATCGAGTCGGCCGGCCCGACCACCGGCGAGATCGCTGCCGTGCTGATGGAGTCCGATGGGGCGGCGTCAACCGAGCTCGACGCCATCGATCCAGACCCACCGGATCTGCTGTTGCTGGATGAACACACCGCCGACCTAGCCGATGACCTAGCCGACGTACCCTCCGAGGACGTCGCTCCGGCGGACGCGAGCGAACCCGCCGGCGACACCGCAACCGAGACCGGCTACGACACGATCGATCTGACCGATGGTGGCCCCGATCGAGCCGACGACTCCATCGAAGCGTCCGGTGTCGATGTCCTGTTCGAATCGATCCGCCACGAACGTGCGTCTCGAGTTGCCGACGCTCTCGCCGTGATCGAGGCGCCAGATTCGCGGCTGCCTCTGCGGTCTGGCGCCGTCGCCGAAGAAGCGGCGACCGATCCTTCTGATCCGAGCGATCGTGCCGAACCCCTCATGAGCACCGACGACGACGGTGATGTCGCCGAGGTTCTTCACCGCCAGCTCAAACGGGTGTTGAACGAGGAGCAGAACCTCGTGCTCGATCTGATCCGGCGTCGCCAGGGTCACCTCACGATCGAGGACCTGTACGGCGACCTCGCCGGCCACGTCGATCGGCTCACCGCGGTCGCGTCGCCGCTCGTCGACGAGGTCCGGGCCGAGGCGATCGGGTCGGCAGTGGCGGAGCTCCTGCGGCGCCGGGTCGAGGGGTGCCTGGCCGACGATCACGACGACTTCAACCGCATGATCGACCGGGTGCGATCGATCTACCGCGACGTGCGCAGCAACCGCATGGGCGATCTCGTCCGTTCGGCCGCCTGACGGCTGACGCTGGCCCGGCGCCAGTTAGGCTCTCGAACGATGCGTCCTGGGAGTGAGATGACAACTGAACGCCGACGGCGGTGGCGCGGCGGGCGGGTGGCGCTGGTCGTCGGCCTGGTCGTGTTCGTCGTGTTGCTGCTGTCGCTGCGTGGTCTGGCCCGGATCTACACCGACTACCTGTGGTACGACTCGGTGGGTCGAACCGACGTGTGGACCGGCGTCGTCGGGATCCGCATCGGGCTAGCGCTCACGTTCACGGCCGCCTTCGCCGTGCTGCTCTGGGTCAACCTGTTGGTGGCCGATCGCCTGGCGCCCGAGGTCCGGCCCCTCGGGCCCGAGGAGGACCTGCTCATCCACTATCACCGGTTCGTCGCGCCCCGCGTCCGATCGATCCGGATCACCGTGGCGGTGCTCCTCGGGCTGATCGTGGGTCTGCCGGCTTCGGCACATTGGAACGAGTGGATCTTGTTCCGCAACGGCGTCGACTTCGGGATCGACGATCCGCTGCACGGCCGCGACATCGGTTTCTACGTGTTCCGGCTCCCATTCCTCAGCTACGCGCTCGACTGGCTGTTCGGCGCCGTGGTGTTCGTGTTGGTGCTCACCGTGATCGCCCACTACCTCAACGGCGGGATCCGGGTCCAGACGGTCGAGGAGCGAGCAACCCCACTCGTCAAGGCCCACGTCTCGGTGCTCCTCGGCACCCTGGCGGTGCTCAAGGGTGTCGACTACTGGTTCCAACGGTACGAGCTCACCGGATCGTCGAACGGCTACGTCAACGGGGCGGGGTACACCGACGTCGAAGCCCGCCTGCCGGCCATGAACCTGCTGGCGTTGATCTCGTTGTTCGCGGCCGCACTTCTGGTGTGGAACATCAGGCGCCGAGGTTGGGCGCTGCCGGCCGTGGCGGTCGGGTTGTGGGCGTTCGTGGCGGTGCTGATCGGTGCGATCTATCCGGCCTTCGTGCAGTGGCGCACGGTGAGCCCGGCCGAGTCGGACCGCGAGCGGCCCTTCATCGAGCGCAACATCGAGGCCACCCGGGCGGCCTACGGTCTCGACGCCGTCGTCGAGGAGGCGTTCGACTACGACGAGGACATCACCGCTGACGAGCTGCGAGAGCACGCCGAGGCCCTGCGAGGCATCCGCCTGCTCGATCCGGTGATCGTAAGTGAGTCGTTCGACCGGCTCCAGCGGGGCCGGAACTTCTACCGGTTCGTCAATCGGGCGGGCGTGGATTCCCTCGACGTCGACCGCTACGAGATCGACGGCGAGCTGACCAGCGTGGTGCTCGGCGTGCGCGGCCTCGACGTGGGCGAGGTCACCGGGTGGGAGAACCAGCATGTCGGGTTCACCCACGGTTACGGGTTGGCCCTCGCCACCGCCCAAGCGGTCACGGCGAGCGGGGCGCCGTCGTTCTCGGTCGGGAGCCTGCCGGTCGAGTCGTCGCGCTTCGTCGAGCCGATCACCCAGCCCCAGGTGTACGTGGGCGAGAACCTGACCGGCTACGCCATCGTCGGCGCCGAGCGTGACGAGGTCGATTTCCCGAGCGAGGACCAGCAGACCCAGTTGACGCGATACGAGGGCGCCGATGGCGTCGAACTCGATTCGTTCATCGATCGTGCGGCGATCGCACTGCGATTCGGTCAGTTCGAGCCTCTGTTGTCCGATCTGATCACGTCGAGATCCCGGGTCATCTTCAACCGTGATGTCGATGACCGGTTGCGCGAGATCGCCCCGTTCCTCACCTGGGACGACCCGTACCCGGTTGTCCACGAAGGCCGGATCGTGTTCATCGCCGACGGCTACACCACGACCGATCGGTACCCGTACAGCCAGGCGGCGCCGGTGTCGGCACGGACCGGCACCGGGATCGCGCCGCACAACTACATCCGCAACCCCGTCAAGGCCGTGGTCGACAGTTACGACGGCACCGTCACCCTGTACCGGATGGATGTCGTCGACCCCATCGCCGACGCCTACGGTCGGGCGTTCCCCGACTTGTTCGTCGATGTGTCGGAGCTGCCCGCCGCGCTGGGCGACCACCTGCGCTACGGCGACGCGCTGTTTCGCGTGCAGTCTTCGATGTGGTCGCGCTACCACGTCGACGATCCCAGCCGTTTCCACAGCGGCGACAGCGAATGGGCGGTCGCCCTCGATCCCGGCCGCACGGGCGAGTCCCAGGCCGCGTCCACCACCGGCGCGCTCCCGGCTGCTACTGCGAGCAGTCGGGCACCGCGCATGGATCCGCTCTACGGCTTGTTCGAGCTGCCGGGGTCGAGCGACGTCGAGTTCGCGACCCTTCGGGCTTTTGTCGCCGCGGCGTCGAGCGGCCAGTCCTCGTCGCTCGATGAGATGACCGGGCTGATCGTGGGCCGGAGCGATGCCGACCGGTACGGCCAGCTCGTGGTGTACCGGATGGACGCCGGTGACGCCAACATCCCGAGCCCGACGCTGGCCGATCAGCAGATCCGCAACGAGCAGGACGTGAGCCGCCTACAGACCGAGCTCGGCCAACGCGGCTCGCGGGTGCTGTTCGGCGAGATGCAGGTCGTGCCGATCAACAACTCGATCCTGTTCGTTCGGCCGATGTACGTGCGAGCCGAAGGCGAGAACGCGGTGCCTGAGGTCGAGTACGTGATCGTCGCGCTCGGGGCCGAGGTGGTGCTGGCCGACGACCTCGAGAGCGCGCTCGAGCAGCTGGTGGGCGAACCGCTCGACGACATCTTCGCCTCCGACGCCGACGAAGGCATCGACCCCGTCGATCCCGCAGATCCCGCCGATCCCGGCGAGACCCCACCGGAGGACGAGTCCGTCGAGGAACTGTTGGCGCGCATCATTGGCCTCCAAGCCGACGCCGACCAGGTGCTCGAAGATGAGGGCGTCGAGGGACTCACGCGCTACGTCGAGTTGCAGGGCGAGATCCGCGAGCTCGTCGAACGGGCTTACGAGCTGACCGGCGGCACGATCGTGCCCCCGCTCGCGCCACCGACTACGGGCCCGAACGGCGAGGACGGGCCCGCCGAAGCCTGACGAGCGCACCTGGGCAATTCGGCTCAAGTCACGGGCGGTCGGCGTCGATACCTCTCTGGAACAACCGGAGAGGGGTGGGGTGAACGTCGAGCGATCAGGTCGTCGGAGCGATGGCGGGGACCCGATCCGGGTGCGCGGTGATCGCGGTGCCGTCATGGTCGAGATGGCGATCATGGCGCCGATCCTGTTCCTGGTGCTGTTCGCGGTGATCGAGTTCGGCTGGGCGTTCTCCCAGCACCTCGACAGCCGTCACGGCGCCCGAGAAGGGGTCCGGCTGGCGGCGGTGAACTACAACCCCTTCAGCCAGACCGGCACCGCCCAGCACGCCACCATCCTCGCCACGGCCTGCCAACGCATGGACCCCGCCGGGGTCACCAAGATTCGCCTCACCCTGGTCACGCCGGGCGCGAATCAGGTGGGTGACCGCGCCCGGCTCGAGGTCAGCGTCGACGTCGAGACCCTCAGCGGCATGCTCGACCCGATCCTCGACGACATGGTGCTGACCTCGACGGTCGTGACCCGGCTGGAACGCGACGCTTCGTGGACCGGGTCGACGAGTTGGACGACGTGCGTGTGAACCGGCATGCGGGATGCGTGAGGCGCGTCGGTGGGCGCGGCGAGCGCAGGCGCGCGAGCGTGGACCGGCACACGGGAGGTGTCAGGCGCGTCGGTGGGCGCGGCGAACGAGGCAGCGTGCTGCCGCTGACAGCAGTGGTCTTCGTGGCTCTCCTGGGGTTCACCGGCTTCGCCATCGACC
>CAYMJU010000019.1:0-6312 GCA_964390555.1 uncultured Acidimicrobiales bacterium | reverse complement strand
GTCGTCGCACTCGCCTCGACGTTCGGCGATCGGCTCGATCTGAGCCGCCCGCAGGGCGGCATGTTCGTTTGGGCCCGGTTCACCGACGGCACCGACACCCGGGAACTCCTCGACAGCGCCCTAGAAGCGGGTGTCGCCTTCGTCCCCGGGGCCGAGTTCTGGGTGGGCGACGGGGGGCAGCCGTGGATGAGGCTCAGCTACGCGACCAACCCCCCGGAGGCCCTCGCCACCGCCGTCGCTCGCCTCGCCACCGCAGTTGCGGACCACCGCCCCAAGTCCTCGAATCGCGCGTACGCAGCCACCGCCTAGAGGGCGAGCCGATAGGCGAGCCCTGCAATGTGATAGCGGCATTTCTCGACTGCGCCAGCAGGCGAGGGCGACCGATCAGACGTCGAGCGTTCACCTACTGGCGCGGGTTCTTAGGTGGGGGGTCGCGCGCGATTCGCCTCACGCGGGTCGGTCTGGCTCTAGCTGTCGAGGCGGGCGAGTGCGTCGCGCGCGGCGGCGAGGTCGGCAACGGCTGAGGCCAGGCGGCTGCGGGTCTCGGCGACGACCGCCTCGGGGGCGCTGTCCACAAAGCTGGCGTTGCCGAGCCGGCCGTTGAATCCGGCGACCTGGGCCTGCTTGGCGTCGATCGTCTTGGCCAGCCGGGCGCGCTCGGCACCGAGGTCGACGTCGTCGGCCAGATTCGACACCAGCACCTCGGCGCCCTCGAATGCGAACGGCACGACGAGGACCGGTCGCTCGGCGTCGATGTCGACGACCGTGGCGATGCCGGCGAGAGTCTCGACGACCCCGTCGACCGCGGCCAGCAAACGCTGCACTGCCGCCGGGGCGTGGAGGGTTATTCCGTGGCGCGGTTTCACGTTCTGGTTGGCTCGGATGGTCCGCACCTGGGCGACGAGCGCATCGGCCCGGGCGAACGCCGTGATGCTCGACGGATCGATCGCCAAGGCGTCGATCACCGGCCACCGGGCTCCGGCCAGCAGCTCGGCATCGGGCAAGGCCACGCCCGCCAGGTCGCCGCACCGCGCCGCCCGCACGTGGGGCCACAGGGTCTCGGTGACGAACGGGCACACCGGGTGCAGGATGCGCAACACGGCGTCGAGCACGGCGGCGAGCACGACCTGCTGATCGCGGTCGCCGTCGACCGTCGGCTTCACCATTTCGAGATACCGGTCGCACACGTCGTGCCACACGAAGTGGTACAGCGTGTCGGCGTACGCGTTGAACTGGTAACGGATGAGCGCCTGTTCGAGCTCGGTCAGCGTTTCGGACAGCCGGGCGATGATCCAACGGTCCGCGAAGGGGCGCTCGGCCAGCGTGATCGGACGCACGGCGGCCGGTGCGTTCGCCACGCGTTTCAGGGCGAACCGCGTGGCGTTCCAGACCTTGTTGGCGAAGTTGCGGCCAGGGTCGAACTTCGGTGACGAGTTGCGAGCCAGCGGGACCTCGGCGGTGGGTTCGATGCCCGTCGCCACGCCATAGGCGGACACCATCGTCTTGGACGGGTCACCGGGCGACGTCTGGATCGGTGCCGCCACAACGTGTCCGGCAGCGGTCGTGATGAACTCGGGGATGAACCGGGCGCCGGAGTGGGGGCACGTCATGTCGACGGGCATGCGCACGTCTTGGGTGTCGGTGGTCATCTGCACGAGCGCGAACCGCATGGCGTCGGCGCCGTGGCTGTGGATGATGTCGCGCGGGTCGACCCCGTTGCCGAGACTCTTCGACATCTTCTGCCCGTGACCGTCTTGGATCATGGCGTGGATGAACACGTGGTGGAACGGCAACCGGCCGTCGAGGAAGTACCGGTTGAACATCACCATCCGGCTGACCCACAGCGTGATGATCTCGCGGGCCGTGACCAGCACCGACGTGGGGTTGTAGCTGTCGAGCAGGCCGACGGTCTCGGCGAAGTCGTCGGGCCACGGCCAGCCCATGGTGGACAGGGGCCACAGGGCCGAGGAGAACCAGGTGTCGAGCACGTCGGGATCGCGAACGAACCCGGCCGCTTCGAGCGCCGCGACCAGCGCCGCTTCGCTCATCGAGGTATCGACCCGGTCGACCCGGCCAAGCGTGCTGTCGGGGGGCACGCACACGGCTTCTTCGACCGTGTCGTCGGTGATGCGGCGGGCTACATGGGCGGCACCGGCGGCGACCCACGGCGACGCGACGGGGACGGCGATGTCGAGGGGCGAGTCGGCGACGTGGGCCGGTGCCTTGTCGGCGGAGACCGTTCTGGTCCACACCGGGATCTGGTGACCCCACCAGAGTTGGCGGCTGATGCACCAGTCGCGGATGCCGGTGTGCCAGGCGTGATAGGTGCGGGCGTAGCGATCGGGGAAGAACCGCAGCCCGCCGTCGCCCTCGGTGCCGCTCCGTGCGCCCACCTCGTCGGGGAGGTCGGGCACCTGATCGGTTGCCTGGGCGCGCAGCGCCGAACCGCGGAGCCGGTCGTCGGTGACCGCGACCCACCACTGGTCGCTCAACCACGGTTCGATCGGCACGTGGCTCCGGTACGAGTGCCCGACCGAATGTGAGTAGTCGCGAACGCCGTCGAGCAGGCCGTGGCGGTCGAACCAGGCCACGACCGCGGCACGTGCGTCCTCTCGGGACATGCCGACGAACTGGCGCGCCTCGTCGGACACGTCGTCCCAACCGTGCTTGTCGGAGATGGTGGCGTCGGGACCCAACACATTGATGACCGGGAGGTCGTGCCGCAGCCCGATGTCCCAGTCGTTGGTGTCGTGCGCCGGGGTCACCTTCAAGAACCCCGACGCGTACCGTGCCTTGGGCTCGGAGCTCTCGGGGTCGGCCATGACCACGTAGTCGTCGGCCACGACGGGGACCACCCGTCCGACGATCGGCAACGTGACCGTCTTGCCAAGCACGGCGGCTGCCCGCGGGTCGGCGGGATTGACCGCCACGGCGGTGTCGCCGAGCATGGTCTCGGGCCGCGTGGTCGCCACCGTGACGTGGCCCGAGCCGTCGGTCAGTGGATACCGGAGGTACCACATGTGCCCAGCGACCTCGGTCATGTCGACCTCGTCGTCGGCGAGGGCCGTCAGGGTGACCGGGTCCCAGTTGACCAGGCGCTTGCCCCGGTAGATCAACCCGTCGCGGAACAAGACGAAGAAGGCGTGGCGCACTGCGGTGGCGCACATGTCGTCCATCGTGAAGCGCGTGCGCTCGTAGTCGCACGACGCTCCCATCGATACGAGCTGATCGAGGATGACCCGCTCGTACTCGTCTTTCCACTCCTGGGTCTTCTCGACGAAACGCTCGCGACCCATGTCGAGGCGCCGGATGCCGTCGGTGAGCAGCCGCTTCTCGACCACGGTCTGGGTGGCGATGCCGGCGTGATCGGTGCCGGGCATCCACAGCGTCGCGTCGCCGCGCATGCGGTGGTAGCGGATCAACACGTCCTGCAACGTGTTGTTGAGAGCGTGGCCGAGATGCAGCGGGGCCGTGACGTTCGGCGGTGGGATGACGATGGAGTACGCGTCGGCGCCGCCGGGCTTGGACTCGGCGTGGAACACGTCGGAGTCGGCCCACCGCTCCTTGATACGGGGCTCGGTGACAAGCCAGTCGTTGTGGGGACCCAGCTCCGGTTCGGCGGATTGCATGGCCTGCACGGTACGCGATCGGCCCGCCTACGAGCACAGACCGGCACCCGTGCCGTCGGTCAATCCGACCAGAGGCTCGACACCGGCCCGTCCCCGCGGGCGCCGCAGCCTCGGGTCGGCGAGGTTGAAGCTCGCCCGGGGGTCAGCGCTTGGCGGCGCGGAAGCCGTCGGACACCGCGTCGGCCCCTTCGCAATAGCAGCGCTCGGCCCGGGTGGTGGCGTAGGACCGACCGCCGGGCACGTGGAAGATCATGCTGTCGGCGTTGGCCTTGATCGGGTGCGAGTCCGGGCATGCCCCCTCGACCGGGGGGATCCAGCTCTGCCCGTCCGAAGCGGGCGCAGCCTTGGCGGCGACGACCGGTCGGGCGGCGCTGACCGACTTGGCGGGTTCGAGCGGAGTCCACTGTGCCGCACCGCTCGTAGCCGGCTCAGGGGAGCGAGCGGTCGTGCGCTTGTACACGGTGTAGCCAATAGCACCGAGGCCGAGCAGTCCGAGCAGTCGTTTGAGGGTCCGCATCGGACCAACAGTAGCGCCCGAGCCCTGCCGACGTGTGTCGCGCCGTCGGGCCGGCTACGCTTGTTCCCGATGTCCGCCCTGCTTTCAAGCGAGCTCCTTCTCACCTAGGCGAGTGCCACCGATAGGCACTCGCCGAACCTCCTGCGCCTCCGGGCCAGGAGGTTCTTTCGTTTCCGGGAACGAGTTCACCGCCAGCCGAGCACGGCACCACGACCACGAGAGAAAGGCCCCCCGAGATGAGCGACAAGGTGATCATCTTCGACACCACGCTTCGTGACGGCGAGCAATCGCCCGGCATCTCCCTCGATCAGGTAGAGAAGCTCGAGATCGCCGAGCAACTCGCCCGACTCGGTGTCGACTACATCGAGGCCGGCTTCCCGATCGCCAGCCAGGGCGACTTCGAGTCCGTACAGGCGATCGCCAAGGTGGTCCGGGGCCCGGTCATCTGTGGCCTGTCGCGCACGGCGCTCAAGGACATCGACCGGTGCTGGGAAGCGATCGAACCGGCCGACAAGCGGCGCATCCACACGTTCATCGCCACCAGCGAAACCCACATGACCCACAAGCTGCGGATGACCCGCGACCAGGTGCTCGCCGAAGCCGCTCGGGCGGTGGCGCATGCCCGTACCTACACCGACGACGTCGAGTTCTCCCCCGAGGACGCCAGCCGAAGCGACTTCGACTTCATGTGCACGGTGCTTCAAGCCGCGGTCGACAACGGCGCGGTCACGCTCAACATCCCTGACACCGTGGGCTATGCGCTGCCCGACGAGTGGGCCGACCGCATGCGGCGCATCCGCGAGCGGGTGTCCGGTGACTACGTGTTGTCGACGCACTGCCACAACGACCTCGGGCTCGCGGTCGCCAACTCGCTCGCCGCGGTGGGCGCGGGGGCCCGCCAGGTCGAGTGCACCGTCAACGGCATCGGCGAGCGGGCCGGGAACGCCGCCATGGAGGAGCTGGTGATGGCGATCCGCACCCGCGCCGACGTCTTCACCGACATCCACACCGACATCAAGACCGAGGAACTGGCCCGGTCGAGCCGCATGGTGTCGCGACTCACCGGCTACCCCGTGCAGTACAACAAGGCGGTCGTGGGGCGCAACGCGTTCGCCCACGAATCGGGCATCCACCAGCACGGCGTGCTCCGCGAGCGCACGACCTACGAGATCATGGACCCGGCCGCCGTCGGCGCGGGCGAGTCCCAGATCGTACTCGGCAAGCACTCCGGTCGGGCGGCGTTCAAAGACGCCCTGTCGAAGCTGGGGCTCGAGGTGCACGGCGACGCGCTCAATGCCGCGTTCAACCGGTTCAAGGAGCTGGCCGACCGCAAGATCCAGCTCACCGACGCCGACCTCGAAGCCCTGGTAGCCGAGGAGATCGGCGGCCACGTGGCCCACGCCTACGACCTGGTGTCGCTCGCCGTCCGGGGCGGAACGGTGGGCGGCACCACACCGCACGCCGAGATCGTCATTCGCGTCGAGGGCGAGGAGCGCACCGCCGAAGCCACGGGCGACGGCATGGTCGAGGCGTCGTGCCAGGCCATCAAGAAGGCGACCGGCGTCGAGGGCGAGCTCACCGACTACACGGTCATGTCGGTGACCGGCGGAGTCGACGCGCTCGCCGATGTGACCCTGGCGTTCGAGACGCCCGACGGGCTCAAGGTGACGGGCCGCGGTCTGTCGACCGACGTGGTCGAGGCGTCGGCGCGCGCGTTCCTCGCGGCGCTCAACAAGATCACCCGCATCCGCAAGACCGGCGACGACCCCAACGCCGTCATCCGTCCCGGCTCCCTCCGAGTGTCCTGAACCGGTCGCCTGCTAGAACAGCCGCATGGCACCTTCTGACCTCGACGCGTTCCGAACGTCGTATGGAGCCTGGCTCGACGAGCACGTCCCTCACGGGTGGCGCGAGCGGCTGACCGGCCGGGAATCCGAGGTCGCCCTCGCCCGGTCGTGGCAGGCCGAGCTCTACTCGGGCGGGTACGCCGCGCCGGCTTGGCCAATCGACCAGGGTGGCATGGCGGCCTCGCTGGCCCAGCAGATCGTGATCTTCGAGGAGAACCTGCGAGCCGACGCGCCCGACTCACGGCTGTTCGCCGTCGCCCTGAACCACACCGGCGCGACCCTCGGCGTGCACGGCACCGACGAGCAGAAAGCCCGGTTC
>CAYMJU010000018.1:0-5750 GCA_964390555.1 uncultured Acidimicrobiales bacterium | reverse complement strand
AAAGCGCTCGCCGCCTCGACCAGCGCACCCTGCTGCCCACGACACTTCGCCTCGCCTGGGACCTCGCCGATCAAGACCACGCCACTGCCCTGCTGGAACCCTTCGGGATCGAAGCGCTCGCATCACCAGATGCCACCGTGGTGCTCGCCCTCACCGAACAGCACGGCTTCGACTGGCTCGACCACCAGATCACCACCTGGTTCCGGCACAACACCCGCCACACCAACGGCACAACACCCGAGCGGGCCGCCTGGGTGGCCGCCCTGCCTGAGCTCAGCGCGGCGCTCTACGACGACCCCCACGCCGCCGGATCCACCCGGGTTCACAGCGCACGAACCCTCATCGCCCACGCCTGGGCCTGGCTCGACACCGCTCTCGGCCAGGCAGCGGCAATCCCGACACCGTCGCGACGCGACGCCATGCTCGCCGACCTCGCCGCACCAGTCCTCGGCGTCCTGCGCGCCACCGCCATCGCCAACGCCGATGACCTACGCGGCCACGCCGTCGACGCTTTGACCCGACCGACCACCAGCCTGGAGTCGGTGCTCGCCAACGTCATTGCCGCCGCGGGCGACCTCTCGCCGGTCGACCTGCGAGACGCCGGCATCACAACGCTCGCCCGGAACCTCGTCGACACAATGGAGAAGGACCTCGCCAAACCCGAGCGAGCGCCCGACGACTGGTCCATCACCAGATTCGACGACTCCGCCTGCTGCGGCGACTGCGCCCGGCTCGCCTTCTTCCTTCACGACTCCAGCGAGCAACAACTCACCTGGCCCCTCGCGAAGCCCCGCCGCCAGCACATCCACCACCGCATCGATGAGGCCGAACTCCCCGTCACCCACCAGGCCCTGCGACAGGGCAGCCCCCACAAGCTCGTCCTGACCAAAACCGATGCGCTGTTCCGACACGACGCCCAACAACGACGAACCGCTCGCGACCGCCTCGACGCCGCGCTCCGCCTCCTCGAGACGACGAGCTAACCGACGCTGCCGGGCTGCGGGTCAACCTTCGGGTTGGCGGCGTCACGGTCGATGGCTGGCGATGAGCTACATCGTGCAACGCAAGTCCCGCTTCTACGTCGTCGCCTACGACGGCTACGACCCCCACACCGGCAGAGAACGCCGCCGCTGGCATCCCGCCGGCCTCGACCGCCGCGACGCCGAGGACCTCGCAGCGAGGATCGCCGCCCGCTACGACCACCGCAGCAGCGACCCCGCAACACTCGGCAGGTTCCTCATCGAGACCTGGCTACCCAAGAAGCGAATCGCCGTCAGATCCACCACCGCCTACGGGTACACGTGGATGGTCACGAACTACATCCTCCCGACCGTGGGCCACGCTCGAATCGGTGACCTTCGGTCCCGGGACCTCGACGCCCTCTACGCGCAACTACTCACCGCCGGCGGTCGATCCGGGACCGGGATCGCCGCCAAGACCGTCCGCGAAGTCCACGTCATCATCCGCAACGCACTCGACCTCGCCGTTACCCGGCACCTCGTCGCCACCAACGTCGCCCGAGAAACCCGGGCGCCACGCACCGACGCCACCACCGTCGTCGCCAAGATCTGGACCCCAGGCCAACTCGGCGAGTTCCTCACCGACGCCCGCCCTCACCGGCTGTATCCGGCGTTGCACCTCGCAGCGCACACCGGCATGCGGCGCGGTGAGCTCGCCGGGCTCCGCTGGGGCGACCTCGACACCAGACGCCAAACCCTGTCGATCTCACGGACCCTGCAGGTCATCGCCGGTCAACCTGTCGAGTTCGGTGTCAAGACTCGCACCAGCCGCCGCAGCATCGACCTCGACCCGACCACGGTTGCTGTTCTGCAACGCTGGCGGCGGCGCAACACTACCGACGCTCACCCCGCCGGTGGCGACGACGCCATGTTCATGAACACCCATGGACGAGCGTGTCACCCCGAGACATTCACCCAACTCTTCGACCGGATCGTCGACCGCAACGACCACCTCCCCCGGATCCGGTTTCATGACCTGAGGCATACCCACGCCTCGCTGCTCATCGCCCACGGCGTCCCAGTCAAGGTGGTCTCCGAACGCCTCGGCCACGCCAACCCCGCGTTCACCATGCACACCTACCAACATCTCCTCCCCGCCATGGGCGCCGCCGCCGCCATACGATTCGCTCAACTCCTCAACGACACCGACGGCACCGAGGACTTCGGGGACAACGAGGCCGCCTGACGACCACGCTGATGTTGGCCGGTAGATCATCTACCGGCCAACCGACGCGAAACGCCCGGTCACAGCCCCACCGGACGCGGCGACGGTAGACACCCCGGTAGACGCCACCTCCGCCCGAGAACGGCGAAAGCCCGGAATCCCTTGAGATTCCGGGCTTCTCGGTGGTGGCGGGGGCAGGATTTGAACCTGCGACCTTCGGGTTATGAGCCCGACGAGCTACCAGACTGCTCCACCCCGCGATGTGGTGGAGCACCATTGTGCCTCCGGAGCGGCCGGCTCACAACCTCAACGCCACAAGCCTCGGCGGGTTGGCGTTGCCGACGGGTACGACCAGCGTGTCGCCGGCCACGGCCATCCACCCGTTCGTGCCCCCGGGCAGGGTGTGCTGCCACACGATCTCGCCGGTCGCCCGGTCGAGAGCGATTAGCTCGCCCGACAACACCGTCGTGAACACGAGGTCGTTCACCACTGTCGTCGCGCCGAGCGGGTCACCCGGTACCTCGGTCGACCACAGCACCTCGCCGGTCGCGGCGTCCACGGCGGCGACCTCGCCGGGGCCGGTGCCGAGATCGCTGCCGAAGTAGCTCGGCTGGTCAGGCGGCAACGTGGTGGGCGCGTTCAGCGTCGCCACGTACACCACGCCATCGGCGGTCGCCGGGGGTGTGATCACGCCGCCGAACGTGCCGGGGTACACCTCGGTCGGCTCGCTGAGCTCGGCGAGGTCGTCGTTGCGATGGATCCCGACCTCGGTGCGCCAGAGTGCTTCGCCACTGGACGGATCGATGCCCACGACTATCCCCGACTTGCCGGTGCTCACGACCACCCGCTCGCCGCCGGGGAGCCGGGCAACCAGGGCGTGCACCTGATCACGGTCGAAATTGTCGTGGGGCAGGACCTGGTGGAACCAGAGCAGCTCGCCGCTCTGCAGATCGAGCGCAACGAGCGAGTTCGTGTACAGGTTGTCTCCCGGCCGGCTCGACCCGTTCGGAAACTCGGGCGTACCGGGGAACGGCGCCGGGTTGGCCACGCCGACGTAGACGATGCCGGCCGACACATCAACGGCCGGCGGGTACCACGCACCACCCCCCGAGTTGATAGCGGGGTTGCCCCAGAGATCGTCGCCCAGGACGGTGTCGAACTCCCACACCACGTCACCCGTACCGGCGTCGAGCGCCTTCACGATGCCACGGTCGCCGCCGGTGTAGATGCCGTTCAGGCTCACCGGCACGGTGCTCACGATCACCAACCCGTCGACGGCCTGGGGCTGGATGTCGACCCCGACGGTCGGCGTGTCGGTGATCTGTGTGACCCACAGCTGCTCGCCGGTCGCGGCGTCGACGGCCTGGATCGAGTCGGAACCGGACAACCCGAACACGATGCCATCGGCAACGGCGACGCCGGTCGGGCCGATACTCACGCCGGTCTGCGGCGTCGTCCACAGCACCGAACCGTCGTCGAGCGACACGGCAGCGATCGAGCCACGCGTCCCCTCGACGTAGACGACCCCGTCGAGGATGATCGGCACCGTAGCGAGGCTTCCCGAGTCGGTGAGCTCGGCCGTCCACGCCACCTCGAGCCCTTCGACCGTCGCCGCGGAGATCGACGACCCGAGAGCGGTGCGGGAGTTGTCGTAGTCGCCACCCGGCACCCGCCACTCGCCCACTGCGGCGCCCGCAGGGACAGGCGGAACGGTGGTCGTCGTCTCGACCGCCGCGGTGCTCGAAGTCGACGCGACGGTCGTGGTAGAGGACGTGGTGGTCGGGGCCGAGGTGTCGTCGTCGTCGCTACACGCCGATGCGACAACCGCGAGGACGAGCAGCACCGCCGCCCAAGGGCCGCGGGGGTTCACCGAAACAGGCTGGTCAACGCCGGGACATGAGCCGCAGCACGTACCAGAACAGCGTCATCACCGAGGCGAACAGCTGCAGCGCCGCGCCCACGTAGGCCTCGGCCGGGTAGTTCCGCATGATCGACTGGGTCTGGTAGAGGATCGACGCTCCGGCCAGGCCGATCATCGCCACCGAGAACCACGTGCCCAGCTCGGCGCCGAAGAGCACCGCGCCGACTATGGCGACCAAGGCGAGCATCCCGCCCCACATCACGATCGGGCGCAGCACCGACAGGTCCCGGCGGGTGAACATCGCCACCAGCGTGAGACCACCGAAGCCGACCGCGGTGATCACCGCGGCGCCCGCGATCGTGCCGCCACCGTTGTCGCTCTCGTAGACGTAGTAGAGGAACGGGGCGAAGATCAACGACTCGGCGGCGGCCAAGGCGAAGAGCCCGCCGTACTGGCGGGCCGGGTTGAGCAGATCGTGGGAAGCCTGAACGGCGAGCCAGTTGACGACCATGAAGCCGCCGAGGATCAGCAACCACACCGGGCCCGAGCCCGAGATGAGGTCGTAGAGCTTCTCGGCCAGCCCCGTCTTGAACAGCACGAATTCGAGGGCGACGAACGCCCCGATCGCCAAGCCGAGGTGCTGGTACACGCGCACGAGGAACGTGACCCGATCCTGTTCGGGCAGCGCTATCACCGGCGGGCCGTAGGACATCGTTCCAGCCATTGCTGACCTCCATCAGAGGGGACAACCGCGAGACTACCGGGCGGCTACTCCAGGCGGATGCCGTAGTGATCGACGTACGAGGCGTACATCGCCCGGATGCCGTCGTCGGTCAGGTCGAGCTCGGCCACGTCGTAGCGGTGCGGGCCGAACTTCCCCGCCGGCTTGTCTCGCAAGTAGCCGGTGATCGACGCGTCGAACCCGTCGGTGAACGGTAGCCCGAGCCTGTCGTAGGTGGCCCGGATCGATGCCACCGGATCGGCGATGAGGTCGAGGAAATGGATGTCGGCGACGTGATCAGCGGCGATCACCCCGGCGGCGCGCAGGTCGATGATGTGCTGGAGCAAGAACTTGAAGGCGCCCGATGTCGTCGGGCCCATGCGCCGCCGGTCGACTTCGTCGGTGCGCATGAACCTCAGGATGGCCATGAGGTTCGCCGCCGACGCCGCGAATTTCGACGGGTCGCGGTGCGTGTGGACGAAACGGGCGTCGGGGTACTCCTTCAGCAGCCACGTGATCGTCCCCGAATGGCCGGGCGACTTGAGCAACCACGTCGTGCGCGGTCGGCCCTCCAACAGGTGAGTGTGCTGAAGCGTCTGGAGGAACTTGCGGTGGAAGGCGTACACCGGCGTGACCACGTCGAGTCCCGACTCGGCGACCCACGAGTCGAACGACGGCCGGGCGTACATCATCGACCAGTACGGCCCCGAGAACTCCAAGGCAAGGAAGTGAACGCACTCGGCGGGTAGGTGCGGTTCGAGCTCGTGCATCGTCTGGAAGTCGGGATGCACGTCGGCCCACATCTGCTGCTCGCTCTCGGCCAGAACGTCGCGTGGGATGTCGCTGTCGACCGGGAGCGGGTGGTGCGTCTCCCACGAGATCGGCGGCCGCAGGTTCGGGTCCTGGGCGAGGAGCTCGAACAGGATCGTCGTGCCGGTGCGCGGCGGGCCGAGGATGAACACCGGCGCCTCGATGCGCTCGTCG
>CAYMJU010000017.1:0-23948 GCA_964390555.1 uncultured Acidimicrobiales bacterium | reverse complement strand
GCGTCACCCGATGCCGTCGAATCCGAATCGACGACGACCGCTGCTCCTGCCGAGACCACGACCGCGGCGCCCGAGACCATCACGACCGCGGCACCTGAGACGACCACCACCGCGCCGGCCGAGCCCCTGCGCATCCTCGTCACCAACGACGACGGCTACGCCTCGCCCGGCATCGACGCCATGGTGCAGGCGCTGATCGAGCTACCGGACGTCGAGGTCATCGTCGTCGCGCCGAACGAGAACAAGAGCGGCAGTGGATCGCAGACCACGCCCGGCGAGCTCGTGTCCGAGGAGGTCACGACGGCGAGCGGCTACCCAGCGGTATCGGTGACCGGCTTTCCCGCCGACAGCGTGCTGTGGGCACTCGCCAACCTCGACGAACGCCCGCACATCGTTTTGTCCGGCATCAATCCGGGGCAGAACATCGGGCCGTTCGCGGTCTTGTCCGGAACCGTCGGCGCCACTCGGATCGCCGCCGCGAACGGCATCCCCGCAGCCGCGTTCAGCGTGGGGGTCCTGCCGCCCGAGGACTTCGACTACCCCGCGGGAGCGCAGGCGGTGCTGGACTTCCTCGACCAGTACCGTGACGAGTTGCTCGACGCGATCGAAGCGGGCACGACACCCAATCGGATATGGGGTGTGAACATCCCGAGCTGCCCCACCGGCGAGGTGCGCGGCCTCGAGAACCTACCTCCGGCGATCACGTTCGGGGACCGCAACGCGGTCGAGGTCAACTGCGAATCGACGCTCACGCTCGCCGACTTCGCCGACGACGTCGATGGGTTCATCAACGGCTACGCGGTCGTGGCCGAGCTCGTGGAACCCGACACGTTCGACGCCATCACCGCCGCCAACCCGTAGCAGTAGGCAACCGGCAAGCCGCGCTCTACAAGTCGTCGGCTTCGAAGGTGTCACAGGCCTCGAAGCTGCCGACGTCGAACCCGATGCGGAACCAGTCCTCGCGTTGTTCGGAGCTGCCGTGGGTCCAACCCTCCGGGTTGACCTGCCCCGTTGTCGCCTCCTGGATCCGGTCGTCGCCGACCGCCGCCGCAGCACCCAGGGCGTCGCGGATGTCCTGATCGGTCAGCTCGTCGATGAGCGTCACGCCCGTCGACGGATCGGGCACCGTGGTCGCGGCTCGTGCCCACATCCCGGCCAGGCAGTCGGCTTGGAGCTCGAGGCGGACGCCATCGCTCTCGGGGCCTTCGCGATCGCCGGACTGCTGCACCCGCTGGGAGTACCCGGTGAGGTTCTGGACGTGGTGGCCGTACTCGTGGGCGATCACGTAGGCGCGGGCGAAGTCACCGCTCGCGCCGAGTTGGTTCGCGAGCTGCTCGAAGAAGCCGAGGTCGATGTACACCTGCCGATCAGCCGGGCAGTAGAACGGTCCGACGGCTGACGACGCCTGCCCGCACCCGGTGGAGACCCCGCCCTCGAAGAAATTCGTGAACGTGGGTTCGTAGCCGTCGAGCGCGCCGAGCCAGAAGTCCTGCACGCTGTTGACGACGCCGACGATCTGGCAGTCGTCGCGCTCGTTGGCGTCGGCGCCGGTCTGGCACGTCCCCTCGACCGCGGTGTTGTCGGCCTCGACCCCACCGGCCTGGGTCCCGGCACCGATCACCTGACCGCTCAAGACGTCAGCCAGACCGCCTCCGCTACCCCCGAGCGCGCTGACGAGCACGGCGATGATCACCCCCACGATGCCCAGGCCGCCCGCACCCGTGGCCACGGCGCGGCCACCGCTGCCGCGCCGATCGCGGATCTCGCTGGTGTCGAGTCGAGCACGTCGATTGAATCGCATCGCAGGATTCCTCCCAGGCCCGAGGCCCGATCAAAGAGCCGCCCAGCTGGGTGGAGGAATCCAGCCCCGCCCCCGCCAGCTCAAGCGTTGAGCGCTACCCCCGCCGGGGTCGATCGGCGTGATCTCCACCAGGCCCGCACGGCCCGGTCGATCACCATGGCGACGGCAACGAGCAGGCCGGCGGCGATGGCGTCGATGATGTAGTGGTTCGCCGTCAAGACGATGGCGAGCAGGGTCAACAACGGATGGACCAGCGCGACGAAGCGCCACCGACTCCGGAACGAGATGATCATCGCGTAGGCGAAGATGGACGCCCAGCCGAAGTGCAACGACGGCATGGCGGCGAACTGATTGACCGTCGACGCGACCGCATCATCCGAATAGACCGTCGGCCCGGACTCTGCGAGCGTGTCGACGAAGGGCCAGAACATCCGCGGCGGGGCGAGCGGGTACATGAGGTGGATCACCAAACCGGCAACGGTGGTGAAGAACATGGTGCGCCGCACGTGGCCGTAGAGGTCGACACGGCACACGTACATGAACACCAGCAGCCCCACCGCAGTCGGGAAGTGCATGCCGACGTAGTAGCGGTTGAGGAACCACACGACGTAATCGTTGCCGAGCACGAGCGATTGGAGGTCGGGCTCGACGAACAGCCCGGTGACCTTCTCGAAGCGCACCACGGCTCTGGCGTTTTCGTAGGCATCGGCGATCTGGGCGCGACCGAAGTACCGCACGACCTGGTAGCCGACGAACGCGAAGGCACAGAACGCCAGCTCGAACACCATGCGGCCGCCGAAGCGCCGGGTCCACCACGACGAGCCCGGCGGTGACGCTGTGATGATCTGCATGCCCTGGCCCTCCCTCAGGCGCCCGACGAACCGTGGTCGCGGACAGGGACGCTTCGGCGCCCACGACCGCTATGGATCAAATCTGGGACCAGACTCTAAGGACCCCGGGCCGCGAGTTCAAGGGCGAGCTACCGCTCGTCGATCCGCCACGGGCCGGCCACATCGACGAAGCGTTCCAGGAACGGCACCGGGGCGAGATCCTCGGGCACGAGCACCCCGGCGCTGTCCCAGTCGCCGTCGGCGATCAGCTCGAGCCCGATGATCGGGTTCACCGCCGTCTGCCACACCACGGCCTGGTGACCCCACTCAGCCATGACCTGCTCGTTGTCGGCCGCGTGGTACAGGTACGACGCCCGCGGGGCACCGTCGCGACCGGTCCCGGTCACGTGAACTCCGGCGCAGGTGACACCGCGCATGCGGTCGCCGAGGCGGGCCGGGTCGGGCAGCACCGCCGCCACCACGTCGCGGGGCGACACTTTGACCCCCTTGACGTCGACCGGTTCGGTGCGATCGAGCCCGAGCAGCCGAAGCGTGCGCAACACGTCGATGAACCGGTCACCCAAGCCGTACTTGAACGTCACCCGGCCCGCGTCGATCCGCCGCGGGATGAACACGACCTCTTCGTGTTCGACGTTGACGCACTCGACGGGCCCGATGCCCTCGGGGAAGGTGAAGATCTCGGGTTCGCTGAACGGCTCGGTGCAGAACAAGCCCCGACCCCGCTCCCACACGAGCGGCGGGTTGAGGCACTCCTCGATCGTCGTCCAGATCGAGAAGCTCGGGGCGAAGTCGTATCCCTCGACCGAGATGCTCGAGCCGTCGCTCACTCCGATCTCGTCGATCGACTCGAACAGCTCGTCCGCGGCGTATCGGGCCAGCACGTCGGAGAATCCGGGCTCGATGCCGAGACCGACGATCGCCATGCGTTCCGAGGCGACCCATGCCTCGTGGGCGGCGAACTGCTCGTCGCCGAGCACCACTCCCGTCAGCT
Organism: uncultured Acidimicrobiales bacterium; assembly: GCA_964390555.1. GTDB lineage: Bacteria > Actinomycetota > Acidimicrobiia > Acidimicrobiales > SHLQ01 > CAVTWS01. The sequence continues at coordinate 20,305 of CAYMJU010000017.1, read as the reverse complement.
CGTACGGTCGCTCGGCGTGGCGCTTCGACAAGCTGGCGGCCATGTCGACGTAGTGACACCGGGCGGCAAGGGCGGCATCGAAGATGGCCATGTTGAAGCGCGGGTCGCAGGCGTTGAGCACGGCATCGGCCCCGGTGTACCTGAGCAGCGCTTCGACCGATTCGCGACTCGACGCATCGACGGCCACGCCCCGCACGCGATCGCTTCCGGTGCTCTCCGCCGCGGACCGGGCCTTGTCCTCGACGACATCGGCCAGCCACACCGCCTCGAAGCGCTCTCGCCGGGCCGCAACCGCGGCTGCGGCCGCGCCCACCCCGCCGGCACCCAGTATCAGCACTCGCATGCGCACTCCCCGACTTGCCGCACGTTCCGTAACGAGTGTTGCAGATCCGCCGGTGTACCGTCGAAGGTCGCTATGAGGTTCCTCGACACCATCCGCTCGGTTGTGCGCTTCGGACCGATCGAGCGCGACCCCGTCGCCCGCCGGCTCGGGCGCTGCGCCAACATCGACGACCTGCGTCGCGTCGCCCGGCGCCGACTCCCTCGGGGGGTGTTCGACTACATCGATGGCGCGGCCGAGGACGAACGGACCCTCGCCCGCAACCAGGCCGGGTTCGCCGACTGGCAGTTCCGGCCGCGCATCCTGTCCGACGTGTCCACGGTAGACACCACGACCACCCTGCTCGGTCGCGACCTTCCCCTACCCCTGGTGCTCGCCCCCACCGGCTTCACCCGCATAGCCCACTCACACGGCGAGTTGGCCGTCGCCCGGGCCGCCGCCCGCGCCGGGCTCCCCTATTGCCTGTCCACGCTCGCCACCCGCCCGATCGAGGAGGTGGCCGGCGTCTCGGCGGGGCCGAAGTGGTTCCAGGTGTACTTGTGGCGCGATCGCGGGCTGGTGCGCGACATGCTCGACCGAGCGGCCGAGTGCGGCTACGAGGCTGCGATGCTGACGGTAGACACCGCGGTGCTCGGGCGCCGCGAGCGCGACCTGCGCCGTGGCTTCACCCTGCCGCCGACGATAGGACCGGCCACGATCCTCGACGGCATGGTTCACCCGGCGTGGACGTGGGACTTCGTGCGCGCCGAACCCATCCGGTTCGCCAACGTGACCGGCCGCGGCGTCAACGACGGGGGCACCGCCGTCTCGCTGGCGTCGTTCACGAACAGCCAGTTCGATCCGACCATGTCGTGGCGCGACCTCGAATGGCTGCAGTCGGCGTGGTCCAAGCCGCTGGTCCTCAAAGGCATCCAGACCGTCGCCGACGCCGAGCGGGCGCTCGAGGCCGGTGTCGATGGCGTCGCGGTGTCCAACCATGGCGGCCGCCAACTCGACGGTGCACCGTCGCCGATCGACCTGATCGAGCCGATCGCCCAGGCCGTCGGCGGCCAACTCTCGGTGATCTGCGATGGCGGCATCCGGCGCGGCAGCGACGTGGTGAAGGCCCTCGCCCTCGGCGCCGACGCCTGCATGATCGGCCGGGCGTACCTCTACGGCCTCGGCGCGGCCGGCGAGCGCGGCGTCGACCACGTGCTCGACTTCCTCCGGGCCGGAGTCGCCCAGACCATGTCGCTCTGCGGCGTGACGAGCATCCCGGCCATCACCCGCGACCTCGTGGAGCTCAAACCAGCGCGCTGAACGGTCGGCGTGAGCCCGGGTCGCGCGGGGAGGAAGCCGGCGACACCAGCGACGGAACTCTCGGAGCGAGGTCGCGAGCTAGATCGAGCGGGTGCGGCCTTCCCAGTACGGGTCGCGGAGCTTGCGCTTGTAGAGCTTGCCGTTGGGGTCCCGCGGCATCTCGGTGGTGTAGTCGATCGTGCGGGGCAGCTTCTGCTTGGCGATGCGGTCGCGAAGAAACGCCACGATGTCGGCGGTCGTCTCGTCGGTCGGCTCGTGGCCGGGGCGGAGCTCGATGACCGCTTTGACCTCCTCGCCCACGTCCTCGTTGGGGATCCCGAACACCGCCACGTCGGCCACCGCCGGGTGCTGGTGGAGCTGGCCTTCGATCTCGGCCGGGTAGATGTTGACGCCCCCCACGATGATCATGTCGTTGGATCGATCGTTGAGGAACAGGTACCCGTCGTCGTTGAAGTAGCCGACGTCGCCGACGGTCCAGAACCCTTCACCGAGGCGCGACTTCTTCGTCTTCTCCTCGTCCTTGTAGTACTCGAAGGCGTTGCCGCCCATCCGCATGTAGATCGTGCCCGAGATGCCGGGCGGGCACTCGTTGCCGTCGTCATCGACGACGATCACCTCGGAGTTCGGCCAGGCGACACCGACGGTGCCCGGGTAGCGCAGCCAGTCCTTGGGGCTGACGATCGTGCCGCCGCCCTCGGTAGCCGCGTAGTACTCCCAGATGGAGTCGCCCCACCAATCGATCATGCGCTGCTTGGTCTCGACGGGACACGGGGCCGCGGCGTGGATCATGCGCCGCAGCGACGACACGTCGTAGCGGGCCTTGACCTCGTCGGGTAGGGCGAGCAGGCGGTGGAACATCGTCGGGACCATGTGGCTCTGGGTGACCCGGTACCGGTCGATTCGCTCGAGCGCACCCTCGGGGGTCCAGCGGTCCATGAGCACCACGGTGTGGCCGAGGTGCAGCGACGTAGTGGCCCAGTTGTTGACCGCGGTGTGGTACAGCGGCGCCTGCGTGATGTGGACGTTGTCGTCGTGGGGCATCATTCCGAACAACATGAACAGCCCGCCGCTCGCACCGCCGGACTCGTCGGGGTGGACACCGGTCAGGGGCCGCCTGACACCCTTGGGCCGGCCGGTGGTGCCGGAGGTGTAGAACATGTACGACCCGGTCGTGAGGTCGCCGGGCCGGGTGCTGGGCTGGCCGTCGATCAGCTCGGCGAAGGGGCGGAACCCGGGCACGGTCCCGAGGGCGAAACGGTTCGCGGCGGGGATCGACGTCTCGGGCAGCACCCGCCCCGCCTCGGCGGAAAACCGCTCGTCGACGATGAAAGCCTTGGTCTCGCTGTCGTTGACGATGTACGCGATCTCGGGCCCGACGAGATGCCAATTCACGGTGGTGACGTAGAAGCCGCCCTGGAAGCAGGCCAGGCACACGGCGAGTTGCTCGATCCGGTTGGGCAGCACCGTCGTCACCTGGTCGCCGGCCGACAGCCCGAGCGCCCGCAACCCGTGCACGATCTGGTTGGTGAGCGCGGCCAGCTCGCCGTAGGTGACCTCGTTGTGCTCCGGGTCGACCACCGCGACATGGCCGGGGTCGGACACGGCGATCTGCCAGAACCCAATAACATCGACTTCGGCCATCGGCGCGCTCCTGTGATCGTGCGGAGGCCGATGCTACGCCGGGTGACGTGGTGCCGCAGCCGGGCAGGCTGCGCCGCGATGCGCTAAAACGTCGGCGGGTGTCGACGCACCTACCGCAACGATGGGAGCACGGCCGATGAGCAAAGACGAGGGGCGTCAGACGGCGCTGGGGAATGTCGGGATCTTCTCCGAACTCAGCCCCAAGGAGCTGAAGGCGGTGTCGAGGCTCGTCACACCGGTTTCGGTGAAGGCCGGCAAGGAACTGGTGCGCGAGGGCGAGCCCGGCCGCGAATTCTTGATCATCGTCGAGGGCACCGCGACGGTTCGACGCAAGGGCCGCAAGGTCGCCACCCTCGGCCCGGGCGATTTCTTCGGCGAACTGGCCGTGCTGGCCGGGGTCCCGCGCACCGCCACCGTGGTGGCCGACACGCCGATGGTCGTCGACGCATTGAACCGGCGGGAGTTCTCGTCGCTACTCGACGCCAGCCCCAAGCTGGCCAAGAAGATCCTGGTTGCGGCCGTGCGGCGCCTCCACGAGCTCGACAACAAGTCCCTTCACTGATTGTCGCCGCCGCACCCGCTACCGTCGGAGCATGATCCGACGGGCGCACGTGTGGCTGGTGGCTCGACCCTCTGGCGCCGACCCGGACACGTGGATCGGCGACCTGGCGGCGGCGGTGGACGCCGGCGCTTCGATCGACGTCGTCGGCGACGATCAGAACCTGCTAGTTCAGCGCGGCATGCGCAGCGCCAGCGCCGGCCCGCCCCGGTGGCACGCCGTCGTACACGACCGCAGCTGCTCGGCAACCGCGGCCGATCTAACGCCCCTCACCTCGGAGGTCCGAGGTTTCGCGGTGACCGAGCACGCGGCGTGGGACCGCATCGGCGCCGCAGATGACCGCGGTGCAACCCCCGGGGTGAAGCAGGTCTCGTTCGTGAAGCGGCGCGACGACCTCACCGCCGCGAGCTTCCGAGCCCGCTACCGCAACCATGTCGACGTCGCCAAGGTCCACCACGCGGGCATCGACACGTACGTTCAGGACGACGTCGACGAGCTGTTGACTGGCGGCCCACCGACCGACGGCATCTCGCAGCTCTGGTTCACGTCGGCCGACGACTACCTCGACCGTTTCTACACCGGTCCCGGCAGCGCCGAAGCGGTCAGAGAGGACACCACGGCGTTCATCGACTTCGCCGGCACGTTCTCGCTGATCGCCACCGAGTGGCGCCGGGGGGACCGATGAGCGAAGCGCAGCGAGCGAGTGCCGCTGGGGTCTGGGGGCGCGCCGCCCCCAGCAGCCATGACTGAGCCCGGCCGACACCGACCCCTGAGGACCCAGTGGCCGCGGTGACGTCCGGGGATCTCGCCTTGGTGACGATCATTGGCTGGTGCGGGTTCTCGATCGTCGTTCTGGCGCTCGATCGCCTGGCCAACGGTTCGGGCCGCCGGCCGCGCTGGATCCGCTTCTTGACGATCGACCGCGGCGACGGCTGGGAGCCGGTCGAGGCGCGCACGGCCCCCCGCACGGAGTGGAGCTTGGCCGGGACCTTCGACCCCGCCGACTGGGAGGCGCTCGAACACGTCGATGGTCAACGTCGGCGCATCGCCGCCGATCCCCCCGACGGGCCCCGCCCTCACTTGAGCCTCGTCCCGACCGTCAACGACGTCGCCAACGGATCTGCCGGCGGATCTGCCGGCGGATCCATCGAGGACACGTCGCCTGCGGAGCCGGCCACCGATGAACCATCGGATGGCGACAACACCGACTGGGCCGACACCGACTGGGACAAGGCCGACCGGGACAAGGCCGACCGGGACGACACCGACACCGATGACACCAACTGGGACGACGCCGACCGGGACGACACCCACCTCGCTGACGGCCGCGACGACGCCGACTTCGATATCGCACTCGCCATCGACCTCGGCGAGATTCGCCACCCGACGCCGATACCCGTCGACCACGACCGAGCCGATCCGTTCTTCGCCGACCTGATCCGCCAGTTGTCCGATCACGTCGCCCGCACCGTCCGGGCCGAGGCCCGTCACGCCACCGCCGCCGAGGGCGATGCCTTCTGGAACGACGCCGTCAGCGACGACGGTGACGAGCGACGAGCCAGCGGACCGGGAGGGCCTGCGAGCTGAGCACCCGGGCCGCCGCCCACCCGAACGTGAGCACGTCCGCAGCAGCGGCGTCGGCAGGCAGTTCGATCACCAACCCACGCCGCGGGTGATCCTGGCGCAACGTCCAGTTCGCCGGGGCGCGGACGCCAGCCTCGCGCAGCGTCGCGACGGCCCGCTGGCCACCGGCGTGCTCGAGCCCGAACGACGCCGGCTTTGGATTGCGTCCGGCGCTGGGGCCGACCACGGTGATCACGGGGACCTCTGGCCCCCGAGCGCTGAAGATCCGCACCAGGCTCGGCGGTTGGTCGATCTCGCCGTCGATCTCGGGCACCAGGTTCACCCAACTGGCGTCGCCGGCGGCCAAGACCGCGGCCACCGCGGCCAGCGCCGCATCGGGATCGCTCTCGTTGACCGCGAACACCTCGTCAGGTTCGAGCACTCAACAGTCCGCTTCGAACCACCAGCGGGCGCCGTCGGTCCTCACCCGACCACACCCGGGACCGGCGAAGTGCGTTCCGAACACCAACGCGGTGTCGCGGTGTGCCCGCTCCCGGACGCTCCAGCCAGGTCGCTTCGCTTCGGTCACGGGGCGAGCGTAACCGATACTGTTCGTCGCCTTCCCCTTCGCTAGGACCAGCCATGGACATGCAAATGATCGCCGACCGTCTCGAACTCACCGACTGGTTCACCGCCTACGCCGGCTCAGTTGATGGAAAGGACTGGGCGAGGTGGCGCACGCTGTTCACCGACGACGCCTACGTCGACTACCGGTCCGCGGGCGGGATCGACGGTGACCGCGAGACCGTGGCGCTGTGGCTCGAGTCGGCGCTGGCAAACTTCCCGATGACCCAGCACCTCGTCGCCAACATCGACGCCCAGGTCGACGGCGACACCGCGACCGTTCGGGCCATGTTCCACAACCCGATGGGCATGCCCGACGGCCGCACCTGGTTCTGCGGCGGGTACTACAACCACGACTTCGTTCGCACCGCTGACGGCTGGAAGAGCAAGCGGCTCATCGAGGAGAGCTCGTACTTCAGCGACCGCAGCTTCGAGCCCGCCTCATCATGACCAGCCGATCCGACCTGACCGGCAAGAACGCGGTCGTGACCGGCGCCGCCAGCGGTATCGGCCTGGCGATGACCGAGGCCTTTGTCGCCCAAGGCATGGCCGTCGTGATGGCCGACATCGACGAGCCGACCCTCGTCGCGGCGGCCGAGCGGCTCGAAAGCGCCGGAGCCCACGTCACTGCGGTGCTGGTCGACGTCACCGACTTCGCCGATGTTCGGCGACTTGCGGACCGAGCCGAATCAGCTCATGGCCCGACATATCTGGTCTGCAACAACGCCGGCGTCGCGCCCGCCGGCCCGATCCTCACCAGCACCGCCGACGAGTGGCGCTGGGTGTTCGACGTGAACGTGCACGGCGTCGCCAACGGCGTGCGGGCCTTCGCCCCGCGACTGGTTGCCGCCGGGTCCGGTCACGTGGTCAACACCGCTTCGGAAGCCGGGCTCGTCACCACTCCGATGCTCGCCGCCTACTGCGCCAGCAAGCACGCGGTGGTGGGTCTCAGCGAGACGCTCTACCGCGAGCTCGAAGGCACCGGCGTCGGCGTGAGCTGCCTGTGCCCGTCGCTGGTTCGCACCGCGATATTCGAGTCCGAACGAAACGCGCCGGTCGGCCTCGACCTCGGCCCTGGGCACGGGGCGACGATCGCTCCGCTCCGCGAGATCATCGGGGTCGCCGGCATCGAACCGTCGGTCGCAGCCGCGGCTGTCGTCGATGCCGTCAAAGCCAACCGGTTCTGGGTGTTCACCCACCCCGACACGCCGGGACGGGCGGTGATCCGCCATCACGACATCGACGCCGGCCGGAACCCCACGCCCACGTACTAACGGCGTGCTCGGGCTGATGGGGCGCTCGGGCTGATGGGCGCTCGGGGGTGGCGGACCCACCGACCGGTAGGGTCTCATGCCGTGAGCCGAGACGCTGAGCGATTCCAGAGGTGGGCCGATCTGTTGGCCGAGCATGGCGAGCAGCCGGCCGAGCCCGCGGCGACGGTGGTGGTGCTCCGCGACAGCATCGACGGGATCGAGACCCTCATGCTCAAGCGGAACTCCAAGTTGGCGTTCGGGGGGATGTGGGTGTTCCCCGGTGGTCGCATCGACGACGGGGACTTCGGCGACACCGGCGAGCTCACCACGGCCGCCCGGCGCGCCGCTGTGCGCGAGGCGCTCGAGGAGGCCGCCATCACCGTCGACCCCGACAACCTCGTGTGGTTCTCGCACTGGACGCCGCCGCCGGTGTCACCCAAGCGGTTCGCGACGTGGTTCTTCCTTGCGCCGGCTACGGGTGAGACCGTCGTGATCGACGGGGGCGAGATCCACGAGCACGCCTGGATGTCACCGGCCGACGCCCTGCGCCGCCGCGACGCCCTCGAGGTCGAGCTCGCACCACCGACCTGGGTCACCTTGCACTACCTGAGCGAGTACACCGACGCGGCTGCGGCGCTCGCCGGGTTCGCCGCTCGCGAACCGAGGTTCTACGAGACCCACCTCGGCAGCCTCGACGGCCACGTGGTGACCATGTGGGACGGCGACGCCGGGTACCCGACCTGGGATCCCACAGCCCCGGGCGCAAGGCACCGCATCGAGATGTACGACAACGAGTACCGATTCGATGATTCGGCGGCGCCATGGCGGTGACCGAACCGGCGCTGCTCGGCCTCAGCGCGGCCGAGGTCGACGAGCGGGTCCGAGACGGCCGGGTCAACGCCGTGCCCGACGCGCCCGTGCGGACGCTCGGCGAGATCGTCCGAGCGAACGTCTTCACGCCGCTCAACCTCATCGTGGGCGTGCTGTTCGTGCTCGTCCTGATCGCCGGCTCGTTCGGCGACGTGCTGTTCGCTGGCGTGGCGGTCGCCAACATCTTCATCGGCATCTACCAAGAGCTGCGCGCCCGGTCGACGCTCCGTGAGCTCGAGGTGCTGAGCGCGCCCAAGGCCCGGGTCGTGCGCGACGGTGAAGCCCGCGAGGTCGGCGTCAGTTTGGTCGTCGCCGACGATCTCCTGCTCGTGGAACCCGGCGACCAGATCGTCGTCGACGGTGAGGTCGTGGAGGGGCGGGGCCTCGAGATCGACGAGTCGCTGCTCACCGGCGAATCCGAGCCCATCGACAAGGTGCCCGGCGATCCGGTGCTGTCGGGCAGCTTCGTTTCGGCCGGATCGGGCTACTACCGGGCGACCCGGATCGGCGCCGAGAGCTTCGCCGCGGCCTTGTCCGAAGAAGCGCGGAAGTTCCGGCTGAGCAACAGCGAGCTTCGTACCGGCATCAACAGCATCCTGCGCTGGATGATGATCGTCATCCCGCCCGTCGCGATCATCCTCGCCATCCGCTTGTTCAGCAAGCTCGACCGGTGGCAAGACGCCATGCGCGACACGGTTGCCGCCGCCGTCGCCATGGTTCCCGAAGGCCTGGTGCTGCTCACCAGCCTGGCGTTCATGACCGGGGTGATCGCCCTGGCCCGGCGCCAGGCGCTCGCCAAGGAACTGGTGTCCGTCGAGCTGTTGGCCCGCGTCGACACGCTTTGCCTCGACAAGACCGGGACGATCACGACCGGCGAGATCTCCCTCGGCGGCATCGAGGTGCTCGACGGCGTCGACGACGCCGCGGTCTTTGCGGCGCTCGGGGCGATGGCCGCGACCGACCCCAGCCCCAACGCGACCCTCGCCGCCATCGCCGCCACCTATCTGGCGCCTGCCGGCTGGGACGCCGATCGCGTGACCCCGTTCTCGTCGGCGCGCAAGTGGGCCGGCGCTCGGTTCGACGGGCGGGGCTCGTTCTACCTCGGGGCCCCCGACATCTTGTTCGACGCCGACGACGACTCCAACCGCCGCCGCGTGGGCGAGCACGCCGAGGAGGGTCGGCGGGTACTGCTCCTGACTCACAGCGACGGGCCGTACACCGGCGACTCGCTTCCCGACCAGCGCACACCGATGGCCCTCGTGCTGCTCGAAGACACCGTCAAGTCCGACGTCCCAGAGATCCTCGCCTTCTTCCGCGACCAGGGCGTCGATCTCAAGGTGATCAGCGGCGACCATCCCCAGACCGTCGCCGCCGTCGCCCGCCGCGCCGGAGTCCCCAACGCCGAGAGGGGCTTCGACGCCCGCGACCTGCCCGAGGACCCCGAGGCCCTCGCTGATCTGCTCGAAGGCCAGGCCGTCTTCGGCCGAGTCACGCCACATCAGAAGCGAGCCATGGTCGGTGCCCTCCAGAGCCGAGGGCGAGTTGTGGCCATGACCGGCGACGGCGTCAATGACGTGCTGGCGCTGAAGGACAGCGACATGGGGATCGCCATGGGATCGGGCAGCTCATCGACGCGGGCTGTCGCCCAGCTCGTGCTCCTCGACAACAAGTTCGCCACCCTCCCGCGTGTCCTCGACGAGGGTCGCCGGGTGATCAACAACATCGAGCGCGTCGCCAACCTGTTCCTCAGCAAGACGGTCTACGCCGTGCTGCTCACGTTGCTCGTCGCCGCCGTCGGCCACGACTACCCGTTCTTGCCCCGACAGCTCAGCCTGATCGGCACGTTCTCGATCGGCCTGCCGGGCTTCTTCTTGGCCCTCGCGCCCAACACCCAGCTGGTGCGCACCGGGTTCCTCGACCGGGTCCTCCGGTTCTCGATACCCGCGGGCATCGTCGCGGCGATCGCGGCGTTCGTGTCCTATGAGATCGTGCGCTCCCAGAGCGACCTGCCCGAGGAGCTGAGCGACGCTCGCACGGCGGCGACGATCACGTTGCTGTTCATCGGCTTGGTCATCCTCATGATGGTCAGCCGGCCGCTGCGCCCGTGGAAGATCGGGCTGGCCGCGGCAATGGGAGCGTCGTATGTCTTGGTCATGGCCATCGAGCCGCTCCGGGACTACTTCGAGCTGACGCTGCCCGAAGCCGCCGCCTGGCCGCCGATCCTGCTGGCGTCTGCGATCGGTGGACTCGGCGTGATCGTGCTCCCGAAGCTCATCCCCTGGGCCGCGTTCGCCGACTGAGCCTGCGCAGTCCGCTACGGTGCGCCGCCATGGAATTCGGGATCTTCAACAGCTTGTACCTGCCCCATAGTTTGCGCGACGAGTGGGGCCCGGGTGCCGAACACCGGCGGTTCATGGACGAGGTCAACTGGACCCTGGCGGCTGACCGAGCCGGCTTCAAGTACACCTGGGCCACCGAGCACCACTTCCTCGACGAGTACTCGCACCTGTCGGCCAACGAGTCCTTCCTCGGCTACATCGCCGGGCGCACCTCGCGCATCCACGTCGGCTCCGGTATCTTCAACATCACGCCACCGGTAAACCACCCGTTGCGGATCGCCGAGCGGGTCGCCGTGCTCGACCACCTGTCGGAGGGCCGGTTCGAGCTCGGCATGGGTCGGGGATCATCGACGATCGAGCAGACAGGATTCGGGATCGACGACCCCGAACTCACCCGCGAGATGTTCGACGAGGTGGTGCGCGAGCTGCCCAAGATGTGGCGCGACGGCGAGTACAGCTACCAGGGCCGGTTCTTCTCGTCGCCACCGCGCCGGGTGTTGCCCAAGCCGTACACCGACCCGCACCCTCCCATGTGGGTGGCGGCCGGGTCGCCCGGCACCTTCAAGAAGGCAGCCGAGCTCGGCCTCGGCGTGCTGTGCTTCACCCTCGGCACGCCCGAGACGCTCAAGCCGTTGATCGACGCCTACAAGACCGAGATCCAGAACTGCACCGATCCGGTCGGTGGCTACGTCAACGACAACATCATGGTGACCACCCAGATGCTGTGCCTCGAGGACGGCCACCGCGCCCGATCCATCGCCACCGACATCACGAGCGGTTACCAGAACAGTCTGGTGTTCCGCTACCTCGACACGTTCCCCAAACCTGCCGGCTTGCCGGTGTGGCCCGAACTCGTCCGCGAGCCGACGCTCGCCGGGCTCGAAGCGGCCAACGCCGCGGGCATCAGCTGCATCGGCGATCCCGACGACGCGGCCCGGGCGATCGAGGCTTATCAGGCGGCGGGCGCAGACCAGATCGTGTTCGGGATGTTGTCGACGACCATGCCCGTCGAGGTGGCGATCGAGGCGGTCGAGACGTTCGGCCGCCACGTGATCCCGGCGTTCGACACCGATCCCATGCACCGCACGGCGCGGCTGCGCGCCGAGCAATGCGGCACGGCTTGACGGTCAGGCGTGGTTCAACAGGGCCGCGGCGGCGCGCTGCTCGGCCACCCGGCGCCGACCGATGATCGGGGTCGTCGGCGCGAATCCGGCGGCGGCGCGCTCGGCCTCGCTCTCGGCACCCCAGAACCCGAGCTCTCGGTTGTCGCGGGCGTAGTCCCGGCACATACCGACCGCGGGGCACGAGAGGCAGATGCCGCGGGCCTGGGCTTCGCGACGAACTCTCGCTTCGGGTCGTTCGGCGAAGGGAGCGAAGAACAGCTCGCTTCGACCTCGACAGGAGCCCTGCTCCATCCACGACGTGCTGGTGACATACACCCGAACCTCGGGCTCGTCGAGCATCGTCATTTCTGTCCTCCCGGTGGCGAAGGGGTCACGTGTCGCGCCACACGTGGTCTCCCGATGCTGGCTGCCAGGCCCCGACTCTAGGAAAATCGGCGCGCCATGAACAGGCTTCCGTCGATGATTGTTACCGTTAGGTGCCATCTTCAAAAGAGATGGGTCGATGCCCCTTAGCGCTTCATGACGATGCTGTCAAGGAAAGTCTCATGCCTGCCAGGAGATCGATTGCAGCTCGCTGTACGCCTCGAGGCCAAAAACCCCGCGGTCGCGACCGACGCCGGACATCTTGAACCCGCCGAACGGCGCTTCCATGTGCGGGGCCACGCTGTTGAGGGCCACGCAACCGCTGCGGACCCGGCGGCCGATGGCGTTGGCTCGGGCGAAGTCGCCGGCATACACGTAGCTGAACAGTCCGTAGTCGCTGTCGTTCGCCAGCGCCACCGCCTCGTCGTCGCCGTCGTGGGGCAAGATCGCGACCACGGGGCCGAAGAACTCCTCGCGCACGCAATGCATGGCCGGTGTGACGTCGGCGAGCAGGGTGGGTGCCACGAAGTAACCGGTGCGGTCGGGGCGCTCGCCGCCGACCACGACAGTCGCACCGTCGCTCTTGGCGCCGGCGATCATCCCCTCGACGCGGTCACGCTGGGTCGCGGTGATCAGCGGGCCCACGACGGTGGTGGTCTCGCGGGCGTCGCCGATAGTGAGCATCCCGGCCACCTGGCTCAGCGCGGTGACGGTCTGGTCATAGAGGCTCCGGTGACAGATCACGCGCGTGGGCGCCGTGCAGATCTGGCCCGAGTGAAAGCCCCACACCGACGCGATGCCGCTCACCGCGGACTGCACGTTCGCGTCTTCGGTCATGATCAGGGCACCCTTGCCGCCGAGCTCCATGAGCAGCCGCTTCATCGTCTTGCCCGCGCTCTCATAGATCCGGGCCCCGATGAGTGACGAGCCGGTGAAGCTGATCATGTCGACGTCGGTGGTGTCGACGAGAGCGGCGCCGGTGTCGGGACCCGACCCGGTGACGATGTTGATCACGCCGGGCGGGAAGCCCGCCTCGACGATCGCCTCGCCGAGCAGCAACGTCCCGAGCGGGTCCTGCGGCGCCGGCTTGATCACGACCGTGTTGCCCATGGACAGCGCGGGTGCGAGCTTGCCCGCCACGTTGGTGAGCGGGAAGTTGTACGGCGTGATGCACGCCACCACGCCGACCGGTTGGCGCACGGCGACCGCGCCGACGAGACCGGCCGGGTTCAACGCAGTAGCCGGGGCGCCGTAGGGCTTGAGCCCCTGGTCGAGGTCGAAGGGGCGGCTGTAGTAGCGGAACCGGTCGATGAAAGTGCCCGACACCTGCATGGTGCGAGTGACATTGATCGTGGCGCCGGTCTCGGCCTGGACCAGGTTCACCCAATCGGGTGAGACCCGCTCGAGCACCTCACAGAGGCGGGTCAGCAGCGCCGCCCGCTCGGCCGAGGTCGTGCGGCTCCAGCCCGCAAGCGCCTGGCGGCACGACGCCGCGGCGTCGAGCGCCTGCTGGCGGCTGGCCTCGGGTGCCCGGCCCACGACCTCGGTCGTGTTCGGGTCGACGATGTCGTAGGTGCCGCTCGCGCCGGCGACCCACTCGCCGTCGATCAGCATCTTCCACTCGCGATCGGGCGAGAATCCGGTGTAGCTCGACATCGACGTCAACCTTTCGGGGCGTTCTTCAGGGAGGCCGCGAACGCGCGGTCGCGGTCGGAGCAGTCCGGCAGCGTCTCGACATCGAGGTCGTACAGCGCGATGGCGTTGCCGCGAATCAGCAGGTAGGTCTCGTCGTCGGACAGTCCGGCGGTCTGGCAGATCTTGGCCGCCGTCGCGCGGCTGTGCGGCCACGTGCTGTCGGAATGCGGATAGTCGGTCTCGAAGCAGATCTGGGACATGCCGATCACGTCGCGGTTCGCGAGCCCGTGCTCGTCGTCGAAGATGCACCCCCAGATGTGATCCTTCACGTAGGTCGATGGGGGCCGCTCGATCTTCACGTTGCCCCAGGCCCGGTTGTCCTCCCAGACCTTGTCGGCCCGCTCGAGCAGGTAGGGCATCCAGCCGACCTGGCCCTCGCTGTAGGCGATCTTCAGCCGAGGAAAGCGGTCGAACACGCCCGACATGATCCAGTCGAGCATCGACCCCATCGAATTGACGAAGGTGAGCGCCGACCCGATGAGTGGTGGCGCGTCGGCCGACGTCGACGGCATCTTCGACGACGAGCCGATGTGCATGTTGATGACCACGCCGCTCTCCTCGCACGAAGCGAGCAGCGGGTCCCAGTGTCGACCGGAGTCGTGCATGGACGGCAGTCCGAGGTGGAAGGGGTTCTCGGAGAAGGCGATGGCCCGTACGCCCCGATCGGCGACGCGCCGCACCTCCGCGGCCGCCAGACGCGGATCCCACAGTTGGATGAGGCACAGCGGGACGAGCCGGCCGCGCGACTCGCCGCACCACTCGTCGATCATCCAGTCGTTGTAGGCCTTCACGCACAGGTCGGCCAGCTCCTTGTCGGCGCGCTCGGCGAAGGTCTGCCCGCAGAACCGGGCGAACGTCGGGAAGCACAGCGACGCCGACATGTGGTTCATCTCCATGTCATCGATGCGGGCCTCGACCTGCCAGCACCCCGGCCGCATCTCGTCGAAGGTGATCGGCACGACGGTCACCTCGCTGCGGTCGAACCCGGCCGCCGCCGACAACCGGGGCGACGGGTAGACGAGGTCGTCGTAGATCCACCAGTCGCAGAGGGCGTCGCCGGCCCGGCCCTTCTCGTAGGTGAACGTGCCGCCGACGAACACGAACGCCGCCGTGTCCCGCTCGACTCGCGGGCCGCGGTCTCGCCACTTGGCGGGCAGCCGATCGGTCCAGACGTTCGGCGGTTCGACGACGTGGTCGTCGACGGAGATGATGCGGGGGATATCGATCACGACCAGGATCGTAACTGAGGGCCTCCCGCGGGGACGAAGTAGTGTCGCCACCAGATTTCCGATCGAGGAGGCAGCGATGTACGACGTGGTCATTCGCGGCGGCGACATCATCGACGGGACCGGCGCGCCACGACGCTCCGGCGACGTGGCCATCGCTGACGGCCGCGTCGTCGCCGTCGGCGACGTTCCCGATCCGGCCGACACCAGGCAGACGATCGACGCCTCGGGAGCCGCCGTGTGCCCGGGGTTCGTCGACGTCCACACCCACATCGACGCCCAGGTGTTCTGGGATCCGACCGTCGGCCCGTCGCCGCTGCACGGCGTCACCACAGCCTTGGCGGGCAATTGCGGCTTCACGATCGCACCACTTTCCGCGGACCCCGCCGACGGCGAGTACCTGAAGCGCATGCTGGCGCGGGTCGAGGGCATGCCGCTCGAGTCGCTCGAGATCGGTGTGCCGTGGGGTGAGTGGACCACGACCGGCGAATACCTCGACGCGGTCCAGCGGCGCGACCCCACGATCAACCTCGGGTTCATGGTCGGCCACTCGGCCATCCGGCGCGTCGTGATGGGCGAAGCCGCCCACGAGCGCGAGGCGACCGCCGACGAGCTCGCCGCGATGAGCCGCCTGCTCGACGACGGCCTGGCCGCCGGCGGCCTCGGCTTCTCGTCGTCGTGGGCGCGAACGCACAACGACGCCGACGGCCACATGGTGCCGAGCCGCTACGCCAGCCGCGCCGAGGTCATCGAGCTGTGCCGGGTCGTGAACCGCCACGCCGGCACATCGCTCGAGTTCATCCCGACGGTCGGGCCGATGGAGCAGCAGCACTTCGACCTGATGGCCGACATGTCGGTCGCGGCGGGACGTCAGCTGAACTGGAACGTGCTCTCGGTGAACGCGGCCAACGTCGAACACGCCTACCACCAGCTCAAGGCCGGCGACGTGGCCCGGGCCAAGGGCGGCAAGGTTGTCGCCCTCACCGTGCCGATGGGGTTCGGTCTGCGGCTCAGCTTCGCGAGCGGCTTCGTGCTCGACGCCCTCCCCGACTGGGAGGAGGTAATGCTCCTGCCCCGAGCCGAGAAGATGCGGCGCCTGGCCGACCCGGCCGAGCGTCGACGCCTCGACGCCCTCGCCAAGTCCGAGCCCGGGCCACTGCGCGGCATGTCCAAGTGGGACGGGTACACGATCTTCGACGTGAAGGACCCCCAGAACGAGCGCTTCCGGAACCGCGAGGTCGGCGACATCGCCGCCGAGCTCGGTGTCGACCCGTTCGACGCGCTGCTCGACATCGCACTCGCCGACGAGTTGCTCACGTCGTTCGGTCGTGGCGACCCGGAGCAGAGCCGGGCCGACTGGGAGGCGCGCATCGGCGTCTGGCGCGACGGTCGGGCGGTGATCGGTGCGTCCGACGCCGGTGCCCACCTCGACTTGTTCGGCACCTTCAACTACACCACCCGATTGCTGGCCGGCGCCGTGCGCGAGCACGAGCTCATCTCGCTCGAGGAGGCCGTGCACCTGCTCACCCAGGTCCCGGCCGATCTGTACGGTCTCCGCGACCGCGGCCGCCTGGCGCCGGGCTTCCACGGCGACGTCGTCATCGTCGACGAGACCGCCATCGGCTCGGACCCGCTGTCGATGCGCTATGACCTGCCCGGCGGGATCGCGCGGCTCTACGCCGAGGCCACCGGCATCCGGTCGGTGTTGTGCAACGGCGTCGAGATCGTGGCCGACGGGGCCTATACCGATGCCCGCCCCGGCACCGTGCTCCGCTCCGGCCGCGACACCGCCACGGCATCGCTCATCTAGCGCTTCCCGAGACCAGCGAATAACGCGAATTCGCCTACCTCAGCCGTAGGCGAATTCGCGTTATTCGGCAAGGGGGAGCGATAGAACATCTGCATGCCTGAAGCAGTGATCGTCGCCACCGCCCGCACGCCGATCGGCCGAGCCGTCAAGGGCTCGCTGGCCGAGGCCCGACCCGACGATCTGTCGGCGTTCGCGATCACCGAGGCGCTCGCCAAGGTGGGGGCGATCGGTTCGGCCGACGTCGAGGACGTCATCTGGGGTTGCGGCCAGCCGGGCGGCGAGTCCGGCTACAACATCGCCCGCGTGTCGGCGCTACTCGCCGGCCTCGATGCCCCTGGCGTGACCGTCAACCGGTACTGCTCGTCGTCGCTCCAGGCCATCCGCCAGGCCGCCCACGCCATCAAGGCCGGCGAGCACGACGTGATCGTCGCCGGTGGCGTCGAGACCGCCAGCCGGTTCATGCTCGGCATGGCCGACGGCGGTCCCAAGAACGCCAAGTTCGCCGACGCCCAGGCCCGCACGGACGGCCGAACCGGTGGGGGTACGTCCGCGTGGGGTCCGCTCGCCGGCCTGCCCGACATCTACATCGCCATGGGTCAGACGGCCGAGAACGTGGCCCAGTACAAGAACGTCAGCCGCCAGCGCCAGGACGAGTTCGCGTGCTTGTCGCAGAACCGGGCCGAAGCGGCGCAGAAACGTGGCTTCTTCGAGCGGGAGATCTCGCCGTACACGCTTCTCGATGGCACCGTGGTGTCCACCGACGACGGTATCCGCGAGGGTACGACCGTCGAATCGCTGTCGGGCCTCAAGCCGGTGTTCCGCCCCGACGGCACCGTGACCGCCGGGAATGCGTGCCCACTCAACGACGGCGCGGCGGCGGTCGTCGTGATGAGTGACACCCGCGCCCGCGACCTCGGCATCACGCCGCTGGCGCGGGTTGTGGCGACCGGGGTCACCGCCCTCAGTCCCGAGATCATGGGTCTCGGCCCGGTCGAGGCGATCAAGCTCGCTCTGAAGCGGGCTGGCATGACCGTGGCCGACATCGACCGCTTCGAGATCAACGAGGCCTTCGCCGCTCAGGTCGTGCCGTCGGCCGACGAGCTCGGCATCCCGCTGGACCGACTGAACGTCAACGGAGGGGCCATCGCCCTCGGCCACCCGTTCGGCATGACCGGGGCCCGGATCATGACCACGCTGCTCAACGGCCTCGACGACGCCGACCTCGAGTGGGGCGTCGAGTCGATGTGCGTCGGCGGCGGCCAAGGCCTGGCCATGGTCGTTCAGCGCTTGCGCTGAACGCGGACCAGCAACGCCGTTCAGCGCTTGCGCTGAACGCAGACCAGCAACGTCATTCAGCGCTTGCGTCGAGGATGGTGAGCTTTTGCCAGATCTTGGCGGACAGGCCGAGGGTCAGCTCTTGGATCTCGCGGACGGCCCCCAGGACCACCGGGTCGGTCGATTGCTGCGAATAGAGCGCGGCCAGCTTGCTCGTGAGCGACAGCATCTCGGAGCAGTAGTCGAGGTAACGGCCGAGATCGGCCCGCGTCATGACCCGCTCGGGCGAGCTGGCGGTCGGCTGGTAGCCGGCGGCCAGGGACTCCGGGTCCTTGGTGAGCTGATGCATGTCGATCACGTGGGCGAGCGATCGCAACCGGTGCAGGTCGGCGAGGGCATCGCGGCGGCGCAAGCGCCCTTCGACACCGTAGAGGAACACTCCCGCCGCGCCGACGAAGACGAGGTCCTGGATCGCGCTCTCGACGATCTGTAGCCACTCGTCGAGCCCGTCGACGCTCGTGTTGTCGGCGACGGTCGCGGCCACGATCACGAGCACGGCCGCGAGCGCCACGAAACCGCCGACGAGCAGACGAGCCCGCCACCGGGGCCGGTTCAGGCGTTCGAGCCGGGTGCCCGTGTCAGCGGCGAGCGCGGCCAGGTCCCGAACGATGCGGTGGATGCCGCGCTCGGGGAACCTGTCCGCCACCCGCGCCTCGAGGCGGCGGGTCGTGTCGACGATGCTGTCGAGGGCGAGCCGGGTCGACTCCATGTCTCCATGATCGACCATCCGGCGCCGCGGTGGAGGCCCTACAGTCGCGGGGTGCCTTCGACGTCGACCCTCGGTGCGTTCGTCGCCGCAACCGTCGTGTTGTTGCTGATCCCCGGTCCCGCGATTCTGTTCACCCTCAACCGGAGCCTGGCCGATGGTCGGCGGGTCGGGCTCGCGGCAGTAGTCGGCCTCGAGGTGGGTGACGTGATCCAGGTGTCGGCGGCCGTCGCGGGATTGTCGGCGGTGATCGCCACGTCGGCCGCGGCGTTCAGCGTGGTGAAGTGGGCCGGGGTCGTCTACCTCGTGGTCACCGGCGCGTTGACGCTCCGGCGGCCGGCCGACGGCATCGATCCCGACCAACCCGGCATGTCGGCCCGCCGGGCGTTCCGGCAAGGGATCATCGTGAACGCTCTGAACCCGAAGACGGCGCTGTTCTTCTTGTCGATCTTCCCGCAGTTCGTCGATGCCGATGGGGGCAACGCCGGCACGCAGTCGCTCGTGCTCGGTGCCGTGTTCGTGGTGTTGGCCACCGTCTTCAACGGGTCGTACTCGCTGATCGCCAGCGCGTTGCGCCCCGTTCTGCTGAGGGGCCGAGCCGTGCCGATCATGCGCCGCTACGTATCGGGGACGTTGTTCGTGGGTCTCGGCCTGGCCGCCGCCACCGCGTCGCACGGCTAGCGAAGCGCCGGTCTCAGGCCCAGCGCCAGCGGGTCGCGCGCTGGGCGAAGTCCTCCTCGCGCTCGATGATCCCGAAGCCCCGCTCGGGGGCCATCGCGAACCAGGGATGGGTCCCCATGAACTCGGCCATCTGCTCCTCGCCGCCGGGTTCCGCGTACTTGAAGACGACGGCGGCAATCGCCGGTTCGGCTTCGGCACCCGAGACGGCGCGTGCCCGGCCCTCGATCGACACCACCTCGACGGTGTCGTCGGTGGTCACGACCATCGCCGGGTTGTCCCGCAGGTTTTTGGCCTTGCGGGCGTCGGGCGAGCAACCGAACCAGAACTCGCCGGGATCGGGCAACCACACACCCCACACGGGCATGGCGTGCGGCCGAGCGACCGACGACGCCGTGACGACCCAGTAATTCCGGCTGGCCACCAGACGCTCCTCGGCCCAGGACCAGGGGAGCAGCCCGTCGGGACCTTCGGGCACGCCATAGTCCGACATCGCCGGGCGCTCGACGATCGGGTCAACCATCAGGCCGAGGCTAGCTGCCGGGTGGGCCCCGGTCGTCCGGAAGGCAACTTTGGAACGCGCGCCACTAGGTGAACGTTCGACGTCTGATCGGTCTCGCTCGCCTGCTAGCACAGTCGAGAAATGCCACTGTCACATTGGAGGGCTCGCCTATCGGCTCGCCCCATTGGAACGCGCGCCACTAGGTGAACGTTCGGCGTCTGATCGGTCTCGCTCGCCTGCTAGCGCAGTCGAGAAATGCCACTGTCACATTGGAGGGCTCGCCTATCGGCTCGCCCTCTAGGAACGCGCGCCACTAGGTGAACGTTCGACGTCTGATCGGTCTCGCTCGCCTGCTAGCACAGTCGAGAAATGCCACTG